>DASRAA010000260.1:0-24658 GCA_035638375.1 Binatia bacterium | reverse complement strand
ACCTTGCCGTTCTTGTCAGTGATCTCCCAGTGCTCGCAGTTGCGCCCGCTGACGGTCTCCACTCCGATCTTTTTACAAGTAATGTCCGGCTGGTTGGCGCAAGGGTTGTTCGGATCGAAGGGCTTCAGGTCTTCCGTCGGGCTGCTCAGTCCACGACGCGACATCGCCCCAACCTTGTGCTCTATGTACATCTTCGGTTCGATCATCAGGATGTCCACGGTTTTCGTGGCAAAGTCGGTAATTACCGCGGTTTCGTGGCCCTGCGCCGAAACGTTCAGGCGCATGTGGCCTTCGCCGACAAAAATCTTTCCATCCATTTCGCGCAGACTACCCTGAGGGCCCTGCGTGGAAGTTATTTGCATATCGGCAGCGAACGGGGAAAATTGCGGGACCTGTGCCGTGGCAAGCGAGGCCAGCAAACTGATAGCGACTCCGGCGACAGCCGTGAGGAGTTTGAATCTCATCCAGCAATCTCCTTGGAATTGTGCCCACCAGTTTACGATAGGAGCCTTCGCTTCTTCGCCGTAAGAATTGAAAAGACAGTCGGGCTTTAGCCCGGAAGAACTTTTCTGCCGTTCTGACATTGGTGAAATCGTTTCTAACGCGCGCCGACTGCAGCAGCCACCTGCTGCATCAGCGCCGCCTCGGCACGCAGCGCATTTACGAGAATCTCGGTCTGCCGCTGAGCTTCAGTCCAGTTGCCCGATTCAACCGCCTCGGTAATCGCTGGCAGCTCAAGGTGCGCGTAGGTATAGCGCGCACTGTAGAGGATGTGCTTGAACCAGGGCCGCCCGGGAATGCCCTCCGGTAGAACAAAATTGGCCTCGCCTTTCATCAGCAACTGATTGACAGCCGCCAACTGGGCACTGCTCAGCTTTCCTGTAGCCAGCGCCGGTTTGATCAGCGCCTCCGCCTGTGCCGATGCAGTCTCCAGCTCCTTTGCTTCTTTGTGCGCGGCCGCGAGATTCAATTTCGTGGCATCGTATTTCTGGTTCTTCGCAAGTTCGTCCAGGAACTGGCCGACGATTTCGCCATAGAACTGAAAGTCCAGCGGCAGCACATCGGCCTGTGCCAGCCGCAATGCTGTCACTCCCCACAATTGCGACATCGTGGCGTGGTACTTATAGCCGGGATCGCCGAAATTGCTCATCCAGTAATAATCGTCGTACATCGAGTGATACACGCCATACGGGCCATCGAATTCCAGTGTGATCACGGGCCGTCCAAGAAAGTTCAAGAACACCGTATGGTCCGATCCGCTGCCGATCCGCGTATTCACAACATTGGCATCACTTACCGGCTGCGGATTGTGCTCCTCCTCTCGTTCCACCGCCGTCGATTTCAACCAGGCATCGTGCAGCGTTCCGCCGCCCGGGTCCTCAATCGAGCGCGTCGTCTCCACCAGCATGGGCGCCAGTGATCCCGAAGCCCCGCCCTGAAAATCCGGCCCAGACGCGGACGAATCGACATTGAGATACGCCACCAACTTCGTGCGGAGCTCATCAGAGAACTGCTCACCCCACTCAGTCGAACCAGTGAGGCCAATCTCCTCCCCATCCCAGCTCCCGAATACTATGGTTCGCCTCGGCCGTATGCCCTGTTTCAACATTGCGCCAAACGCCCGCGTCATCTCCATCATTGATGCGGTGCCGCTCGATGGATCCACCCCGCCATATACCCACGCATCATGATGATTTCCCAACAGCACCCACTCGTCCGGATATTCGCTGCCCTTGATGCGAGCCTCCACCACGTAATAAGGCTGCGTCGAGTTGTCCATTTCAACCTTTAGGTGCGCAACCACCGAACCGCCGAGCCGATACGTAATCGGCAGCCCGCCCTGCCAGTCCGTGGGAGCGACCGGGCCGTCCATGTTCTCCAACAGCGGCTTGGCATCGTGCCACGACAGAGGCAGAGCGATGATATGCGGCAGCGACACTGCCTCAGTCTCGGGAATTCGCTTCGCCCCCGGCAGCGAAGCCCACCCCGGCGTCAACGGATCGCCCGGCACCATGAAGTCATAGGTAATCGCTCCGCGCTGAATGTGCGACTCAGGTCCCCACGGCCCTTCCGGGAACACCTTGCCTTTCTTGTATCCATCCTCCGCCGGATCGGAGTAAATCAGCAGTGCCGCGACGCCCATCCGTTGCGCCGTCAGCGCCTTGAACCCGCGATAGCTGTATGGATTCGAATACCGCACCAGCACGATCTTTCCCTTCACGTCGATCCCCTGCTGCCGCAAGAGTTGGTAGTCTTCGGGATTCCCGCTGTGCGCGTACACCACCGGTGCCGTGACCTCGCCACTCGAGGAAAAGCCAATCCAGGCGGAAGAAACCTCAGGATTCTTTGTGTCGGGATCGATATCGTAAGGCTGCTCGCGCAGTACCGCCGTGTATTTCTTTGGCGCAACCATCTCGAGCGACGTCGAGACCTGACGCGTGCCCAGCACGTCGTACTGCCGAATTGCGACACCTTCGAGGCCCTGCTTCTTCCACTCTTCGGCAATATAGTGCGCCACCTCGTAGTCGGCCTTCGTGCCAGCGGGATGCGGCACGGAGGTGAAATACCGGTGATACTGGCCGATACGGTCGGTGGAGATGGCCGACTTGAGCTGGCTCTCCAGCTTGGCCTCGGCGGCTGCCCCGGCCGGCGTGAATCCCGAAATGGCGGCTGAAGGCTGGTTTTGGGCGCTGGTAACGCCAATAAACGCAAACAGTACCGTGCGGGTTAGGGAAGAACGGACTCTCTTTAGCATGGACGAAAGCAGGCTATACTATGTGATTGGTTGCGCTTGGAATATAGTCCTTGCGACCAATCTCGTAAAGTTTGCAAGCGGGAATCAGGAGGGAAGAATCCTGCGATGTCTGCGACTGGAATCTGGGTGCGGAAGTACGATCTTTCCACCGGCAGCGATCCGATGACGTTGGTACTGGTGGAAGGCACCGACCGCCGCAAAATCGTACTCGACCACTTTCCCTTTACCGTCGGACGCCTGAAAGACCGCGACCTGGTGCTCACCGATCCACGCGTCTCGCGTGAACACGCCGTTTTCATGCGCGAAAACGACGGAGTCTACATCGAGGACAGAAATAGCCGCCAAGGCACATTTGTCAATAACGAGCGTACCACTCGCCGCAAACTGACGCGCAATGACCGCCTCGAATTCGGTATTCAGGGCGCATCGTTCGTGCTCTTCAACCCTGATCGCTCCGATTCCAGTATCGCGCAGCAATTCATAAGCCAATTTTCTTCCTGGAAGCCTAGTACGGGTACGGGCTCCGACCTCGAGATGCTCAACGTTTTTCTTGAGGCGGCGCGAAAACTGAACAACACCAATGTCCTCGAAGACGTGTTGCAGACCTTGCTCGAGGCGTCGCTGCGCCTCACCAAAGCAGAGCGCGGATTTGTCTTCCTGCGCGACCTCAGTAGCGGCGAACTCAAGATGGTTGCCGGCCGGGATAAAGACGGCGTAGCCATTCACGACGACACCACCATTTCCAAATCCGCCCTTCGCGAGGCAGCCACCAGCGCTTCGGAATTCCTTGTCACCGATACCTCCCAGAGCGAGAAAATTCTCAACCGCGAAAGCGTAGTGGCTCAGAACCTCAAGAGCATCATCTGCATTCCGCTGCGCCGCGCCGGCATTCAGGGCAAGCCCGCCGAGGCAACCAAGGCCAATACTGCCGACCTGCTGGGCGTGATGTATCTCGACTCCCATTTCCTGTCGGGCAAATTGTCCTTGGTAAGCCAGGACATCTTGCGCACCATCGCCAACGGCGCGGCCGCTCTGGTCGAGAATGCCGCCCTGGTTGAAGCGGAAGAAGCGGCCCGGAGAGTGCAGCAGGAAATGGCCATCGCAGCCCAGATCCAACAGGGCTTGATGACGGTTACCGTACCCGAAGTGCCCTACGCCAAAGTCAACGCCGTCAGCTACGCCTGTAAGGACATCGGTGGCGACTTCTTCGACCTGGTCTGTACCGAGCAGGGCCTTTCGCTCATCGTCGCTGACGTTTCCGGTAAAGGCGTCTCAGCCGCGGTGGTGGCCTCCATCCTGCAAGGAATGCTCTACTCTCACCTTGCCGAAGACACTGATCTGGCAGAGATGCTTGGTACCGTTAACCGCTTTCTATTCGAAAAGATTGGTGGCCAGAAATACGCCACACTCGTGATCGCCAGGATTTCCCCCGGCGGCGAGGTGGAACTCATGAATTGCGGCCATGTGCCGCCGCTGGTTGTTTCGAATGGCAGCGTTCAACGCCTGGAAGACGGCAACCTCCCGGTTGGATTAATTCCGATTGCCAAATTCAGCTCCGCCCGGCACCAGCTCAAGCCGGGGGACCGCCTCGTAGTCGTCACCGATGGTGTGACCGAAGCGGAAAATTCAGACGGCGAATTCTTTGGCAACGAACGCCTCGACAATTGCTGTTCCGACGGATTAGACGGAATCGTAAAGGCGGTCTCGACTTTTAGGGGCAGCGTACCGCTTAGCGATGACTGCACCGTCACCGAGATCGTCTATCGCGGTACTAACTGACTCGCCCTGAGCAACCTGGCTGCCGCAAATGCCATCTTATTTCGTGCAACTTTTTGGGTAGATTTCGGCCCGAAAACCACTGGCGAAGCCCCCTGCCAATGTGTTGTAATGCGAGAGTAAGAAAGTCGCGCTGCTTTTACTTGGCCTTTTTTGACCAAAGATGAAAACAGTAGAGGTGACAACAACCCTGTACTCTGGCCAATCGTTCGTTACCGGGCAATCGCGTGCCGGTAGGCGAATTCGAGCGATCGTCCCGCTGCTTGCCTGCCTGCTGCTAGGCATCTCTTCCTCTGCCGCTGTCCAGACCACGCAAGCCCACAAGACACACCGCAAGAGCTCTTCTTCCACGGCTGCTCATTACAGCTCGAAACACCATTCGTACTACGCCAAGTGGTCGCCGATGTTTCCCGGCTCCCATGACAAGCTGGTAGAGCAAAACGTGGAGCTGGACAAGTCGCAGGTCCAGCGCATGAACAGCGAGTTCGACCTGGTGCAGTCGGAGTTGTCCAACGACCTGGTCCCCGTAAACGAGACTGAAGCGCTGAAGATCGCCGATAATCTCACCGATACACGCCGATACTGCCGTCCCTGGACGCGCGATTTTCTGCAGGATTTTAGCCAAGCTTACTATCAGCAGTTTCACACTGCCTTGCTGGTGAACTCACTGGTCAGAACTGCCGATCAGCAGGCTTATCTCCGCCGCCATAACCATTATGCAGCGCCTGCTTGGGGTGACACAGCTTCCACCCATCTTGCCGGTGTGAGCGTGGACCTGTCGCGTCGTGGGTTAACCACCACGCAATACCAATGGATCCGTGGCTACTTGCAGCCCTTGCAGCAGAAGGGATTGGTCGATCCCATCGAGGAGCGCCAACCCGTGCTGCACATCGTGGTGTTCGAAAAGTACTCGGGAAAGCCTCTGCGGAGCTCCCCTAACTCGGAAGCGAGCGAAGCTACGGAAGCTGATCTCCTCGGCGCCGCCGGCTCCCAGCCGTAACCAAGCCTCGTCCTGTTTTACCTTACTGCGTGTCTCGTGGAGGCGATGACTTAGGCGACTTCCTAAACGCCTTCTCCGGGGTCAAGGGCAAAACGGGGTGCTCAAAGCACAATTGCCAGAAGCTGGCGGCACGCCCGCGCTGACCATCTGCCAAGCGCCCTGCCGGGCGGCTCCAACGTTAAATGGTCGGGGTCTCGCTGTGTGCTTTCCTCTCTACTTGAGCGCCATCACCATCAGCTTCGCTTCGGTCATGTCCTCGATAGAGAAGCGCAGGCCCTCACGTCCGAAGCCGGAGTCCTTGACTCCCCCGTAAGGCATCTGGTCCACCCGGAAGCTGGGGACGTCGCCTACGATTACGCCTCCAACCTCCAGTTCCTCGAAGGCCATCTGGACTAGGCGAGCGTCATGCGTAAATACCCCAGCTTGAAGGCCGAACACAGAAGCGTTGACTTCACTAATTGCGTGGCGGAAGTCATCATAGGGCTCGACAGTCACCACCGGGGCGAAAATCTCGGCGCAGTTGACGCGCATGTCCGATGTTGTATTTGTCAGCACCGTGGGTTCCACGAACGCCCCCTTGTGCTTGCCGCCCGCGAGCACCTTCGCTCCGGCTTTCACGGCTTCATCCACCCAGAGGGCCGCCCGGGTAGCGTCGGATTCGCGAATAAGTGGCGGAACATCAGTGTCTTCTTCCATCGGGTCGCCGCGCTTGAGCTTGTGAACTCCGTCGAGCAGCAACTTCGTGAACTTGTCGTAAGCCGACCGCTCGACCCAGATGCGCTGTACCGAGATGCACGTCTGTCCGCCGTAGGCGAAGCCGCCAACCACACAGCGATGGGCGGCATAAGCGAGATCGGTGTCGCCGTGGACGATAACTGCCGCATTTCCCCCGAGCTCCAAAGTTACCCGCTTCTTGCCGGCCTTACTCTTCAGGGTCCAACCGACAGCGGCGCTGCCGGTGAAGGTCAGCAACTTGATGCGCTCATCGCTGACTAGTAGCGCGGCGTCTTCGTTAGAGAGCGGGAAAACGGCAAGCGCGCCCTCCGGCCATCCAGCTTCGTGGACGATTTCCGCCAGCATCAATGCTGTGATGGGGGTTTGCGGCGCAGGCTTCAGAATCAGCGGGCACCCCGCGGCGATGGCAGGAGCGACTTTGTGGGCTACGAGGTTGAGCGGGAAGTTGAAGGGGGTGATAGCAAATACCGGCCCTAGCGGGAACCGACGCAGGAGGCCCCAGCGCCCGGCGGTAGATTCCAGCGTGTCGAGCGGAATGTACTCGCCGTAAATGCGAGTGGCTTCTTCGGCCGCTACCTCGAAGGTGTAGATGCCGCGGTCCACTTCGATGCGGGAGGTCTTGATGGGCTTGCCGGCCTCCTGGCAGATGGTGCGGGCAAACTCTTCGCGGCGCTGGCGAATCCCGTCGGCGACTTTGCGGAGAACCGACGAGCGCTGGAATGAGCTCATCTTGCGAGTCACCGCGAATGCTTCGACCGCCGAGCGGATTGCGATTTCCACGTCTTCGTTCGTGGCCTCGTACACCACGGCTATTGGCTGGTGATCGTAGGGAGAGCTGACGACGAACTCACGCCCTCGGCTGTGAGAATCACCATTCAGGTAGAAACCAAAGCTGCGGGTGGGGATGGAAGTTGCCTGGCTCATAAGAGACCTCGTCTGTGCGATCAATCGTTTCTGCGAGGCGGGCTGCGAAGCGAAGGCGTCCTGCCCGCCTTACAAATTATGAGCCGGATTCAGCCTGCAGCGGTTGCTTCGGATTTCGCCTGCACCTGCTCGAGTGCACCGGCAATTGCACTTACTGCTTGGTCGATCTGCTGCTTGGTGATTACCAGCGGCGGCTGCACGCGGACGACGTTCCCATATACGCCCCCGACCCCGACCAGCACTCCGGCAGTGAGACAGTGGTCGCGAACGCCTTCGGCTTCGGCGGCAGCAGGCGTCTTCTTCTCGTCCAGTACAAGCTCGATGCCGGCCATCAAGCCAAGTCCGCGCACCTCGCCGATGAGCGGTTGCTCGCGCTTGAGCTGGTTCAGCAGGCCTATGAGATACTCGCCCTTCTCCAGCGAGTGCTCACAAAGTCGTTCTTCCAGCATGTACTCGATATTAGCCAGTGAGGCGGCACAGGAAACCGGGTTGCCGCCGAAGGTCGACAGGTGATCGCCGGGCCTGAAGGACGCGGCAATTTCGTCGCACGTGGTGAACGCCCCCAGCGGAAACCCGTCAGCGATACCTTTGGCGGTTACGAGAATGTCCGGCTCAACGCCGTAGTGCTCAATGGCGAACATCTTGCCGGTGCGTCCGAAGCCGGACTGCACCTCGTCGCAGATGAAAAGGATGCTGTGGCGGTCAAGCACCTTCTTGATCTTGCGAAAATAGTCGGGCGGGGGAACAATGATTCCACCTTCTCCCATTACAGGCTCAGCGATGAAGGCAGCTACATCGCCCGCGGTGGAGAAGCGGATTACCTCTTCCAGCGACTGTGCCCAGAAGTCAACGCAGCGGCGGGGATCGTCGGGCCACGGCGAACGATAAACATAGGGCGCGTTAGTGAATGCGACACCCGGCGCGTAGGGTCCGCCGCGCTTCTTGCGTCCCTGGTTGCCGGTGATGCTCAGTGTGCCCCAGGTGCGTCCGTGGAAGGAGGCGTGAAGCGAGATAATTTCGTGCTTGCCGGTGTAGAGGCGCGCGACCTTCATCGCGCCCTCGATGGCTTCAGCTCCGCTGTTGGCGAAGAAGGATTTTCGCAGGCGGGGAGAAGGCATGATGCTCGCCAGCTTCTCGGCCAGCTCGCCGGTGGCGGGCGAGTGATAGATGTACGAGGCACAATGAACCAGCTTGTCGAGTTGCGTTTTCGCGGCGGCAACGACTTTGGGATTGCAGTGTCCAGAATTGACGACCGAGATGCCGGCGAAGCAGTCGAGGTAATCCTTGCCGGAAGCATCGTGGATGATGCAGCCTTCCGCACTTGCGGCAACAACAGGCTGCACGGCTTTCACAAACCCAGTGATAACGAAATCTTGGTATTGCTGGATGGTGTTGCTCATGATGTTTGCCTCTGCCTGTGCCGCCGGCTAAAGCCGGCTCGATTCAAGAATTGCAGCCAATCGGCACGCCTAAAGGCGTGCCCTGCAGACGGTTATTCGGCACGGCTGAAGCCGTGCCCTTTCAAAACCGGACTAAACCCAGCGTTCGATGACCACCTTCTTTTCGGTGTAGAACTCGATAGCGTCGCGGCCTTGCGCGTGCAGATCGCCGAAGAAGCTGGCCTTCCAGCCGCTGAAGGGGAAGTAGGCGATGGGGGCGGCAACGCCGATGTTGATCCCGATATTGCCCGAGGGGGCTTCGTATCTGAAGCGGCGTGCGGTAGCCCCGCTGGTGGTGAACAACGAAGCGGCGTTGCCGTACTCGCTCTGGCTGATGATGCGAATGGCCTCTTCGAGAGTATTCGCTTGCACGAGGCTCAGCACGGGGCCGAAAACTTCGGTTGCGGCCAGTTCGCTGGTTGGTGCGACGCCGTCAATGACAGTAGGTCCGACGAAGTTGCCCGATTCGTAGAGCGAAACCTTGGCGCCCCGGCCGTCACGAGCAATAGCGGCGCCTTCGCTGGCTCCCTTTGCGATGAGACTTTCGATGCGCGTGCGGCTGTCAGGGGTGATGACGGGTCCCATTTTCACGCCCTCATCGAGGCCATAGCCCATCTTAATGGAGTTGGCGAAGTCGCAAATGGCGTCACGGAACTTCTTCTGCACCTCGCCGACGGTAACGGCGACGGAGACGGCGAGGCACCGCTGCCCAGCACAGGCAAACGCACTCTCGCCGACGACGGAAGTTGCAGTATCGAGATTGGCGTCCGGAAGAACGATTGCGTGATTTTTCGCGCCGCCCTGGCACTGCACACGCTTACCGTTGGCGGCAGCACGCGAGTAGATATACTTGGCAACTGGTGTAGAGCCCACAAAGCTGATGGCACGAATCTTGGGATGATCGAGGATGGCGTCCACCGTTTTGCGTCCGCCATTGATCAGACCGATAACGCCCTTGGGCAGGTTAAGGCGCTCCATGAGGCGGAAGGCAAGCTGCATGGTCAGCGGCACTTTTTCCGAGGGCTTCAGGATGAAACAGTTGCCGCAGGCGATGGCGTAAGGCAGATACCAGAAGGGGATCATCGCCGGGAAGTTAAACGGCGTAATAGCGGCCACAATGCCGATGGGCTGGCGAATCATCGATTCATCGATGCCCGGCGCGATGTCTTCCAGATTATAGCCCTGCATGAGCATGGGGATGCCGCAGGCGACCTCAACATTTTCGATGGCGCGGCGGACTTCGGCCTTGGCTTCGGCGAAAGTCTTGCCGTTTTCGATCACAAGGGTGCGGGCAAGCTCGTCGATGTGGTCTTCGAGAAGCTGCTTGAGGGCGAAGAGATACTGCGCGCGATCACCAGGGGGAGTGCGCCGCCACTGGTTCTTGACACGGTCGGCGGCCTCAACTGCGGCGTCTACTTCGGCGGCAGTCGAAAGGGGGACCCGGCCGATAATTTCCGCGGTGGCGGGATTAATGACGTTCAAGCACTCGGCGGCGCTTTTGCGCCATTCGCCGTTGATATAGTTCAGAGCCTCGGCGACTTGAGGTGATGCGGTGGTGATCATCGAATCTCCTACATTGTGGTACACAGTTACGAATGCACGGCTTGTACAGCTTCTGGCTTTGCTCCAGCGCTAGCCGCGATGGCGCCTTCCAAAACGTCCAGTGCCTCTTCAAACTGCGCATCAGTGATAACCAGAGGCATCAGCAGGCGGACCACATTGCTGAAGGATCCGGCAGAGAGGGCGACAACACCGTGCTCATAACAATAGCGTGTGATCTGTTCCGTCTCTTCTGCAGCAGGCTTGCGCGTGCCCGGATCTGCCAGCTCGATCGCGCACATTCCGCCCAGACCGCGAACCTCACCAATAATCGGCCACCGCTGCTGCCATTTGCGTGCGCGTCGTTTAAAGCCCTCTCCAAGCTGCTCGGCGCGATTCGAGAGATCCTCCTTCTCGATGGCTCGGATTACCGCAAGACCGGCAGCGCAAGAAACTGGGTTGCCGGCAAAAGTGCCACCCAAGCCACCAGGGCAGCCGGCATCCATGATCTCAGCTTTGCCGGTGACGGCGGCGAGGGGCAGGCCTCCGCCCAGCGATTTCGCGGTGATAAGAATGTCAGGCACAAGACCAAAGCGCTGGCAGGCGAACATCGCCCCGGTGCGAGCGAATCCTGTCTGTACCTCATCGGCGATGAGGACAATGCCGTGTTTATCGCAGATGGTGCGGAGGTCGGCGAAAAACTCGGTGGGCGGAACGACGAAGCCGCCTTCACCGAGTACCGGCTCGACGATGATGGCGGCGACGGTTTCTTGGGCAACGTGTCGGCGAAAGAATGTCTCAAAGGCCTGCGTTCCGCAGTGAACATTGCATTGGGGATAGGTCTTGCCGTAAGAGCAACGGAAACAGTAAGCATACGGGATGCGGTAGACGTCGCTGGGAAAAGGCTCGAAACCAGCTTTGTAAGGGTGCGTCTTACTGGTGAGAGCGAGGCCCAGCAGAGTGCGTCCGTGAAAGGCATCTTCAAAGCAGACGATCGCAGGCCGCTTGGTGTGGGCACGCGCTATCTTTACGGCATTTTCGACAGCCTCGGCACCCGTGTTCACGAAGAGCGTCTTCTTGGGGAACTCGCCCGGCGTGATGCGATTCATTGTCTCGGCGAGGGCGATGTAGTCTTCGTACGGCGTGACCTGGGCACAGGTATGGAGAAAGCGATCAACCTGCTGGTGAATGGCTAAGGTAACCGTCGGATTGCGATGTCCCACATTGAGACAGCCGATGCCTCCGGCAAGGTCGATCAAGACGTTCCCATCGACATCTTCTACCAGCGCGCCATCAGCCTTTGCAACGTACAACGGCGTGGCGTGCGAAAGCCCTTGCGGAACTGCCCGCTCGCGCCGTGCATGCAGCGCCTGCGAGCGTGGACCCGGGATTGCTGTTCGTAAGCGGATCGCTCCCATCTCAGTACCACCCAATGGGCGCTTCGTTGAGGTTTACATGTACCAGCTTGGTCTCGAGGTATTCCTCTAGCCCCCACGGGCCGAGTTCTCGACCGAATCCAGATTGCTTGAAGCCGCCCCACGGAGCTTCGACATATGTCGGTTGCATGTGATTGACCCAGACGATTCCGGCGCGGATCTTCTTCACCGCCCGGAACGCCTTGAAGATGTCGCGCGTCCACACGGCGGCGGCGAGGCCATAGGGCGAGTCGTTGGCGATCTTGATGGCGCCGGCTTCGTCGTCGAAAGGAATCACACTTGCCACAGGACCGAAGATTTCTTCGCGCGCGATGCGGGCGGAGTTGTCGACATCGTAGAAGATGGTGGGTGTTACGTAGTAGCCCTTAGCTAAGTCTCTCGGACGGTCGCCACCCGACGCAAGTTTGGCTTCCTTCTTCCCGACCTCGAGATAGGAGCGCACGCGTTCGTACTGTTCTTTGCTGACCAGCGGACCCATCTTGGTTTCGCGATCCAGCGGTGGCCCAAGCTTAATGTTCCTGGCCTTCTCAACCATGGCCTCGACGAACTTCTTGTAGATCGGACGCTGCACGAGAATGCGGCTCCCCGCGGAGCAGACTTCACCTTGGTTTATGAAGACACCGAAGAGCGCGCCGTCGATGGCAGCTTCGAAATCGGCGTCGGCGAAGAAGATGTTGGGCGACTTGCCGCCGAGTTCCAGGGTGACACGCTTTACCGTGTCGGCCGCCATCTTGACGATGAGCTTACCAACAGCGGCGCTGCCGGTGAAAGCAACCTTGTTGACCTCGGGATGCTGCACGAGCGGCGCACCTGCGGTTTCGCCGAAGCCGGTGACGATGTTGACGGTGCCGCTGGGAAGACCGCAGGCCTCGAAGTGCTTAGCGAGTTCGAGGACAGTGAGCGGCGTCTGCTCGGCGGGCTTGAGGACGCAGGTACAACCGGCGGCAATGGCGGGAGCGAGCTTCCACGCCGCCATGAGCAGCGGATAGTTCCAGGGAATGATTTGCCCAGCAACTCCGACCGGCTCCTTCAGTGAAAGGCTCAGCGCATTGTCGGGAACAGGATTCACCTGGCCGGAGATTTTGGTCGCGAGGCCGCCGTAATACTCGAAGCACGTGGCGACGTCGTTAATGTCAAACTCCGCTTCGACAATCGGCTTGCCGCTGTTGCGGGCCTCGAGTTCCGCCAGCGCGGGCAGGTTCTGGCGAACGACTTCGGCGAGCTTGAAGAGCACGCGGCCACGTTCCTGCGCGGTGCTGGAGCCCCAAAGACCGTTTTCGAAGGCTTCTTTCGCCGCGGCAACGGCTCGATCGATATCTTTCGCGTTGGCATCGGGAACTTCGGCAATGATCTGTTCGGTGGAAGGGTCGTACACCGGGAAGGTTTTGCCGCTGTCGCTGGCGGTCCATTCGCCATTGATGAACATCTGGTATTTCTGCGCGGTGGCTATGGCAGTTGCGCTCATACAATCTCCGAAATCCGATGCCCGGCAGAACTGGTCTGCCGGGCGGCTTTGCGATTGCCGTACACAAAGAAAAAGAACCCTGCAAGGAGCAGCAGTGCTATGCTGCCTACCCACATCTTGATTTCGAAGGCGAGCTTCGAGGAGATGTTTGGGGGCGGGAAGAAAGCCAGAGCGATGCCGAAGCAGGTGACGATGAATCCGCTGAGGCCGGCCAGACGAAGGCTCAGTGGACTGTAATAGCCTCCTTCGCGCGAGTCGCTGGCAGACAAACGAACGAGGGCTGCGAAGACATAAAGAAAAGGGACAAGGTTCAGCACGACAGCCAGATCGAGTAATGTTTGAAACGCTTCTTTGACCTGTGCGCCGATGAAGCTCATGGCAAGAAACACGATCGAGATGCCGGTTTGCACGAATAATGCGATGTAAGGGGTGGAGAATTTGGGGTGCAGTTTGCCAAGGGCGCTCGGCAAGTATGAGTCAAGTCCAGCGACGAACGGAATCCGAGCTGAACCGGAGAGCCAAGCAGAAGCTATCCCTGCGATGGAGATTGCCAATACGAAGGCAAAGGGCGAAATTAGCCAGGGAAGTCCTACCTTGGCGGACATGCTGCTCACGGCTTGAGGTACGCCCTGTAATGCCGAGATTTCGGTTCGTGGCACGGCAATGAGAAGCGCGATGGTGCAACCAACATAGAGGAAGCCCGAGATGAGGCCTCCCCATACCACGGCGAAGGGCACATTTTTGCGGGGTTCCTGAATCTCGTCTCCCATGACGGAGGCCAGCTCGAGGCCGATCAATGCAAAGCACACCACGCCGAAGACGGACAACAGACTCAAATCGAAGGGGATGCGCATGTCGTGCAGGGTCAAGTTCATGCCGAACTGCCGAGTCACTGTTATGCCCAGCCCAATGAGGACGAGAGAGGCGATGGCGGTGCCGATGCCGCCGATGTTGTTGACCCACTTGCCCACGCCGAGGCCGATCACATTCAGGATGGCGAGTAACACAAGAAGGGTCAGCGCGCTCAGAAACGTGAACAGCGGATTGTTGGCCAAGCCGACGGCTTTCGGTCCGGCCGCGAAGACTGCGATGCCAAGAAAGATCAGAACGACAGTAGGGACATAGAAGATGTTGTTCGTCCAGTAACACCAGCCGGAGAGGAAACCGTGGAAGTCGCCGAAGACTTTCTTGGTCCAGAGATAGATGCCGCCTTCACCAGGATACCGATGTGACAGTTCGACGACGGCCATGCCTTGTGGGCAGAAGAACAACAGCAGCGAAATGAGCCACAGCCATACGGTCATTCCTCCCGAGGCAGAGACGGCGGGAACCACATTCAAATTGACGATGGCGACGACGAAGAGAAGAACAAGGTCCCAGCGCCCCAGGACACGCTTGAGGTGGGCGGGCTCGGATTGTTGGGTGTTCGACAAGGTGATCAGCTGCGAATTCTGCGTGGGCTAAAGTCCGCCTAGACCAGGACATTGGGGGCCAAAGGTGCTCTACCGAGCCGCTACGGCGGCTTCCTTCTCCTTCTGTGCCTCAGCCAGGGCCGGGGCAACTTCTGCGAAAACCTGCAAATGGAATGCAATGTCTTCTTCGGTATGCTGCACCGAGATGGTCCACTGCTCATCCCACCAGTAGGGCTGCGCCATGACACCGCGGTTAACCATGGCAAACCAGTACTGCTTCCAGAGATTGGTATTGACCTTCAGCCAGTCGCGGTAGTTGCGAACCTCTTTCGGCGCAAACATCAGCGCGCCATTAGCGCCGGCGCAGGCTACGTATGCGCTCAGACCAACCTGCGCGATGGTTTGGCGATAACCGGTCACCAGCTTATGTGAGAGCTTCTCAACATGTGCGTAGTTGTCGCGGGTGAGTACTTCGCGGAAAGTCGCCAGTCCCGCTGCCATCGAGACGGGATTGGTGTTGTAGGTACCGCCGTGGAACACCTTGTGCTGCGAGATGAGATCCATCACGGTTTTCGATGCGCCGAAAGCTGCCAGCGGCAGGCCTCCGCCGATAGATTTGGCCAGGCAGATCATGTCAGGCTTCAGGCCGAAGTATTCCGAGGCGCCACCCCAGCAGAGTTTCGCACCGGTCTTTACTTCATCGAAGATCAGCAATGCGCCGTTCAGGTCGCAGAGCTTCCGAAGTCCTTCCAGGAAGCCCGGCTCTGGCATACACAAGCCGACATTCATCATGATCGGTTCGAGAATAATGGCTGCGATTTCTCCGGGGTACTGCTGGAATCGGTATGCGACGGAGTCCAGATCATTAAAGCTAGCGACGAGGACATTGGCGAGGCTCGCTTTTGGCACACCGAGACCACCCGGCACCGAGTTAGGAGCCTTGAAATCGCCAACCTCGTCAAGATGCGGCTTCACGCTGACCAGCGCAGCATCGTGCAGTCCGTGATAGCCGCCCTCGAATTTGATGATGCGGTCACGTGCGGTGGCGGCCCGAGCGAGGCGAACCGCATGCATCGTCGCTTCGGTGCCGCTGTTGCCAAAGCGCACCATTTCCACGGGGAAACGCTCACAGATGACTTCCGCGAGTTCCCACTCCATGTCATGGGGCATACCGAACATGGTGCCGGTGGAGAGACGCTTCTCGACGGCCTTCATCACGGCTCGGTGGCAGTGCCCGGCCATCAACGCCCCAAACGTGAGATTGTGGTCGATGTATTGGTTACCGTCGAGATCCCAAAACTTACTACCCTTAGCTTCCTTAACGAAGATTGGGTGCGGATCGTAAGCGCGGTAATTGCTCGCCACGCCCAGCGGCAAGCGTTTCAGGTTGTGCTTGTGGGCTTCGGCAGATTTCGGCGTGCGCTTTTCGAAAATTGCGATTTCGTCGCGCAACTGCTCGTGCATAAAACTCTCCTAAGAATGATCAAGAATGGGGGCCGGCGTCGCGCCGGCCTCGAGTTAGAACGAAACTTTCACAGCAAACTGAACCAAGCGGGGATCGCGTGTGGTGGTGACCTGACCGAACTGCAAGCTGGTGGCGTCGCCCACCGGGTTGTAGAACTGGGTATGATTAAACAGGTTGAAGAAGTCAACCCGGAACAGCGTATTCACCCGCTCGCCGATCTTAGTGGATTTCTCCAGCGTCATATCGACGTTGGCAATGCCAGGTCCGCAGCACACAGTACGTGGGGTATTGCCATAGGTGCCCAGCAGCGGTTGGCCGGTCAGGTAGTTAATAGAATTCGGGTCGAGCGAAAAGACATTTGGATTGAAGTAGTAGTTGTTATGACTCTGCGGTGATTGCGTCTTCCACGCCTGCATCTGATTCGGCTGTCCCGCCGATTCAAAGAAGAAGCTGGTATTTAGCTCGTTGTCCTGTCCGCCAGAAGTGATGCGGATCGGGAAACCGGACTGCAAAGTAACGATTCCGGACGTGGCCCATCCGTTGAGCAGTACACCCTTCGCTCCCCGGTACTGGGGCACCGGGAACTGCCAGTAGGCGTTGAATACGAACCGCTGGCGTGCATCGAATTCTGAGAGGGCATAGCTCAAACGTGGATCGACAGGATTCAGCGATCCTTCGAACGTCGAGCCGTAGTCAAAGGACTTGGCCCAAGTGTAGGCAGCCTGGAACTGCAATCCGCGGGAGAAATTGCGCTGGACCATTGCCTGAAACGAGTTGTAGTTGGAATTGCCGATGGTGTCCTCGGCAAAGATGCTGGAGAACACCGGGATACCATCGGGAGGGCACCCGGTGCCGGTAAGCGGCTGGCAGAACGGTGACGAGTACTGGCGCAACCCAACCAGCGTAATGCCGTTGGGCGCAATTGCCGAGACCGGTGTGCCGTTGGGCCCTCCGCTGACCGTGAACGGCGCTCCGTTGGGCCCTCCATAAGGAAGGTGGAGCGTGAAGTTGGCCGGCAGTGTGGCAGTGGGCGGAATGAAGAATGAATTGTCCGAGTAATTCTGTCCGCAGGTGTAGCTGGGATCATTATTAGCAGCGGACAAATTCATCAAATCCAGACATGACTGCGTGTTCCCGTAGTTCACATCGTGCGTAATCAGCAGACGATGTCCCTGAGATCCGACGTAGCCAATCTGCATCATCATGTTCCTGCCGAGTGCCCGCTGAATCGTGAGGTTGTACTGCTCGGAATACTGCGTGCGGATGTGCGGCTGCATGTCGCCATAGAGAAGAATGGGCCGATAGACCGACCAGTCTACGGGCGTGCCTTGTGGCGGAGAGATGATTCCGTTGAACGGATTGGGATACTGATTTCCGGTCTGGTCCACAAATGGAGTGTTGAAGTTGGTGTAGTAAATGGTATTGCTGCCGCCGAATGGCGGTTCAGCCCCGAATTGCTCCATCACTAACTGCTCAATTGGGTTGTAGAAGATGCCATAACCGGCTTTGATGGTGAGCGTACCGGGCGCGCCTGTGATCTTGCGCAGCCATCCCTTATCGGCGCTGGGACTCCAGGCGATACCGATGCGTGGCGCCCATGCTTTGTAGTACGTCTGCGTCATGCCCGGAGGAATGCCCTGGTCGCCCGGCACGACTAATCCCAACGGGAAGACAGAATTAGCGGGTCCGGTGGGACTGCAGTCGGTTGATCCGTACAACTGCGCGAGAGAACTGTTGGGGGAGAGCTGGCAAGGATATTTGGTCGTCGCCTGACCAGGGCGAAAAGTTTGCACGTGCTTGAGAGCATCTGCCTGTGGCGTGTCGAGCTCCCAGCGAAGCCCATAATTCAGCGTGACATTCGATCTGATCCGCCAGCTGTCTTGGGCAAAGAGATAATAGGCGTTGCTTCGTATATGCTCTGTTTGCGCCGAACCCTGGGAGTAGCTGTAAGGAAGCCCGAGCAGGTAATCAGGAAGATAGTTGTAAATTCCGTTCACCGGGTCGGCGAGCAGGCCGGGGCTGTTCGGATCGGAACTGTTGTATTGGAAGTACCCGTTTACGTTGTAATACAGCGTCTGATTGAACTGCATGTAGCGAATGTCGGCGCCGAACTTCAAGGCGTGTGTGCCGAGCTGTTTGCTGAGGCTGTCGGCCCAAGTGTAGCTGTTACCGATCTGCGGAAGCTGGCCCTCAAAGTTATTTCCGATGGAGAACGACCCAGGCACCACGATGAACGGAACCCCTTCATACTTTGCACCCAGGCCAGGACTAATTCCCGCACCGGGATTGTTGGGGTCATTAAAGCACTGGCTGGCAGGCACGAGGCTGCCGCACGAGCCCTGCACGAGGTTGGTTTTTAGCGGCTGCTGAAATCCAGTCTGGTTCTCGCGCATGTAGGTGAAATGAGCTTCGTTGACCAGGCTGTTGTTGATCGTCCAGACGTGGTTGACGTTCACCTGTTGAACGGTGGTCGGCATGTAAGAGCCGAAACCTGGAACGTTAGCGCCCGCAGCCTGAAAGAACGAGAAAGCCTGCGTGGTCAGCGAGTCGTTGATGTAGTAGTAGACATTCAGGTTCTGATTATTGGTGAGGCGGTAGTCGAACTTCGCTGAACCCTGATCCCCATTCACGATCTGGTTGGGAACGGATTGAAAGAGGTTTCCGGACTGATTCGGTAACGGCACGTACAGGTTCATCAATGCCACGGCCGTCTGATCCATGCACGGCGTAGGGATCTGGTTATTGACCAAGATCGACGAGTAGGGAATCGGTACGGTGTCGCCTTGGGTCGAAAGCGGTGTAGTTAATCCGAGCGCGCCAAGGCAGCCCGGGCGGTTATTGAAGAGGTCAGCTACACCCTGATTGATGATCTGGCCGGAGAACCCGCCAGTAACGGAGCTGAAATCGCCGTTGCGCTGGTTCTGATCGGGAACGTAAAACTGCGCGCTGGGAATGCCCTGCTTGACGCGGCGTCCCTCGTAAGAGAGGAAGAAGAACGCGCGGTCTTTCTTGATCGGTCCGCCTAGGGTACCGCCAAACTGGTTCTGCTGGAACTGCGGCTTGGTGACGTTGAAGTATCCCTGCGCGTTCAGCACGCTGTTGCGGAAGAACTCGAACGCATTGCCGTGAAACTCATTGGTGCCTGACTTGGTGACCACGTTGACCACCGCCCCGGAGTTGCGTCCGTACTCGGCGTCGAAGGTGTTGGTGAGTACCCGAAATTCGGCAATGCTGTCGGGACTGGGTTGTACTGTCGGCAGGTTCGCGAACAGGTCGTTGGCGTCACCACCGTTCACATTGAAGTTGTTGGCACGGCCACGACTACCATTGACGGAAACCACACCGGGCTGGTCGCTACCGTAAGCGATGGTGTTGCTTCCGCCCACATTAGACATAACGCCGGGCTGCAATTGGAGAAGCTGGTAAGTGTCGCGAGTGTTGAGGGGCAACTGCGTCGCCATCAGAGAATCGACTGTGGCTCCGAGTTGAGTTGAGCTGGTGTCAATGAGGGGAGCCTCGGAAGTTACCTCGACCGTTTCCGTCGCTGCGCCGAGCTCAAGAGTCTCGTTTACCGCGAGGGTCTGGTTCAGATCGAGGGCAATTTGCCGACGCGTGAGTTTTTTGAACCCCGGGGCCTCGAATTCCACTGTATAAGTTCCCACGGCCACGGTTGGGAAGGCATAATCCCCACCTTTGTTCGTCTGCGTATGGGTGCTGACACCAGTTGCTTCATTAATCAGCGTGACGTTTGCATTGGGAATCACGGCTCCGCTGGGATCGGTGAGGCGACCGTTGATTCTGCCTCCCGTGCTTTGCGCAGTTGCCACAGCAGCGAAATTGACAATGAGCAAAGCGGAGAGACCCGCACGAACACAGAGACGAATAGCAAACCTGATCATAAGCCCCCACTCAGGATCCGCAGAAAATGTAAAACTTGAGCGCGAGAGAGACGAACTTTTACCGGAGAACAGCAACCTTGCTATAATTCCGCAAGGTTAGAGAATCATATCGCAGCTTGTCAAGCGGCACCCCGAAAGGCATGGATCAAGAGAAGAGTCAGGGCGACCCATCGGCGGCAACCCGAGCGCGCCTGAAGATCGGCGAAGTCGCCGAGCAGACGGGAGTCTCGGCCTCGGTCATCCGTTCCTGGGAGAAGCTGGGCATCATTCGCCCCGCACGAACCGACAGCAAATACAGGCTTTATTCGCAGGAAGACTTGAAAGTTCTCAAGCGGGCGCGCTTCTTGAGCCGGGTAAGAGGATTGAACGCCCCCGCGATTGTCGAACTCCTGAAATCGCAAGGAATGGTGAAGAGCGGCCGCGGGAATAGCGCAAACGCCACCGGCTCGCGCCTGCGTCAACTGCGGGTGAGTCGTCACTTACCTCTGGCCGAGGTGGCGAAGGAGGTGGGAATCTCTGCCGGCTTTCTCAGTGCCATCGAGCGGTCGCATATGACCGCTTCGGTCGGCACACTGCGCAAGCTGGCGCGTTTTTACCAGCTCAACATTCTTGATTTCTTTGATCCCGCGAAGGCCAACCCGTACCGCGTGCGTCCCCAAGACAGAAAAACGCTGGATGCAGGATCGGGCGTCCAAATGGAGCTGCTGGCCTGGGGAAATACGGTGATGGAACCGCACCTTTTCACTATCGCGCCGGGAGCGGGGAGCGGTGAATCGTATGCGCATGAGGGAGAAGAATTCCTGTTTGTATTGCGAGGAGTGCTGGATATCGAACTGGACGGACAGGCGCACAAGCTTCGCGCCGGAGACAGCTTCTATTTCGAGAGCAATACGCCACACGCCTGGCGGAACTCGGGAAAAATCAAGACGGTGGTGCTTTGGGTGAACACACCGCCAACGTTCTAAAGGGAATCGAAAACAAACAATGGCACTGCGACTTATTCTACGTTCCGCTGTGTCTTTCTTTCTCTCCTTCAGCTTGCTTGCGGTGGTGTGCGGTGTCGGCAACGCTCAGTCCGGCTCCTCAATCGCGAACTTGATCGTTATACGCGCGAAGATCTACACGGTGAATCCATCTCAGCCTTGGGCCGAAGCAGTCGCGATCAAGGACGGTAAATTCATTGCCGTAGGCACGAACGAAGAGGTCATGAGATATGCGGGTAAGAACACGCCTGTGGTCGATGCCCGCGGTCACCTCCTGTTGCCGGGCTTCGGCGATGCACATGTCCACTTTATGGAAGGATCGATGACGCTTCTCGGCGTGAAGCTCGACGATACCAAGACCATTGCCGATATTCAGAAGCGTGTAAAGGAATATGCGGCGACCCATCCGGGCAGCGGATGGATCGAGGGGATGGGATGGCAGTATGACGCATTTGGCAAATCTGCTCTGCCGGACAAGAAATATCTCGACAAGGTTGTCAGCGACCGCCCTGTGTTGCTCACTTGCTTCGACGGGCATACCACTTGGGCCAACAGTAAGGCCTTACAACTCGCCGGTATTGACCGTGATACTCCTGATCCGCCAAACGGCAAGATTGTGCGCGATGCGCAAGGGACCCCCACGGGTGCTCTGAAGGAATCCGCTAGCGAACTGGTGAGAAGAGTTGTACCCGAACCCACCAGAGAAGAGCGCATTAAGGCGCTGCGGGCCGGACTGATGGAGGCACGCAGCCACGGAGTCACGCGTATTCACAGCGCTGGAGGCGACTTCGAGTATTTCGATCTGTATGACGAGCTGCGCAGAAACGGTGAGCTTACTGCAAGGTTCTATATTGCTTATTTTCTGGATCCGCCTGGACTGACGCCCGAAATTCGCAGCAGCCTGGACAAGGCCCGCCGCACCTATCACGACGACTGGCTTGCCGGGGGAGTCGTGAAGACCATGCTCGATGGGGTTGTGGAGTCACACACCGCCGCCATGCTCACGCCGTATGCCGATGACCCAAGAATCAAGGGGAAGACATTTTGGGAGCCCGCGCAATATCAGGCTACCCTAACGGAGCTCGATAAGAACGGCTACCAGATTTTTACCCATGCCATCGGAGATGGTGCGGTTCGGCTAGCCCTGGATTCGTACCAGACCATGAACAAGTCGAACGGCACGAAGGACTCACGTCCGCGGATCGAGCACATCGAAACAATCACCCCCGAGGACATTCCGCGCTTTGGTAACCAGGGCGTGATTGCCAGCATGCAACCATTGCACGCCTATCCTGACGCAGACACCTTGGAAGTATGGTTGCGGAATGCCGGCGCGCAGCGTGAGCCACGTGCGTTCGCTTGGCACAGCATCGCCGCAGACGGTGGCAGACTGGCCTTCGGCAGCGACTGGCCGGTCGTGACCATCAGCCCCTGGCCGGGAATCCAAACCGCGCTTACGCGCCAAACCTCCGAGGGGAAACCCGCAGGCGGGTTCGTTCCTGCTCAGCGTGTCACGCTTGAGCAAACAATCGAAGCCTATACGATGGGAGTCGCGTATGCAGGCAAGCGAGAGAAAATGGAAGGTTCCATTGAACCAGGCAAGCTGGCGGACCTGATCGCTGTTGACCAGGACCTGTTTCAGATTGACCCGCACAAGATTGATCAGACCAAAGTCTTGCTGACTGTAGTCGAAGGCAAGGTCGTATACGCGGCAGAGGGGTGGAATAAAGCTTCGGCATCAGGCAAATAAGCCGGGAGCATCTAAACTGTTCACTCACAATTCTCTGGAAATTTACTTACGAGAAACGGGTTCCGGTAGCCTGATTCTCGTGAATGTAGTACGCCGGAAATGGCACGGCCAACCGGCCGTGCCTCTGGTTTGCACAGCGGTGAATGGGTCGGGTTTGTGCTTGCGTGGACTAGAATCGGTGCCAACATGGCAGCCTCTCTGCGCACCATCTTCCACGTCGACATGGATGCGTTCTTCGTTTCCGTCGAAGAACTGTTCGATCCATCGCTGAAAGGGAAGCCGGTGGTTGTCGGGGGCCAGGCGCACGAGCGCGGCGTGGTTTCTGCGGCGTCGTACGCTGCGCGCAAATTCGGTGTGCACTCGGCTATGCCGTTGCGCACCGCGGCCAAGCTGTGTCCGCAGGCAATTTTTGTCGATGGTCACCCGGATCGGTATCGCGAGTACTCAGGTAAAGTCTACGAAGTGCTCAATCGCTTCTCCCCGAAGCTGGAGATGGTTTCTATCGACGAGGCCTACGTGGATATGACCGGCACGGAACGACTGCATGGGCCCGCTTTGCGAGCAGCCCACTCGTTGCACGAAACAATGAAGGCAGAGACAAACCTGAATTGCTCGATTGGAATCGGCACGTCACGACTGATTGCCAAAGTCTGCTCCGATCAGGCCAAGCCGAACGGCGTGCTCCGCATCCTGCCAGGTGGTGAGATCACGTTTCTCGCGCCATTGAACGTGCGAAAGATCCCGGGTGTCGGCAAAGTGATGGAGAAGCGCCTGAACGAACTCGGAATCCAATTCGTTGGCGATTTGGCGAAGTTGGACCAGAGCAGGCTGCAGGAGAACTTCGGAGCCCTGGGAGTGGCGCTTGCCGGCAAATCGCGAGGATTGGATGCCGGGGCGTGGTTCGACAACGACATCGGCGAGGACATTGGGCCGAAGTCCATAAGCCATGAGCACACATACGGGCAGGATACGGCCGACCAGGCGAAGCTCGAGGCGACGCTTGCCCGCCTTTCCGAGATGGTCTGCCGCCGGCTACGTGAGCAGAATCTTCATGCGCGCACCTTGCAGCTCAAGCTGCGGTATTCGGACTTCTCTACCATTACCCGGGCACGCACGCTAAGCGCGCCGACCGCCGTCGATTCTGAGGTTTTTGCTGCCATTCGCCAGTTGTTTCGCGAAAATTGGAACCGAGGTGAAGTCCGTCTGCTGGGGGTCCACGCCGCCCACTTCGATGCCGAAAGCGAGCAGCTCAATTTGGGCGGCGGCACGACGCATGACAGGTGGAACCAGGCGCTTTCAGCGGCCGATCGCCTGAGGGAAAAGTTTGGGGAGAGCGCGATTTCCCTGGGCACGGGAATGCACGCGCGCTTCCGGGAGCGCACGCACGAGAATCCGGCTGCGCTGCCAGGGAAGAAGAAAGGCACATAAGCCGCCGGGTGATTTCTCGACCTTACATCATGGTCACGTGTCACAGACAACTGAATTGGTGAAACAGATCAATCGGAAGGGGTGAGCGGATGTATCTTGCAATCCCAGGGAAGATCTTGAGCATACAGGTGAGGATTTTGCGCGTGTGGCGCGGGTGAACTTTGGCGGGATTATCAAAGAGGTGAGCCTCGCCTGCCTTCCTGAACGCAAAAGGATAATTACGTGCTGGTTCATGTCGGAAGTGCCATCCGGCCTGGTCGGTGAGGCCGAAGCCGGGCCTACCTGGAACACTCTGAAAAGCATGGACGAATTGGAGGAACTCGATCCCACGAAAGGTGAAACACAAACTTAGTTAGATAGTGTGAAGCTGAAGGGAAAATGCTTGAACGAGCCAACCAATCGCAGCCTAACCTAGGCCCCAACCAGTTTTTCCAACACTGCTTTATTCCGGATGGTCAGGGTCGAACCCTTCAGGACCGCAACTTGACGTTTGCGGAAATCTGCCAGTACGCGCGTCACGGTTTCCCGTGAGGTTCCAATGATCTGGGCAATCTCTTCGTGCGTCAGCGCCAACTTCACTTTTGGCTCGGTCTGGTCCTGGCTGGTGGCAGTCCACTCTAACAACAAACGAGCCAGGCGCTCCGGGGCTGAG
>DASRAA010000259.1:0-9296 GCA_035638375.1 Binatia bacterium | reverse complement strand
TGATGACGCCGGTGGGGCCGTTACGCTGCTTGGCGATGATGATCTCAGCGAGACCTTCGAGCTCGGGATCGTCCTTCTTGTAGACCTCTTCGCGGAAGATGAAGGCGACGAGGTCGGCGTCCTGCTCAATGGAACCTGATTCGCGCAGGTCAGAGAGTTGCGGACGATGGTCTCCGCCGCGGCTTTCGGGAGCGCGGCTGAGCTGTGAGAGCGCAATGACTGGCACCTTGAGTTCCTTGGCGATGGCCTTGAGGCCGCGCGAAATGCCCGAGACTTCCTGGGTGCGGTTCTCAAAACGCTTGCCGCCGATAGGCACGGCCGACATGAGCTGAAGGTAGTCGACGATCAGCAGATCAAGACCTTCCTGCTGCTGCAGGCGGCGCGCTTTGGAGCGCATCTCCGTGACCGAGATTCCGGGCGTGTCGTCGATGTAGAGCTTGGCCTGCATCAGGCTCTCGGTGGCGCCGGTGAGTTTCTCCTTGTCCTCGCGCGTGATGAATCCGGTGCGCAAGCGGTGGGAATCCACGCGGGAGTGCGAGGCGAGCATGCGCATCAGCAGCGCTTCCTTCGACATTTCCAGCGAGAATACGCCGACCACTTTGCCACCCTCCACTGCGGCGTTCTCGGCGATGTTCATGGCCAGCGAGGTTTTGCCCATGGATGGGCGCGCGGCGATGATGATCAGGTCTGACTTCTGAAGCCCGCTGGTGATCTTGTCGAGCAAGGTGTAATAGGTGCGGAGGCCAGTGACTTCCTGCCCGCGAGCGTAGAGGGCGTCGAGCGAGCCGAAGGAGTTGCGGATAATGGTGGGAATGTTGGAGAAGCCTTCGCCGAGGCGGTTGTCCGACAACTCGAAGATCTTTTGCTCGGCCCGGTTGATGACCTCTTCCGCTTCGTCGGAGTCGTCGATGGCCTCGGCGATGGCGTTCTGGGCGATATTGATGAGCCCGCGCAGGAGCGCCTTGTTACGCACAATACGAACGTAGTGCTCGACGCTGGGACGCTCGGGTACACCGTCGATGAGCGAAGAGAGATAGGCGATGCCCCCGACTGCTTCAACTTCTTTTCGTCGATCGAGCTCTTCGGCCAGCGTGATCATGTCAACCGGACGGCCGGTGTCCTGCAGGTCGCGCATGCGCGCAAAGATGCGGCGGTGAGCGTCCAGGGAAAAATCGTCGGACTTGAGTTCAGCCGCCTGATCGAAGAGCAGATTGTCGAGCAGGATCGCGGCGAGGATAGAGCGCTCGGCGTCGATGCTGGCAGGGAGTCCGCGGGCGAGACTGTAGTCGGTGGTGGCCATTGCGAGACCTAGAAAGCGTAGCGAGTTAATTGGCCCTCGTGCAATGACCAGATTGACGCTCGGTGACACGGAACCGAAGATTTCTTCCGAAATGCTGTGAGCGCGCTGTGCATAAACCTCGTTTCCCAAAAAATGGGGAAAAACGGCACCCGAATCAGGTTTTGCTAATGCGAACAGCAGGTCTCCATTCGACTCGCTTGGCTCGCTCGGGATTTCGGCGCCCGGCTCGCACTCACCTCAGCACGTGCATACACGGCACCCGCTGGGGACCCTGGGCACGCCTAGCATACGCCTCAACTCGACTCCGACGCACTAGGCAGCCCCCGGAGGCGCAGCTAAACGCTTTGCGGGGACCCTGGTGCGCGTCTTCGCTCACGATGAAGCGCTAGTTATGAACTGAGCGGTTTGCCGATTTCCCAGTGGTGTCCGAAGGGATCGACGACGCGACCGACGCGCCATCCGTAGGGTTGGTCGGTTAGGGGCACAACTTCGGTTGCGCCGGCGGTGATGGCGCGAGCAAATGCGGCGTCGGGATCGTCCACCACCAGCACCATGCGTGTGGTTGCACCGCCGAGAGTTTCGGGGCTGAAGTTCTTGTGCCCGGGAGATTCGTCGGCAATCCAGAATTGCGATTTGCCGAGAGAAAACTGCGCGACTAGGCTGCCATCCTCGCCGTCGAGGCGAAATAAGACTCTGGCGTCAAAGGCCGCTTCGTAGAACGCGACTGCGTCCTTGCCGCGGCGCACAGAGAGCATGGGAGACAGAGTGGTGTTCAAGAGCACCTCGCTTCTGGGAGCTTATCCGAATCTCCCCGCAGAAACGAAGTGCGACCGGCGAGCCAGCCACTCGCGGGTCGCACTCTGAGGCGCGGCTGAACCACCCAACGAAGTGCAACAAGGGCACTTCGTGGGACCCGGGCGTCGTGAACGCCGGCCCCCCATTTCCCGCTGCCAGAGCGGTCATCAATCCGAGTCTGCTTCGCGAGGCGCGGTGTGCGCTGTTGCCGTGCGGGCGGGGGAGATGGGTGGCGATCAGTCGCCACCGAGTTGGCCCACACAAAAACGCACACAGAACTCGAACTGATTTCGGGTGGATGGCGCCAGATCCTTTGAGGTGCCCGCCGGGTTCACAGAGGTGTGAACCCCGCAGGCGATGACATCGTTCGGGGCTGCCGGCACCCGAGCGAATGTCGTCCTGAGATCGAGACCGCCCGCCACCCATGCGGGGTTTAAACAGCCGTGCCAGATGCCGGCCAAGATAGTCCAGCCGCGGGAGAGTCTCAAGCGGAAAACATTGGTGGACTGTGTATAAGGTGTGCAGGAAGCGTAATAGTTGTGCAAAACTGGGACACCCATATTCCCCGCATACCATCGCGTTACCAGATGGTCACTACCCTTTCAGTGAAGTTCCAGTTATTCTCCACTTCATGGCAGTCTCTGTAACGGTGCTGGCGAGCGGCAGCCGAGGCAATTGCACGCTGGTTGCCAGCAGCGGGAGCCGCCTGCTGGTGGATACAGGACTGTCGTGCCGCGAGTTGCTGCGGCGCCTGGCGCGATGCGGCGAGGATGCCAGGTTGATTGACGCCATCTTGATCACCCACGAACATACCGACCACGTAAGCGGTCTGCACGTGCTCGCCAAGAAGCTGAAGATTCCCGTGTACATGACCGCAGCTACGCATGACGCGTATTGCCGCTACTCGCGCGATGGCGCAGGTAATCGGATCCACCTGGAGAGGCTGGCAACGTTTCAGGCCGGCTGCGCGTTTCAGGTTGGGGACGTGACGGTCATGCCGTTCACGATACCGCATGATGCGGTCGATCCCGTGGGCTTTACGTTTTGCAGTGAAGGCATCAAAGTTGGTGTGTGCACGGATCTCGGTTATATGCCGGCCAGCGTAAAGCATCACATCCGCGGCTGCCAGGTGCTGATGATCGAGTCCAACCACGATGTAGAGATGTTGCGCGTAGGCCCGTATCCCTGGGCGGTGAAGCAGCGGGTCATGAGCCGCGTGGGACACCTTTCCAATGACGCTCTCGCGGATTTTCTGACAAAAGATTATGATGGAGGTGCGGAATTCCTCATTCTGGCGCACCTGTCGGAACAGAACAACCATCCTGCGGTAGCGCGAATGACGGCTGAGCGTGCGTTGGGCGACCAGCGGAGTTTTGTAGGAAATCAACTGGTGCTCGCGACACAACATGAACCGCTACCGGCAATACGCTTATAGGCTTCGTCGTACCGATCATGGCGGAGATTTGTGCCCGGGGCAGGACCTCCAACATGGCAGAATGCAGTGACCGCGTCGTGGGCAAGATTCTTGCCGGATGGCGCTATGACATTTCGGGAATTGCGCCGGAGATGCGCGGCGATTACGAGGCGCACTTGACGCAGTGCGAGTATTGCCACTCGCGGCAGCGGTTGCATCGCGCGATCGACATTGGACTGATGGCGTTGGCTTCGGCATCCATGTTGGTTTTTCTGCTGGCCTACGGTGTGATCCGGCATTATCGTCCAAACCATGCTTTCTGGCTGGAGATTGGCGCAGCGGCAGGATTCGTGCTCTCGATGCTGTTGTGGCTGCTGGTGGCGATTGCCACGCCCGCACCGGTAGTCATGAAGGATGCAGCCATCACCGGCGCCCGCAAGGGGCTTGACAAACTGCCTGAGGAAATTCGGGAGAAGATTCCCGAAGACCTGCGGGAAAAGATTACCAAGCAGTAAGCCGCCTCGGACCTCTGAATTTACGACAACACTTTTAGTTCTTTGCGGAAGGAGTTCTTATGCCGCCGACGCTGATCTCTGAACCCACTCGCATTCAAGCTGCTGGGAACAAGCCCAAGCTCATTGATGAATACATCGGGCAAGTGAATTCGAAGACGGACGCGGTAAGTGTGGCGCACATGCGAGGTCCTTCGGGCTGGATTGAGCCGGGACAGACGCCGGAGTTCGATGAGTTCACGATTGTGCTGAGGGGATCGTTGCATGTCGAGCATAAGGGCGGCGGGCTGGATGTGCAGGCTGGGCAGGCGGTGATTGCGCATGCCGGCGAATGGGTGAGATATTCGACGCCTCATGCTGACGGAGCGGAATATATCGCCGTTTGTCTACCGGCGTTCTCGATCGAGACAGTGCATCGCGATGAGTAACACAAATCAAGCAAGCCGATTTCCGCGTGCCGTGAGATTTGCCAGAACTGTGTACCTGGCTGCGGGAATTGTTGGCCTCGTGGAGATTATTCCCCTGTACTTCGCCGAAGCTTTAATCAACCAGAGGCAGCCGCCGGCGATTACACATGCGGAGTTTTATTATGGATTTCTTGGGGTAACGCTTGCGTGGCAAGTCGTTTTTCTGGTGATTGCCATCGACCCCGTGCGCTTTCGTCCGCTGATGCCAGTGAGCTGGATGGAGAAGGGTCTATACCCGATAGCTGTCGGCAGGCTCGTTTCAACAGGACGAACAAGCGCGCAGATTTTGCCGGCGGCGGCGCTGGATGTCGTCTGGTTGGTGCTGTTCGTGATCTCCTGGATCAGGACGCAGGATCGCCGCTAAGTCAGCGGGCGCGGCGTGATTCGGTCCGCACCGACGTAGGGCCGAAGCACTTCAGGAATGACTACACTCCCGTCGGCCTGCTGGTAATTCTCCAAAATCGCAACCCAGGTACGGCCAATCGCCAAGCCGCTGCCGTTGAGCGTGTGCACGAATTCGCTCTTCTTTGCTCCTTCAGGGCGATAACGAATATTGGCGCGGCGTGCCTGGAAGGCTTCGAAATTCGAGCAGGAAGAGATCTCGCGGTAGAGGCCCTGTCCGGGCAACCAGACCTCGATGTCATAGGTCTTGGCAGGAGAGAATCCCAAGTCACCAGTGCATAAGACTACTGTCCGGTAGTGCAGTCCGAGCTTCTGTAGCACTTGTTCCGCATCGCGCGTGAGCCTTTCGTGCTCTTCGTATGACTGCTCCGGTTTGGTGAACTTCACCAGCTCGACTTTCTGGAATTGGTGCTGGCGAATGATGCCGCGGACGTCTTTGCCGTACGAGCCGGCTTCGCTCCGGAAGCAGGGCGTAAAAGCGGTGAGTGAGATGGGCAGCCGCGCGGCGTCGAGGGTCTCGTTGCGATAGAGATTGGTGACCGGGACTTCGGCAGTAGGAATCAGGTACAGATTCGTTTCGCCGTGTGGCACTTTGAACAGGTCGGCCTCGAACTTGGGCAAGTTCCCGGTGCCGTACAGGGAGTCAGCATTCACCATGAATGGCGGCAAAACTTCGGTGTAGCCGTGCTCGCGGGCGTGCAGCTCGAGCATGAAATTCATCAGGGCGCGTTCGAGACGGGCGCCGAGGTCCCAGTAGACGGCGAAACGGGCACCGGTGATTTTGGCGGCGCGTTCGAGGTCAAGGATGCCGAGGGATTCTCCGAGCTCCCAATGCGGTTTCGGCGTGAAGTCGAACTGTGGCGGCGCACCCCAGCGGCGGAGTTCGACGTTGTCGTCGGCAGAATGACCGACGGGAACGCTGGCGGCGGGAAGGTTGGGAAGACCGGTGAGAATGTCGCGGAGCTGGGCATCGAGTTCGCTGGAGCGCTTCTCGGCTTGTGCGATCTTCGCCTTCAGTTCTTTTTGCTCCTGGAGATTGGCGGTGGTGTCCTGTCCGGATCTCTTCAGCTGCTGAAACTCTTCTGTGAGCTTATTACGTCGAGCCTTGGCGGTTTCCGTTTCGGTGATGGCGGAGCGGCGCTGGGCGTCGATAGCGCCAAAATCCTTGAGTACCGCGGCAGGATCCATGCCGCGCTGGCGGAGTTTTTCTTCAACGAGGGGAAGATTCTCACGGACGAAGGCCAAATCAAGCATAAGAGAACAGGGTAATTGATTGAGTCGTCGGTGACCAACCGTAGGGAGCGCAAGACCCGCTCAACCCTTCGGCTTCGCTCAGGGTGGAGCGGGACACCCTCGCTTGGAATGTGGCTAGTGCTTGCCGGAGACAGACTCAAAATCCTTCTGCTTCGCCGCGAGCTTTTGGTGCCATTCTGTAGCAGCGTGGATGAAGGCTTGGAACAGCGCACGCGACGCAGCATCGGTGTCATAGGTGCGCTCGGGATGCCATTGGACAGCGAGCACGAAATGACCTGGGTCGGTGCCTTCCATCGCTTCTTTCACATGGTCGTCGGGACAGGTGGCGACAAGCCGCAGGCCATCGCCAAGAACGTCGGTCGACTGATGATGGCTGGAGTTGACGGCGAGTTGCGGTAGATTCTCGGCAGGCAGGACCGCGGCATTACGGAATAACGTTACCAGCGTGGATTGCCGATCAATGTCGATGGGGTGTGCTTCAGCGACCTGCCTTCCGGCATCGTGGTTCACGGCGGTTTCCAGGTGCTGCACCAGCGTTCCGCCGCGCCAGACATTCAGCGACTGCATGCCATAGCAAATGCCGAAGATAGGCTTGCGCATGTTATAGGCATCTTGCAGAAGAAGCTCGTCGGTGTTGTCGCGAAGAACGTCAGCATCGGCCGTCTTCGGATGGCGAGCGGCCCCGTACTTCTCGGGATCAACGTCTGCAGGGCTGCCTGGCAGGAGCACGCCGTCGCAGGTCTTGGCCTTGTGCGCAATTTCTTTCGAGGTGGAAGCTAGTTCGATAATTACGGGCTCTCCACCGGCTTCGCGCACCGCGCGCTCGTACTGTGGCAGCGCACGCAGCACGTACTTCGAATCCCTCGAGTTGGGAACCGGAAGGGCAATGCGGGGGATCATCGTGCCACCGGTCCATTCGCGCTGACGTCGACAGTAAGCTCGGGAATAGGCAGTTTTCCGCGCGAGGAATATGTGTCGGCCATAACCTTACGCACTTTGGCGGACAGTTCGTCCATCTGGCGCGGCACCATCCCTTCAGTCGAGATGGGTTCGCCGATGATCATCTGAACCTTCCCGGGCCGCAAATGGAAGCTGTTCATGGGCAGTAGTTGGTTAGTACCGACGATCACAATCGGGACGACCGGTGCCTGCGCTTTGATCGCCATATAAAAAGCGCCACCCATGAAGTCGCGCATCTGGCCACTGGGCGAGCGCCCGCCCTCGGGGAAAATCGTTAGCGGCATGCCTTTCCGCAGCGATTCACTCGCGCGATTGAGGCTACGCAGCGAAGTCCGTGGGTTGCCCTGGTCAATGGGAATTTGGCCGGAGCGCGTGAGGTGCCATCCCATGAAGGGATAGCTGAAGAGTTCGCGCTTGGCCATGATACGGAACTGCCCCGGAATGCACGAATACAGTACGGGAATGTCGAGCGCGGAGAGATGGTTCGCCGCGTAAACAGCGGCCTGCGCAGGATCGATGTGCTCCGCGCCTTCGACGTGCACACAGACTCGAGCCGTGGCCAATATCATGCGTGCCCAGTGGACGGCAAACCAGTGCTGTATGCGGCCGTCGCGAAAGAAGAACGACGATAGCAGCGACAGGCTGCCCATGATCGCGGTGTACAGATAGATCAGTGGCAAGAAGACGCAATACGAGCGCAGGCGGCTAAGGAAGCCGCTATTCAGTGTTCGCTCTTCGGTATTTTGCGTGATGGCCATCGATTACGCGGAAATTCCCAACTGTTTGATGGTATCGCCAACCAGGAAGATGGAGCCGGTAACGACGATGATACCGTCTTGCGGAGTTTGCTCGAAGGCGCGACCGAGCGAGGCGGAGACGTTGGGCTCGGCAACGACGTCTGCGCCCGTGCGCGACGCGGCCTGCTGCAACTCCTCTGGGGTAGCCGCGCGAGGATTGTCTACATGCGTCACGATTACGCGCTGGGCCAGAGGAAATAGGATTTCTGCCATCTCCTGGACCGCCTTGTCGCGCATGGCGGCAAAGACAAGCGTGAATTCCCTGTCGGGGTATGACTCGGACAGGGCTGAGCGTAGCGCCCAAACGCCGGCTGGGTTGTGCGCGATGTCTAGAACAACCGTGTGGTTGAAGGTTATGGGTGAGGGGGGCAAAATCTGAAAGCGTCCGGGCCAGTGAGTCTCCCGAATGCCCTGCTCGATTTGCGTAGGTGTGACCTTGAAGCCGAATTGCGCAAGTTCCTCTGCGGTGGTGACGGCTAGCGCAATATTGCGGTACTGATGGCGGCCGACAAGCGGTGAGTCCACCAGGACCTGCTCGCCCATAACGGTAAGAGGGTAACGATTCCGCCCGAGTAGCGGCGCGACTTGCGCGGCCAGAAATTTGGCCGCACCCGGCGAGACAGGCGGCGTGTACTTCACCGCGCTGACGCCGGTCGCGTTCCGTTCGAGAATGGTGTTGCCAATGACATCGTTCGCTTCGGGGTGCTGCGGGAGTGTAACGACCAGGCCGTTTTTCCGGATGATGCCGGCCTTCTCGCGTGCGATCTCGCCGATGGTATTGCCGAGATACTTTTGGTGGTCGAGCGAGATGTCGGCGATCACAGAGATGAGCGGATCGACCACGTTAGTAGCATCAAGCCGTCCTCCCATGCCGACCTCGAGGACCGCGATATCAACCGCGATTGAGGCGAAGTACTCGAAGGCCATGACGGTGAGCATCTCGAAAAAGCTGGGATGCCAGGGGAGCTTGCCCGAATGCAGCAACTGCTGCGCGATGCGCTCGACGCGTTCGTAAATCTCGCTGAACTCGACGTCGGAGATGGCTTCGCCGTTCACGCGAATGCGCTCGTTGATCCGAACAAGATGCGGTGAACTGTAGAGCGCAGTTTTGTATCCGGCAGCGCGAAGGATGGACGACAGCGTCGCGCCTGTTGAGCCTTTTCCGTTGGTCCCGGCGATAAGCACGCTGGGAAATCGGCGCTCGGGGCGATCCATTGCAGCCAACATTTCCTGCACATAGGCGAGATCGAATTTGTGCGAGGGAGTCGAGGCCAGCTCGTGTCCCAGGGCGTAGAGCTGCGCGACGGTGGACTGGTAGGACATGGGGAACAGTTCAGGTTACAACATGGCCTGGCGGCGACGATTTGTCCTGAAATTCGGCTCCGCGTAAGGGGG
>DASRAA010000258.1:0-26549 GCA_035638375.1 Binatia bacterium | reverse complement strand
AAAAAGGAAGAAGGGAAAGATGAGGTCTGTTGGGGTCCAGCCGTTCCACTTGGCGTGATCGAGTAGAGCGTACGCCGAATCGTTGCCAGGGTTGTTCACCAGAATCATTGCGGCGATAGTGGTGCCGCGAAAGACGTCGAGCGAATACAGGCGCACTGAAGATTTCGGCTTTGATTCGATGGTTACGTTCGATGCCTGGGTGCTGGTAGACATGGAAACTTGCGAGAGTTCGTACGTATTTCCTTATCCTAAATGCCTCAATGGTCTTGAGGGGCTAATAACGGCCAACCAATAAGCTTATGGCGCTGTCGTCGCTCGCTTATTCCCAGCACGGATTCAAACCATTGCCCAAGCTCGTCGTACAAGCTAAGTACGTGCTGGTCCACGTATCAGGGCTACAACTTAGCCAATCCCAATGTGATGCCGGACGATCGCGAAGCAGTTGTCGCGCTACAAAACGCAATCAAGAAGTGGGGAAAATACGAGTTAGCCTACAAGCCGGAAGACGCCGACCTCATCCTGCTTGTGCGCAAAGGACGGATTGTGGCAACCCAACCTCAGATGCGGCTTGGCAAGAGCTCGACGACACCGTTGGAGGTGAGCGGGGCTGCTCCGGTTAACGCGGGTGACGCTCGCGACATGCTCGCGATGTTTGAGGCCCAAAAAGGTCTGGATGGCCCTGCCCTCGGGAGAAACTTCGTATCCGGGGGGCTGGATGCTCCGGACGTACAGCTGGTTCAGCAGTTGCGGAAGGCTATCAAGGAGGCCGCCAAGGTCCCGTAGCGGAATAGGAGCACATCGTAACTCTCTGCAAAACCGGGAGTTCAGCCCCACTCTTGTCCGAATCCGGACACTTTTGGTTGTCTCAGAACAGTGCGTGCTCAACCCGTCACCCGACCGCCCCCACATCTGCTTTGATTTCAGTCAGTAGCAGATTTGGCAATTGGTCAGGCGCGTGCTTTTGTCCTGACAGAATGGATATCGCCCGCCCCGAATTTAAACAGCAGAAGCGCCGCCGCCAGATTATCTGGGGCGCCGTCGGACTAATCGTACTGCTCGCACTTTTCTTAGGTGTAGCACGACTAAAGCCTGCAGCTCCCACCGTGGAGCGCGCCACCATCTGGACCGACACCGTAAAGAGAGGATCGATGCTGCGCCAGGTGCGCGGTCTTGGCTCCCTGGTGCCAAGTCATGAGGATGTCCGTCAAATTCCTGCCGAGACGGAGGCGACGGTGATCCGGATTGTGAAGCTGCCCGGTTCGCAGGTGGAAGCGGATACGATTCTGGTGGAGATGACTAACCCTGAATTGGAGCAAGAAGCGCTCGACGCCCAGTTGCAGGTGAAAGCCGCCCAAGCCGAGTACGCGAGCTTGAAGGTCAAGCTGGATAGCGACCTGATGACGCAACGCGCGGGAGCGGCTACCGTCACGACCGACAACAACGAAGCCCAGCGCAAAGCCAAAACTGACGAGGCACTTTACAAATTGGGCGTGGTTTCCGGACAAACCGCCAAAGCCTCTCAGGAGCGCGCGGACGAGCTGGTGACACGAAATCAGCTCGAAGACGAGAAGCTGAAGATCAACAGAGAGGCGATCGCGACGCAACTGGCGGCAGCGCAAGCCAAGGTCGACCAGATGCGCGCGCTGGCGCAACTGAAGCAAGAGCAGTTGGCGAAAATGAAAGTGCGTGCGGGCGTTGCCGGTGTTCTGGTGGAAGTTCCCTTGCAAGTCGGCCAGCACGTGCTTCCGGGCGCGGAATTGGCCAAGGTGGTTCAGCCGAACCACCTGATGGCGACGCTGAAGATTCCGGAAACCCAGGCCCGCGACATTCAGATTGGCGAACCGGCGTCGATTGACACCCATAACGGAATCATCGCCGGCACGGTAAGCCGCGTCGATCCTGCGGTGCAGAACGGAACGGTCACGGTTGACGTATCACTGACAGGCGAGTTGCCCAAAGGCGCCCGTCCGGACTTAAGCGTCGACGGCACCATCGACCTGGAAAAGCTAGAAAATGTGTTGTACGTCGGCAGACCAGCCTTCGGCCAGGAGAACAGCACGATTTCCATGTTCGTTCTAGACAGGGAAGGCAATGGCGCTTCGCGGACACAGGTCAAGACCGGACGTGCTTCGGTCAACCTGATCCAGATCGAGTCGGGGTTGAAGGAAGGCGATACGGTGATCCTCTCCGATATGTCGCGATGGGACAACACGGACCGGGTGAAGTTGGATTAAAGACGCCATTGGCTTCGATGACGATTGTGGTTTAAGCGAAGAGCCGGCGAATCGACCACGAGCCAAAAATCACGAGAGAGTGGACAGACAAAATGAGCACAGCAACAGCACCGTTGATCGAGATCGAAAACCTGACAAAAGTTTTCTACACCGACGAAGTCGAGACCCACGCATTAAGCGGCGTACACCTGAAGATCAACAAGGGTGAGTATGTGGCCATGTCGGGCCCTTCGGGTTGCGGCAAATCCACCCTGCTCTCGATCATCGGGCTGCTCGACACGCCCACGGACGGGAAATACAAGCTGAACGGCCAGACCGTAGAGAATCTGGACTTCAGCGATCGCTCCCGCATTCGCAATCGCGAAATTGGTTTCATCTTCCAGAGTTTTAACCTGATCGGCGATCTCACCGTTTATGAGAACGTCGAGCTGCCGCTGACGTACCGCGATGGCATGCCCTCCGCCGAGCGCAAGAAACGCGTGCTGGAGTCGCTCGAGCGCGTCGGCATGGCTCACCGTCTGCGCCACTATCCGTCGCAGCTCTCCGGAGGTCAGCAGCAGCGCGTCGCAGTGGCGCGCGCGCTAGCGGGTTCACCGTCAATACTGCTGGCCGACGAGCCTACCGGAAACCTCGACTCGCGTAACGGTGAAGCGGTGATGGAGTTGCTGCAGAAGCTGCATCGCGAAGGTTCGACCATCTGCATGGTGACGCACGACCCCCGCTTTGCTGCCCACGCCGAGCGCGAGGTGCATTTGTTCGACGGAAAGGTTGTCGCGGAAGACGAATTGAAGCGACTGATGCAGGAGGCCCAGTAAGCAAGTAGCAACTAGCAGCTAGCAATTAGCTCTTGCTCATGCCCGTGCCAGCAAGAAACGGGGCGTCGGGCACACCGAGTGCGTTGTTTTACCCGGCCTTGTAGGCCGGAAGGGTAGCTGCTAATTGCTGGTTGCTAATTGCTAGTTGCTACCATGATCCATCTCAAAAATCTCGAGCGCAGTTACAAAACGGCCGCCGGCGAGACCTGGGTCTTGCGCCGCATCGACCTCACCATTCCCGAGGGACAATTCCTCACCATCATGGGCCCGTCGGGCGCGGGCAAATCTTCCCTGCTCAATGTGCTTGCACTGCTCGATGATCAGTGGTTGGGCGAATACTGGTTTCGGGACGAAGCGGTGCACAAGCTGAAGCGGAAAGACCGTGCGGAACTGGCCAAGCGCAACATCGGCATGGTGTTTCAGAGCTATCACCTGCTTGACGACCTGACGGTAGCCGAGAACATCGATCTGCCGCTGTCGTACAAGGACATTCCCCGAAGTGAGCGGCAGGCGATGGTGGCTGACACGCTCGATCGCTTTCAGATCGTGGCCAAGAAAGATCTTTACCCCAACCAGCTATCGGGCGGGCAGCAGCAGCTTGTCGGCATTGCACGGGCGGTGATTCACAAACCTGCGCTGCTGTTGGCCGACGAGCCGACGGGTAATCTGCACTCCAGCCAGGCCAAGGAGATCATGGACCTCTTTACCGAGCTGAATCGCGAAGGCACGACCATCGTGCAGGTGACGCATTCGGACGTAAACGCCTCGTACGGCAGTCGTACCATCAACCTGCGTGATGGATGGCTGGTGAGCGATACAAGTACCAGCGTTGCGGCCCCTGGCGAGGCGGTCCGCTCATGATGGAACGGCTTTCCCGGTCTCCCCTGTTTGCTGTCACGCTGTGCATGTTGCTAGCGGGCGGACAGGCTCAGACGGCAAGCCAGATCAATCCTGCGCAGGTCACAGCTAGTGCCCAGGCGAATATCAAGACGCCTTCGCAGCTTGTGATGCCGCACACCTGGGAGCCCTTCGGCGCGTATCGATCAAGCACAGTTCCTGAGCCAAACCTCACCAACTCACAGCGTCTGAATACGCTGATTCGGGATGGCAAACTGTATATCTCGCTTAGGGACGCTATCGCGCTGGCCATCGAAAACAACCTGGACGTCGCCATCGCGCGTTACAACCTGCCGATTGCCGATACAGACCTGCTGCGTACCAGGGCGGGCGGCTCGTTTCGTGGCGTTAACACCGGTGTGGTGCAAGGCACGCCCGGAGGTGGAGTCGGTGGATTTGGCACGGGAGCTCCTGGCGCAGGAGCGGGCGGCACGACCGGCGGTGCGGGTGGCGCAGGCGCTGGCGCGGCCGGGCTGGTGCAATCCACGCTCGGCATTGGTACGCCCGTGCAATCATATGACCCGTCGATCTTTGGCAACATGGGGATCGAGCATCTCACCACGCCACTTTCGAACATCCAGATTTACGGTGTTCCGTCATTGCAGCAGAACACCGGGATATTCAACATTACTTATCAGCAGGCATTCCCGACAGGAACCAGTGTCAGCTTCGAGTCGAACAACAACCGACAGACGACGAACAGCGTTTTCACCAGCCTGGTTCCGTCGCTCGGCTCGTATTACAGAGTTACGATCCAGCAGCAGTTGCTGGCGGGCTTTGGTTTAGGTCCCAACCTGCGCTTCCTGCGCATTGCCAAGAACAACAAGAAGATCTCTGATATTTCGTTTAAAGACCAGCTCATCGCCACAATTACGCAAATCTCCAACATCTACTGGGACCTGGTCAGTGCTTATGAACAGGAGCGTGTGACTGAACAGTCGTACGGGTTCGCGCAGACGAACCTTTCGAACACGCAGAAACAGCTGGAGCTCGAAGCCGTTCCGGCGATGGACGTGATGCGCGCCGAGGCCGAAGTTTCGCGACGCGATCAAGATCTGCTTATCGCCAAGACCAACCTGCAATTGCAGGAATCGCTGATGAAGAATTCGATCACCAAGAATCTCGACGATCCGGTGCTCGAATCGATGCCTGTGGTTCCCACCGATACCTCAGAGGTGACTGGCGCTTTCACCGAACAACCGGTGGAGGACCTCATCAAAGAAGCTCTACAGGGACGTCCGGAATTGGCTGAGTCCGACATTGACCTGGTGAACCGCCAGATCAGCCGACAGGCGGCAAAAAACGCGCTGCTCCCAACGCTTTCTGCCGTTGGGTTCTACGGCGGCACGGGACTGGCCGGCGAATTGAATCCAAACTATCAGGGTGGTCCAAACGCGTCTGCATTGCCTACGAACTTTTGGGGCGCGTTTGAGAATGCCTACAACAACACGTCGCCCGATTATTTCATCGGAATGAACCTCAACATTCCGATTCGCAACCGGGTGGCAAAGGCCGACCAGTACCGCTCCGAGCTGGAATATCGCCAGGCGGAGCTTCGCCAGCAGCAACTCAAGAAACAGATTCGCATCGAAGTTCGCAACGCCCTCTATGCGTTCGAACAAAGCCGCGCCCGCGTTGAGGCGGCGCGCAAGGCGCGCGAGCTGGCACAGAAGACGTTCGCCATCATGCAGAAGGAACAGGATCTGGGAGCGGGCTCGAGCTTCCAGACGCTTACCGCGCAACGCGATCTGGCAGTGGCCGAACTCGACCTGGTGACGGCAAATACCGCTTACCAGAAGTCCAGAGTGGAGTTGCAGCGCGCCACCGGCACCACTCTGGCGGATAATGGAATTCAAGTGCAGGATGCGGTAGATGGCATTGCATCGCCCGGAGAGCACGTTGGCCCGAGTTCAGACACAAAGTAAAGGCACCGAAACCGAGGAAGCAGCCGAACCGCAGCGTGCGGCGCGTATTCTCGCAGCTGACGACCAGACCCATATCCTGGAAGCCATCGAACTGCTGCTGCGGCCAGAGGGTTTTGTAGTTGACACGGCGAAGTCACCTGCAGCCGTGCGCGAGTGTCTCGCCTCCGAGTTCTACGATGCAGTACTTATCGACCTGAACTACACGCGTGATACCACCTCGGGACAGGAAGGCCTGGACCTGCTTTCCGAAATCGTTTCCTTCGATAGCAATCTTCCGGTCATCGTAATGACCGCATGGGGTAACGTCCGACTGGCTGTTGAAGCCATGCGCCGCGGCGCACGCGACTTCATTCAAAAACCGTGGGAAAACGAGCGGCTGCTGGCCATCATTCGCACCCAGGTCGAGCTGCATCGCGCCCTGCAGCGCACACAGCAGCTCGAAGCAGAAGCCCGCCTGCTCCGCGCGGAAGGTGCGCCTGAGTTCATCGCTTCTGCACCTGCCATGCAGCCAGTTTTGCAGACCATGGCGCGCATCGGTCCCTCCGATGCAAACGTTCTCGTGACTGGCGAGCATGGCACCGGCAAGGAGGTGGTCGCCCGTACCCTCCACGTATTGTCGCCTCGCGCCAATATGCCATTGGTGGCCGTGAACACTGGCGCTCTGCCGGAAGGCACGTTCGAAAGCGAACTGTTCGGGCATGTGAAGGGCGCATTCACCGACGCTCGCACCGACCGCATAGGCCGTTTTGAGTTGGCTGACAACGGCACGATCTTCCTCGACGAAATCGGCAACGTTCCCATGCGCCAGCAGGCGAAACTGCTGCGGGTTATTGAAACGGGTGAAGTCGAGCGTGTAGGTTCCTCGCGCACAAAAAGAGTCAATGTGCGCGTGATCTCGGCAACCAATACCAATCTAGGTGAGGCCATTGCCGGCGGACTATTCCGCGAAGACCTGCTCTTCCGCCTCAACACAGTCGAAATCCACCTGCCCGCACTCCGCGAACGTCGAGAAGACATCCCAGCCCTCGCGGCCCACTTCCTGGCCCGTTATGCGCAGCGTTATCGCGTCCAGGTAAAGGGGGTCGCTCCCGCGGCTATGCAGACGATGATGCAGTACGCCTGGCCAGGCAACGTGCGCGAGCTGGAGCATACGCTGGAGCGCGCGGTCCTGATGGCGCGCGGAGACGAGGTGCAGGTCTCGGATTTGGGCTTGAACCTCCAGCGGCCGCAGGGGCAGAATCTGGAAGAGCTCAGCATCGAGGAAGTCGAAGGCATCCTGGTGCGCAAAGCGCTACAGCGCTTCCATGGAAACGTGAGCCAGGCCGCCGAAGCCCTCGGGCTGAGCCGCGGCGCGCTTTATCGTCGCATGGAACGCTATGGACTCTAGCTCCGGCAGCGGTTACCGCAAGCGGGACCGCAGCACCGGCGAGCAGTTCAAAACTCACCGGCTGATCTACGAACGGCGTATGGCCCTGTTCGCCGTGCTCGCTGCTCTTCCCGGAGTGGTCCTCGGTACAGTGCTCGTGTGGGTGCAACTCTGGTCGCGCGATGTCAAGATTGCAACCACAATTTTCGAGCTGTTGCTGTGGTTTCTCCTGACACTAGCCTTGCTGGAGCAGATTGTTCGACCTTTACAGACGTTGGCCAACGTCGTCAGCGCGCTCCGCGAGGAAGACTATTCGTTTCGCGCGCGTGAGGCAAATCCCAACGACGCTCTGGGCGAGCTGTCGCTGGAGATCAATACGCTGGCCGATATTCTCACCGAGCAGCGCATCCAGACCATCGAAGCCACCGCGCTTCTGCGAAGAGTGGTCGACGAAATTGATGTTCCCCTGTTTACGTTCGACCCGCAGCAGTCTTTACGATTAGTCAACGCCGCCAGCGAGCGACTGCTGCAACAGCCTGCCGCACGGTTACTGGGGCGAACGGCGAGCGAACTCGGTCTGGACGCCTGCTTTGAAGCCGCCAACGCAACTCTGGTCAGCCTGCCGTACTCCACGCCCAATGCGCGCTGGATGGTGCGCAAGCGCTCGTTCCGCCAGAACGGCGTCCCCCATATGCTCATCGTGCTCTCTGACGTGAGCCGCGCGTTACGTGAAGAAGAGCGCAGCGCCTGGCAGCGGCTGATTCGCGTGCTTGGTCATGAGCTGAACAATTCGCTGGCGCCCATCATGTCGATTGCGGGAAGCCTGGCGACGCGGCTCCCACAACTCGATTTGCCGGAGCAAACCAAGTCCGATTTTCAGCGCGGCCTGGACATCATCGAGTCGCGCACCGCGGCGCTGCATCGCTTCCTCCAGTCTTACCGGCGGCTAGCGACCATGCCGTCTCCGAAGCTGCAGCAGGTGGAACTTTGCCAGCTTGCCGAGCGCGTAGCGATCCTGGAGACGCGATTACCGGTGCGCATCGACCGTGGGCCGGACGTCGTGATGATGATGGACCCCGATCTCATCGAACAGATGCTGATCAACCTGATTCGAAACGCGGTGGATTCGGCCCTGGAGCAGTCGCAGTCCGCTACTGGAGGAGAGCCGGAAGTTGTGCTGCGCTGGCAGCAGCACGACAGCTGCGTGCAACTCATGGTCCAGGATAACGGTATCGGACTGCTCAACCCCAGCAACGCGTTCGTGCCGTTCTACACCACTAAGCAAGGTGGCTCCGGCATCGGTCTCGTGCTCTCACAGCAAATCGTGGAAGCACACGGTGGCACCATTCAGCTTGCCAACCGCAAAGATACACGTGGCTGCATGGTGACGATCGAGTTGCCGCAACGCGTGTGAATGCTTCCGAGGACCAGAACCGCCGCGCCCGTTTTAGGCGGCCCGGCTCCGCGCGGATGAAGGTACTGCGGTCGGTTCGGCCGCAGATGAGCCCGTCAGTGCGTGATCAAACGAAAACGCTCCCGATCCTTTGATGATGGTCACCAGCAACAGCGCGCCTGCCAGAAGGTGATACTCGAAGCCTTCACCCTTTTGCTGCCCCGACCAATTGGCGAAGAAGCCGTAGTGAATGTGCACGGTGAAGACCGCCACCAGCATGTTGCACAGTATCCCAAGCGCTGCGACTCGGCCCAGCAAGCCGACGATCAGTCCGAGGCCGCCAAAGAACTCCGCGCAAATCGCCAGGAAGGCCAGTGGAGCGGGAATATGCATCATCTGGGTGAAAAAGCCCATGGTGCCGTGGAAGCCGTAACCGCCAAACCAGCCGAGCATCTTCTGGGCTCCGTGGGCAAAGAACACCACGCCCAGAGTCAGCCGAACGATGGTGTAGGTGAAGTCGTTGGGTGTGGAAACCAGTTTGCGAAACATTGGGTTTGTCCTTTCCGAACCGTGGTTGTGTTATGCGATGAGCGAGCTGTGCGGCGAGTTGTTGAAGTTTGAGAGACTTTTGCTCCCGCTTCCATCTATGAGATGCGTGTTATAACACACAGGTTGCTGAAAATGTAAGCTGAATTTTGCTTGGAATCCGGCCGAAACTATCAAGGGTCCCGAAAAACTCGTTCTCCGACAAAATTGAGCGAAGGACTTTCCCTTCTTTTAGGAAAGGGTGGGATATCGGCTTAGGCCGCCGGTCTCAGCGGCGTGGGGACTTGGTTTATCAGTTTGCGCTGCCCGGGGGTGAGCAGGTCCTACGACCTGCGCGCCGTGACATGGATCTGCTGGATGCGTGTCCTGCTTTCAGTTCCTGCGTCATGGTTTTGTTCGCAAAGACGGCGAACAGAGCCTTCGCCTCCTGCACGGCGCCGACCCTCGGGCTTCTGCTGGCCGGTGGGGCTTACTGCCTGTCGAGCGCCGCCAGATGGCCATCGAAAGCATCTGGGTTTGGATCCGGGTCGTCCTTGTAGATCCGTGGCCGCACTTACTTTTCTCCCGCCCTGACCGAACCGTAGGCCTTCTCCCCCGCCCTGAACTCCGCCCAGGAATTGCCCTTCATGTCCTGAAGCACGGGCTTCTCCCAATCGAACTCGAGATGCTCTTTCAGGAAAGGCTCAGCCAGAAAATCTCCGCCGCATGGATACCCCGCGCGCGCCATGAAAGACATGCTCTTCGCCATGGTGCTGTCTGCCACCTGCGCGGTAACTGCCCCGCTGGGATAGTACGGCGGGGCATCCCACTCGGGAGTACCGCGCGGGGAGTTTGGCCCGTGTCCGCACAAGGTGCGCTCGCTCGGTTGTTCTTTTTTCTCATACGTGTCGTAGTGATCGGCGAGAAATTTCTGCGCCATAGCCACATCGATCTGTCCCTTGTACCGGTCCATCAACTGGTCCCAGCGTACGTGCCGGGCGTTCATCGAGCTGCCCGGATTTTTCGGGTCGAAGTCGGTCTCTTCCTTGATCAGCTTGGGATCGCTGGCGAAGTTTGATCCGACGTAATAACCGTCTTTCGTGCGCCACACGCGGTAGTCTTTCAACCCCAGTTCGAAGCGCGCTACCTCGCCGGTCTTGTTGTCGGCCAGCAGCCAGTCGTTGGCATAACCGCCATTGTTGCCGTCAAGCATGATCTTTACGTACTCGTCGATAGAGCTGGCATATTGCAGCGCCTTGCGCGCGCGCGCGAACTCAGCCTTGCCCTTGGGGTCGAAGCCGCGAAATTGCGTAATAGTGGTTTCGGTCACCATCAGCCCCGAGGAGTTGATGCCAAAGTCGTCGTCGCTGACGATAACTCCCGGGAAGCCGTCTTGAATGATGCGATAGCCATTGGTCGGGACAATATCGAATACGATGGTCCAGCGGCTACCGACGGGAAAGTTGGTCCAGTTGCTATGCGCAATCACGGGTCGGTAGTCTTTCGTCATTGAGCCGGTGGCGACGAAGGCGCTGCAATGGTCTGCTGGACGAGCCTGCGCAGTCGCCTGCCTCTGCTGTTGCTCAAGCCACGGCACATAATAGTCGGGGACTTCTTCCATTGCGTTGAGCGCCACTACGTCCCACAGATCCATCTGCACGCCGCCTGCTTTCAGCCCATCGGCGATGCCTCGCAGCTCCTGCTGATACTCGTGATCCACGCCCGGCCAGATGACGGTCTTCGCGGTTTCGCGGAAAAACTCCCAATCGCGTTTAGTGCGGTGCGTGTCCATAAACTTCACGGCATTAAAGCCATCGGCGATTTCCGCCGACAGCAGATAGCCGTGCTGATATCCGATATCGGCAGGCGAGCCCTCCAGGTGCACATAAATCCACTTATCGCGGGTGAAGCGATAAGCGGGCTTCAGGCGGGCATCGTCAGCTTGCGGATTGGCAGCAAGGGTTGAGACCCCTGTAAGCGCACAGGCAAGAGACACAAACCAAACTATGACAGGGCGGTTGAACATTCAGTCCCCCAATCTCGAGACCATAGGCTGTCAGCAGCTTATCCATTCAGCCGCATCAACTCAACATTCGATATCGAATGGTGTCGCAAAGGGATGAGTGAGGGATAATGCTTACGCATGCCTGTCCGCCTGGTACCATTCCCGAGGTTAATCGACCGTCTGGCGCAGCATTATGGCGAACCGGCTCCGCCTGGCATAACCCAGCCCTTTGCCATGATTCTGTGGGAGAACGTCGCCTACCTTGCCCACGATACCAGGCGAGCAGAAGCCTTCGCCGAACTTCGCGCAAAGACCGGTCTCACGCCAGCAGGTATTCGAAGGACGAAGGATTCGCTGCTTCTCGCCATCGCCGGCAGGGGCATCGTTCCGGGGGCAACGAAAGAGAAACTACGGCGGGCGGCCGAGATCGCGCGCGATTCCTTCGGCGATGACCTTACTCCAATACTCGACAAGCCACTTGCCGCTGCCAAGCGAGACTTGCGGAAGTTTCCCGCCGTCGGGGAACCGGCTGCGGAAAAAATCTTACTGTTCAATAAGCGTCATCCGATCTTGGCGCTCGAATCGAATGGCCTGCGTGTCCTGGTTCGGTTGGGATATGCGGCTGAACACAAGAACTATTCCACGATGTACAAGAATGTTCAACGGATGCTGGCCCCGCAGTTGCCAGACGATTGCGAAGCACTGATTCGGGCCCATCAGCTTCTCCGCCGGCACGGGCAAGAGATCTGCAAGCGGTCGTCCCCGCTTTGTCAGACTTGCCCCTTACGTCCCAACTGCAACTTCTTTTCCGAGACCTCTGCCGTTCCCGAATCAGGGATTGGCAGACGGGCTTGAACAGCCGGTCAGGGCCGTACTGTCAATAATTTGCAAAAACTCGCTGCCATCTGCTTCCCATCAGGTGAGCATCCAATCCAAATTGTGGAGGTTACTACTTCCGCTTGTGGTCAGCGCAGGTTTAAGATGCAGCAGTCGTTGGTTCATTCCCGGGAGTTAAGCTGGCCACTGGGAAACACCGACCGCCAGGGGAATAAAAGCTTGCAGTACAGTCGCCACATTTTTCGTAGTCTTGCCCTTGCCATTCTCTTGGCGGTGTGGGCTGGCCACGCTCTCGCGCAAGGCACGCACGTCCTGCCCCAGCCGGAGCTAGAGCAAGGCTTCCGGCAGATGTACAACCTCGATTTTTCCGGCGCCCACCACACATTTCGGGCTTACCAGGCGATGGATCCCCAAGATCCACTGGGATTCGTGGCCGATGGGGCAGCTTATCTTTTTTCCGAGTTCAACCGGTTGCACATCCTGGAATCGGACCTGTTCGTCAATGACGAGCGATTCGACAACCGCAGCGCCGAGTATCCCGACCCAGCGGTGAAGACTGCGTTTGAGGCAGCACTCGGGCGCGGTGACGAACTGGTTGCAAAGACGCTGGCAACATCGCCGAACAATGCGAATGCCCTGTTCGCGCGGGTGCTGGCCAACGGCTTGCGAGGCGACTATGCTGCCATGATCGAAAAGCACAACCTCGCGAGCCTGAGCTACATGAAAGCTTCGCGTGCCACGGCACAGCAACTGCTGGCCGTCGATCCGACCTGCTATGACGCATACCTGGCTATCGGTGTAGAAAACTACTTGCTGGGTTCGACACCTGCTCCCGTGCGTTGGGTGTTGCGCATGACCGGTGGCCAGACTGATAAAGGGGCTGGTGTTGAACGCCTGCGCAGGACGGCGGAGAAAGGATATTACCTAGCTCCGTTTGCCCGCCTCCTGTTAGCAGTGGCCGCGTTGCGCGATAAGGACAAATCCACGGCGCGAGTGTTGCTCGCCGGACTCGCTCAGGAGTTTCCCCGAAACCAGCTCTATTCCAAAGAGCTCGCCCGAATCGAATAGGCACCAAGGCGCTACTGACACTGCAGGCTCGTTCGGTCATCCAGCCGTTTACCAAAAGACCGACGCTTTCTCTTCCCAAAATTACAGCAGATAGCATCTTGGTGCCGTATTTTCAACAGATTGTGGCCAAGGTTGCCCAAATTTGCTGCTTTGTGTGCAACATTTTTCATATGATTACTATTACCGAAATGACAACTTGCTAACTGATAAGCAATTAGCCAAATGTCAAAGTGGAATGCGACTTGCGCACCAAAGCGTAGTGCTGTTGTCCGACCTTTGCGCCTATTTGTCTGTTCGCCCGGCGCGGGCCCACTGAGGGCTCACCTACACATCAACCATGTTTCGTAGTCTCGATCCGCTGATTTCAGGAGGAACAGTGAGGAAAAGACTTCTGCTTCTGACGATTGCGGTGCTGTGTCTAGGCACGTTCGCCAGCGCCGACACCTTCATCACCTCGGGAAGCCGCGCTTCCGGCTTCACAACCGACGCTATCGACTGGGGACAGCTTGGGGCGCCGGGAACTCTCGTCACCCCGCCAGCGCTGGTAACGAGCTTGGGTGGAACAAATTTCGCCCTGGCTGGCAACATCAACGGCAGCCAATTCGTAACGGCGCAGGAAGGCACAAACTGGATCGGCAACTTCGACTTTGGCGAGAACCTGGTTTGGACCGGCAACTCCAACTTCGGCTTTGGTGGTTTGGGCCCGTTTGACATGGTGTTAGCCAATCCGGTAGGTGGAATCGGCTTTGGCATCCAGGCCGACCACTACGGCCCCTTTTGTCGCAACCGTTACGGTTTTTGACCCGCTGGGCAACACGCTCACTACCCTGACATTTAACGGCGTCAGCAACGGGCTGGAAAACGGTAGCAACTTGTTCATCGGCATCCAGGACAAAACAGCGGTGAACATCGGTGCCATCGAAATCAGCACGGTTTCACCAGCCGACCCAGGCCAATTCAACAACGATTTCGCCCTTGACGCCGTCAGCTTCAACTACACGACACCGGAACCGGGATCGCTGGTGTTGTTGGGCAGCGCTCTGATCGGCGTCGCCGGCCTGTTTGGTCGCAAGCTAGGCCGTTAGAAACGGCCTCTCGCTCGTCCCGACCGGCGCAGTATCCGGTCGTGAACAGGAATCGGGCTGGCGTACTGAGGTCAGCCCGCGAATGCGCTCCGTGGGGGAGCGCCACTCCAGTGCGGAGAGAGGGAATCAATCTATGCGAAAGCTTCTATGCTCACTAACCATTCTGGCGTTGATCTTCGCAACCGTCCAGGGTTTCGCCGCAAGCGGTAAGAAGATCTGGGTCGCCCCCAGAACCACTTCAGGCAAGCCGGTCCCAAAGGGCTCCATTAAGTTTTATGGGTACGACTCCCATAAGCTGGCGCAATACAAGACGCTGAACAAGCTCAGCTACGCCATGAACCAGAAACTCAGGAACCAGGGGCTGGGTGCGAAAAAGAACTCCTACGTCAACGGAACGGTCGACACCATTCCCTATTTTTCGAGCTGGTTCATCACCGGCTCGCGCAACAGCGTGTACCCATACTCGATGGTGGGTCATAGTCCCTCGGCCGGCGGCACCACCAGGGTCAACACGATGATCATCCCGGTGACATCGGTCCTGACAGTCGGCGGCGCGATCATGTACACTTTCGACCCGAACGTGGCGACCGATCCGCAGGGCGATGACATCACGTTGATCGCGGCGTCACCCTTGTTCGACGCTACCACTACCTATCCCGGTCCGCCGTCGGAAACCGGTCAATTCTCCGATAGTCATCAGCGTGTAGCATTCCGGACAACGGCTGCTGCCAACTGGCACACCGTGCTCAATAACCAGGGTGTACCGGGTTTTGGGACCATGTTCCTGGAGTGGAACAACGGCGATTGGGCCTGCATCTCTGGTAATGCCCCGCCTTGCGATCCCACTACCGGCGACTTCCCGATCTTCAACATCAACACCATCAGCAACGCCTTTCAGTTCTTCCTCACCGTCTCAAAGCCGCCCAACACGACCTTTACGATCTTCGTCACCGACTGGTTGATGGCGTTCGTCCCCGGCGGGGGATGCTGCGTTCTGGGTTTTCACTCGGCTCAGGCTGGCATCCAGGATCCGGCCGGTGTCTCGGTGTGGACATGGGGCACGTTCATCCCGCATAACCCTGACAACGGCTTCACCAACCCTTTTGCACCGTTTGGCGATGACACCATGGTTCTCAGCCATGAGATCGACGAGACTTACAACGACCCGTTCGTCCAGGTTGGTGGGACGCGGGTTTCGCCGTGGGTTGACGGCAGCGTGTCGTTCGCACAGGCGAACCTCGAAACCGGTGACGTGATCGAGGGCATGGCTGCTGCCGACGTCGTCTACAACGTGAACCTTCCTGTGGGTGGCGGTTACACTTACACGGTGCAGAACGTAGCCAACTTGGAGTGGTTCACGCGTAACCCGTTCAACGGTGGCATCTACAGCTTTCCGAACCAGGGGACGTTGAGCCATGCGCCACACCCGGTGGGTTGCACCTTGGGCCCCCCCTGCTGGAACTACGGCCAGGGATCGGCCGGGTTCTTCTTTGGACCACCGTTCTAACCTTTGATTGAACGCTCGAATCCCACCCTTGGCCGGGCACTTCGGTGCCCGGCTTTTTGTCATTGAACGAATACTGCAGCCCTCTACCTGCCACCACCCAGCTTGAAGTTCACATTGATTTGTGTATCCACCTCGACCGGTTCGTTGTTGAGCAGATATGGCCGATAGCGCCATTGCTTCACGGCTTCGATCGCTGCCCCGACAAGCATCGGATGACCGCTAACGAGATGCAGGTCCTCCACTGTGCCGTCCTTGCCAATGACAGCCTGCAGCACCACCGTCCCTTGAATGTGTGACTGCACCGCCAGCGGTGGATACTGCGGCTTCACTTGGTACACCAACATTCCGGACGCCACACCCGATGACACGCGCAGCTTCGGCGGCGGCGGTTTCACCACCACTGGAGGCACTGCACGGGCGATCTCAGCGATCACAGAATTTCGCACTCCCTCGCCCGCGCCTCCCGGCACAAAATCACCAATGCTTGGCAGCATTTCGTTCGGGGGCTCATCCCGTTCGCTAGAAATGCCCCGCGGAATCTCCCTCGGCTCGCGCAAGGCAGAATCCAGTTCGTCTCGGCTCGCCTGGTGGCGCTGTGGTTGGTTATCCACAACGCGCGCCGGCGCGTGTCCCGGAAGAGGCGAAGGCGTCTCCACCATCGTCCAAAGTTGCTTCGGAAGCGCTTGAGTGTAAATTAACGGCAACAAGACCAGCACGCCAATCGCACAGACTTCGATGGTGAACGACGCAAGTTTAGGCCAGGCTTTGCGCGAGGGTTTTCCCGCGCCTGAATCGAACAGGCTGTCTTCGAACATGTTCACCGCTCCTTTCCGCTGCCACTACAGACACCGCGAAAGCGGATGTTGGCTCCGTGAATGTGCATCTCGGGAAAAAGGACCTCAGCGGCTTGTGTTTCATAACCAGCAATCATTTGACTGTTGTTACCGAATGTCGCAATAGCGAATTCCGGTCATACCTTTGCCGAACTCGGTGAGTGAGTTCCGGTCAGTGCCGAAGCTGTTGAAGCAAGTTGGCAATCATTCCGGTCAGCGACGAACTCTTTCATCTGCTCGAGTCGTGAAGCATTGTCGGCGCACGCACGATGGACGAGGGATGAACGGTAGCGGTCGCGTGTGGAGCCAGGCGTGATTCAGCCCATTGCCGCCGTTGCCTGTTGCCCCGAAATTGTCTTCCCAAGAGCTTGTGCCGCGGTGGCTCCCAGACAGACAAGGACTTGGGGCTGGATGATCCTCAGCTCGGAATCCAGCCACCGCCGGCAGGCCTCGATTTCGTCTAGGCGCGGCTTTTGGTGAATGCGTCGCTTGCCGCGTTCCGATGCCCCCATTTGAAATGTTTCACGAGGTTGGTGACGTTGGTGAGGTAAACATCGGCGCGATCAATGCCCGCCTCTTCAAGGGTTTGATCCAACGCCTTTCCAGCCGCCTTCACCAAACACAGTCTGGGTTGCTGTGTTCCAGAGATCGCAGGCGCGGCAACCGGTTGCAGCACTACGATGCTCAACGGAAGTGAGCCCGTACAGCCATTTGGTTGGCTAATTTGGGACTGTTCTCCTCCATTGCGCTACTTGACGAGGTCTTTTTTGCCTCGTCGTGTCATCTGCGGAGCCGCCGCGATCGGCGGATGAGTCCCTCTAACTCTTCGAGGCCCCTAAATATCCTCGCTAGGAGACCAGTGGGCGACCGCATGCACCGGACAACCGGGAATGAAATCCCTAAATCTCACTTATTGAGGACGTTTCGGCTGGGAGGAGCTTGCATGGCCCGTTGTGATGTGTGCGGGAACGAATACGACAAGAGCTTTGAGTTGATTGCCGGAGGCAAACGACACGTCTTTGACAGCTTTGAATGCGCCATTCAAGCCATTGCCCCGGTTTGCGCCCACTGTGGGTGCAAGGTGATCGGTCATGGCTCTGAAGCTGAAGGGAAGATTTTTTGCTGCGCTCACTGTGCGCGGGCGGTGACGAAGTCGGACCTGAGAGACCGCGCCGCGTGACATTGGCAGACCGATGGTCGCGAATTGTTCCCATGCCGGGAGAAGGAGGAATGATGCCAGAACCAGAAAAAGAGGCAATGGAAAGGGCCCAGGAGGATGCACGGGAAGGAAAGTCGCCAAGCACCCAGGCAGGTGAATTTGTCCAGGAGGAGATGCACCACATCCGTGAGGGAACGCATGGTGCGCGTTCGGCGAAACAGGCGATCGCAATCGGACTATCGGAGGCCCGCCGGGCTGGAGTAAAGCTCCCAGCTCCCAAAAAAGGCAAGGCTTCGCCACAAGTTCGGAGGAAGGCCGAGCGGGACCTGCAGAAGGGCGAGTCATCGCGCGGGCGGAAGCCATCTTCCGGGCGGCGGTCTCGCGCAAGGCGCGCCGCGCTGAAGCGGGAAGGCCATCGGGCTGCAACCCAGCAGAGTCTCAGTCGGCAGGCGCGCCAGTCGGCCCGCAAGCGCGGAGCGACAGCTCGTCATGAGGCCGCGGTGAAGGCTGTCCGAACCAAGGGCAAAGCAGGCCTGAGAAAAGCCGCCAAGAAGGCGGCGAGGACCCGGGCCCGTCATTCAAGATAACGGGTCATCGTGCGATACGAGGGGAGGCGCGCCTGAAAGCGTGTGAGCTTTCTCAAGCCGCCAACTTTGAGGCCGCTTCAAGGACGGATCGTGCGGCTTTTCGGCGGCCTTGAGGCTGCTTGTTTCCTGCGGGAAAGTACTGGCTTCTCAGCAAATTTGCCGCGTGAAGTGCCCTGTCGAAATTGCGACGGGCATGAGAACGTATCTCTTCCTTGACCGCGCACGTTCCGGAATGCTGGAGCAGCCTCTGGGCAATTTGGTCCAGCTCAAGCCAGTCGTGCCAGAGGCCGACGGCGTCTTTCACCTCGCCGAGACGATCTACAAGTTGGGTTTGCTCACCTGAAAATCTAAGAACGTAACGCAACTGTTTCGCTAGCTTGCGAAAGTCATGCAGGTTCTGTGCCGAGAGTCGCGGCCAGCGTTGCAATTGTCCCGATAACTGCAAAGCCACGGCCGCAGCGCCTGCGGGCCACTCGCGGCTTCGGCCGCCCTCACTCTTGCCTTTGAGGGTAGTAGAAAATCTTTTTAGGTAGCGCTGCGCATTTTTTTGCTTCGGGAGCGACTTCTTGTGCAGCTTTACTGCGCCCTGTAGGCGTTGTTGGCGTAGGTATTCCAGTAATCTCAGCCGGCACGGGTCGGTTTCCAGACCGGATGCTAGTTCGCTCAGAACGTCCATGTCGCGAACCGGCCCGGCACTTTTTCGAATGGGATTGACCGCTTTCAGCGTTTTCTTGCCCTTGCCTGTGTTATCGAGCAGCAGGGCGTGTAGGGATGCCTCGACTTGTCTGGTTCGGGTCCGAAGCTCGTGGACTTCGTCCGGCGTAGGACGTTTGCCCAGCTTGCGCAGCGATTTACGCAACTTGCGAAAGGGCTTCCAGACTTCATCGGCATTCAGGGGCATGCCTTGTTTCGATGAGTCATGCCGCAGGGCGGTTGTCGCTTGTTTCAGTTGCCGCGCCGAAGCGGTGCCCGTTAGATCTCGCCGCAGCCCGAAGAGCGAGCGCCGGAGCAACTATGAGATCTGGCACCTCGAAAAGCGATCGCGCGAACAACTCATTGCCCGCGCGACCTGATGCGGATTCGAAACTCCGCTTGTCTTTGCTAGCTCTTCGGCGGGTTGGACGGAGGCTGGCTTGACTGCGGAGGATTGGTCGAATCCGGAGAGCCTGAGTTCGCTTTCGACTTGCTCTTCTTCTTGTTCTTGGAAGCGGACTGGGAACTCGTGCTCTGGTCCGGCGAGGACGACTGCGACTCAGACGACATGCTGCTGCTCTGGCCAGACGTCCCGGAAGAAGTCGTGCTACTGGCACCGCTGCTAGAGGACGTCGAGCTAGGCTGCTGAGTTCCAGTTGCACTCTGGCCCTGGGTTGCGGAGGTTGACGGCGACTGCGGACTGGTGGCTGTACTCTGTGCGCTCGCCGCGGCCGTAGCACAGATCAAGCCCGTTGTCAGCAGACTGTAAATGGCAATTTTCTCCAACTGCTTCACTGACGAATTCTCCTTAAGTGACGTGCATGAACTGGACGAACTCGCGCACAGATATAGGGTTGCGGACCGATACCTTACCTTAGGGCCGGCAGAGATCTATTTGAATCGGGTATTGTCCTTAACCACTCAAGGAAATCCACTTAACCGGTGAATGTGCTCACAGCGATGCCTAAGGGAAGTGGGGAAAATACGGCTCTAAACCTCGAAAATCCGGTACACCGCCGGGGGTTGCTGGGCTTGCAAGAGAGTAATCGCGACGTTGTAGACTGGAATTCCGCCAGTGGTTCGTCCTTCGAGGCTGCCGTGATGCGCATGGCCGTGCAGCACCAAATCGGCCCCGTGGCGGTCAATGACTTCGGCCAGGCGCGAGGTGCCGAGGAAGGGGAAGATCTCCGCCGCCTCTCCCTGTACGGTCGTTGCAATCGGCGAATAATGCAAAACCACAATCCGCTTTCGCGAGCGCAATTGGGAAAGGCCACGCTCAAGCTTAAGCGCTTCGTCCACCGAAGCTCGAACAAAAGCTTTAATCTCAGGTTCTCCAAAGGCGGTCAAAACCCCGCGACCAAAACCGCCGATGAATCCCTTCGCGCCGGCAAAACCAACCCCATCGCGCTCGTAGGCGCTTCCGTCCAAAACTTTGACCCCGGCCGCGACCAGCATGTTCATCAACTCATGCTCGTGTCCGCACTCATAATCGTGATTTCCCAGCACGACAATCGTGGGCACGCGCGATCGCACCAGTATGTTGAGCAACGGCTCCATCTCTGCGGGCTGGCCGTAGTTGGTTAGATCGCCGGCAACGATCAACACGTCGGCTTCATCGCGCACTCGTTGAAGCTGGTCGTGCAGAACGCTGTGGCGTTGCGGCGCAAAATGCAAGTCGGCTGTCGCTGCAATTCTCATTTCTGCCTATGCGGAGCAGGTCTCTGGATCATCAGGCGCAGCCCTCTTCTACAGTCGTCGTGATCTTCGGACTGCGCTGGCGCGATCTCTTTAGCAGATCATCAAGTCCCCATTCGATTACGTCGATGGCAAACATATTCTCATCAATGAGACTGCCCCGAAACTTTGCCTTTTGGTTCGGGGAAGCGATTTCACCTTCAAATCGAGCCAGCAAGTCGTCCCAGAGCACGCGCGGTACGTAGTTAGAGTGGGCGGGATAGACGTAGTGGAAGAGAATGAGGGGCCAGAGCAGCATTTCCCAGTGTTCACCGGCAAGCTGCAGGATACGGTCCCAGTCCAGCTTTCCGCGTGTCGCATAGATAATGTGAGCGATATCGGCGCCGTCGAAGCGTTCACGACGAACCACAAAAAGCTTTGATGCCAGAAGCTCCTCCCGGGCAAGTACTCTCGATGCGACTCCAGCGACCATTGCCGGATGGGCTCGCTGAATCCAGGAGCTGTCGACAGAGATCAGCCCGTTACTCATTCCAGTGATTAGGTCCACGAAGAAACCGTCACGGTGCGCCTTTGCCAACCAGACGGGATCGCACACCTCGCATTCAAAGCCGCGCTTCTCCAGTTGGGTTAGCGCCATGGACGCATGTTCCGCGGTCAGAAAAATGTCCAGATCTTTGGTATCTCGGCAAATTCCCGTGTGTTGTCGTAATGCAAACGCTCCTGCCACCGCGTAGGGTATCGGCATCCCTTCCAGCAGTTCCAGCATGTCGCGAAACAGAATTTCCTGCTCGATTGGGAGCTGCGGTACTGCAGAAGATGTCGCCGGAATTTCATCGAGCTGCAGCTTGTTGTTTATCGGCATTGGCACCTGTTCTCTGGTGTATGCGCAATCCCGACGTCTTTCGCGGCGGCAAATTGCGCCACTATCGCATCCCCGTTAGATGCTGGCAGCACCACGGCGATACCAGCGGAGCACTGGAAATTCAGCAACCTAACTGGTCCTGCTGGGTATAGCACATGCCACCGTGACGAGCGAAGTTGGGCAACTTCTTGCGAAGCCCGAGCCATCGAACAGGTTGACTGTGCGGGTTCGCACACCTGGTTAGGTCAAGCACAGGCGCAATCGCTATAATGAACATTGCATGATGGGCCTTATGTATGCGGCCGTGACCTACGTCCGCAGTCCGGCTGGCATGTTCGTTGAGGAAATGCGGCGTGATCTGCATCCTGCACACACACACGCCGACGCCCACATTACCATCCTCCCACCGAGACCGCTCCACGGCACGGAAGCCGAAGCCATACAGCTACTTCGCGACACCTGCCGCACGATCAATCCCTTCGATGTCACAATGGGAGACGTCGAGACCTTTGTTCCAACCACTCCTACAGTTTTCATCCGCGTGGCTCATGGCGCTTATCGCATTCGTGAGCTGCACGATCACCTGAACCGGGGGGCGCTATTCTACTGCGAACCTTGGCCGTATATGCCGCACTTAACAATTGCCAAGATGGACACCATCGAGGAGGCACGCAAGGCACTCGGCCTTGCTCGCGGGCGCTGGGACAATTGTGAGGATAGTCGCCGGATTCACATCAAAACCATCACCTTCGTAAAAGGCGTGGGCGAGCGTTGGATTGACCTGGCCAGAATTCCGCTCGGCGACTCAATAGCCTGATAAAAAAGTCGCTTCAGGCGATTTTTGACGGGCCACGGAATTCAGGGCCTGCGGAAAAGTCGTTATTGCGAAAGATTTGTGTCGGGGCACGACTTCATTCGTGCCGTCTATCGCTTTATATTTAACTCTTCTCGGCCAAGAATTTTGTCGTTCGGCTCTTATTGGGGCTGCGGCCTGGCGATAGTACTGGGTCCATTACTGCGGTTGCAGCCCTACGTCTGCCGCCGAGACAGCCGAATCGGGAGATGGCGGTGCACACCTCACCCACAACCCTTTTCAATTTGACGCATCACACCGCGGCAGACCATTGATGGTTAGTGGACGATGTCCACACTTGCGTGCACTTCTATGGTCGGGCGTCTGACCACCATCCGCCCATCCGGTTCCTCATAGTAATAATAGGGGCGTCCCTGATAAGTGTAGGTCCGACAGCCGTACTTCTTGGCTTGGCCGGGAGGGAGTCCGCAATTGCCCCATCCAGTCTTTTTGCCTTGACTCCATCCTGGGGGGCGATCGTCGCTCCCGTACAAGTGGTATTCATAGCCACCTCGCTGCTGCCAACCCTGATCGTCGCGGTCGCTCGAATGGTTGCTTCCTTGCTCGTGTTTTTCTCCTTTGTTGCCGTGATCCGCCATCAGGTTAGGCCCTCCATTGGCCAACGCCGCCGCCAGTGCGAATATTGCTAGAAGTTGCCTCCTCATGTGTCCTCCACAGTCTCCTTTGCAAGTGCAGTGCCGCATCATCCCCGTCTCTATTTAAGCAACCAAGTACCGCGAATCCTGACTGGCGGAATGCAGCTATTCGCCCGAGGTTGTTGGGCAAGCGGGTTTGAGGACTTGTTTGCTTGATCACACCTCGTGCATGGGGCATCGGCCCGGCGGAGGTTCATTTGGTGCAAACAATTGCACAGTGCGACCGATCAGGTCGTGATACTCCCATGATTTACTGCTGCTTAAGAGTGGCAATGCGCTTGCTCCACTAGTGGCTTCGAGAGCACAGTCGATTCGGCTTTGCCAATGCCGTCGCCTTTTTTGAAATCTCAGGCGTAGCGTGAGGATGCTGACATCTACAACTTCTCCAGTCGAGGGATCGAAGCCATGAGATCGATCTTGGTTACTGTGTTCACAGCCGCTCTTGTCTTTGGAGCGACGATGCACGCTCAAGACGTTCACGAGGTACAAACTCTAACAAATGTTACCTCGACAAACGTCTCGGTACCCCACGAGTCGATACCTCAATCGTCGACCTCCAAAATGTCTACGCCCCGGACGTCGATACCCCACATGGTGATTCCAACAACTTCGATACCCCATACGTCGATTCCGGCAACCTCGATCCCAGCAACTTCGATACCCCACACCTCGATAGTTCAAAGTCCAATACCGAGGACCACAATACCCAAAGCCTCAATGCCCACGACGTCGATACCTAAGACCTCCATACCCTAATTTTCAGCAGTTCCGCAGCCCCCTGAAAGGCTACCTTGATGCCCCCAGCTGACCTTAAACAAGCGCTCAACCCCGGGGGATGAGAGGCTCCTGTGAAGTGATATTGCTAGCCCGCCTTCTAAGATGTGGTAACTCAATTGCTCGCACACACAGATAGCGACGCACGGATCACGCGTTTAGCCTTTCTAAACTAATATGGCATCCTCCGTAGCTTCTACCCTTGACCAGCGCCAATGCACGGACAGTGCAGGCCGCCCCTTAGCTCTGCTTTTCACTGTCACAATCTTCTGGTCATCGGCCCTCCTGTTTCTCTTGGAACCGATGTTCGCAAAGATGATTCTGCCGGTTTTTGGAGGTTCACCCGCGGTCTGGAACACGTCGATGGTGTTCTTTCAGGTAGCGCTTTTCCTGGCTTACGTTTACAGCCACTATGTTGCACAACGACCCCTGGCACAATCCGTCTGGATTCATTCAATTGCAGCGTCCATGCCCCTGTTCGTGCTCCCCATAGGGATTCGATCTGTCGGCAATCTGAATATGGTGGTAAACCACCCCGCGATCGCAGTTGTGATGATTGCGGTAAGCAGCATTGGGCTTCCCTTCTTTATGGTTGCGGCAAGTGCGACTTTGCTACAGAAATGGCTCTCGCAAACAAACCACCTCGACGCATCTGATCCATACTTTCTCTATGCCGCAAGCAACGCCGGTAGCCTGATCGGATTGGCCCTGTATCCATGCCTTCTGGAGCCCGCGTTTCGGACGGGTCAACAAGCTGTCATATGGTCTGTTGGCTATGCGGTTTTTCTAGCACTAACGATTGCTTCTGGCCTGGCTGCATGCCGATGGCACACACCCGCAGCAGTGCAAGCAGCTAGCAGTCACGAGGCCGCGCCTGAAGTGAAAGACAAGCTGCTCTGGGCGGCTCTCGCGTTTGTTCCCGGCAGTCTTCTGTATGCTTTTACAGCGCAGCTCTCCCTCGACTTTCCACCCATCCCGCTTCTCTGGGTTCTTCCGTTAGGTCTCTACTTAGCGACATTCATTCTGGCCTTCTCGGCGCCCTTTGAGAGGCTTCGTCCCTTCGCGCGGGTGCTTCCATCCGTCATCGTGGCGGCTATGGCGATGTTCTTGTTAGGATTCGGCGCTCGAATTGGAGGTTGGGTAGCCTTAGGGGTTCTCAAGCTGAGCTGTTTTGTTCTGATGGCTCTAGCATTTCACGGAGAGTTGGCGCGACGGAGGCCCGACCGTCGGCACTTGACTGAATTACTACTTGTGGATTTCGGCCGGCGGAATCCTCGGAGGGCTGCTGAATAGCTTTGTAGCGCCGGTCGTATTTTCGGATTTCTGGGAATATCCGCTGACTTTAATTGTTGCCGCCGCGCTTCTGCCGGCGTTTGCCGCCGTCAGTCGGCGTCGCGTCAATTTAAATACCATCGCCGTTGCTGTCATACTCACTAGTATTACGGGGCTGGCTTTGCGCGCAATCCCTTGGTTGGGTACGCCGGCTTTGAGGATTGCGGTGCTGTTTATGGGCGCTCTGCTTTGCATTCGCGTGCCTGTTAAATGGACTGCCGCTGTACTTGTGCTCATCTCACTTTCCGTCGGCTGGGTGCGTCCCCTGCCTCCGCTCTTTCGGAACCGCAGCTTCTTCGGCAGGTATCAGGTCACCACGGAGGCGGACGGGAAATGGCGCATTCTAATTCACGGCACGACCACGCACGGACTACAACGAGTCGTGGATTCACCCCGAACGACGACACCAGGAGGTTACTATCTGCCCGCCAAAGCAGCCCTTGAGTTGGCCCTTCGCAACAAGCCAGCCGCCAACATCGCAGTTGTTGGTCTAGGCGCAGGGATGATCGCCTGCTACGCCAGTGCACAGCAATCAACGACGTTTTTTGAAATCGACCCACTTGTTGAGCACATTGCGAACCGTTACTTTACGTTTCTTTCACAATGTATCGGGCCTAAGAATGTCGTGCTTGGGGACGCGCGGCTGACATTAATTAATGCCGCCTCCCAGTCGTTCGATGTCATTATCCTGGATGCGTTCAGTTCCGATGCGATACCCATTCACCTGCTTACCGAGGAGGCGTTCCGTCTCTATCGTGAGAAGTTGACGGCGGACGGCTTGCTGCTGGTGCACATTTCCAATAACTATCTCGACTTAGCTCCGGTGGTGGCCGCGTCGGGTGCACAGGCGGGGTATTCAATGCTTCTGTTCGACGACACCCAAGTGACGCCAGCCGAAGCCTCAAAGGGACACTGGGGGTCGCTATGGGCTGCAGTTCTGCCTTCGGCTTACACTAGGGAGTTTGAAGCCCATGGTTGGCAGCCGTACACCGATCGTCGGGTAGAGTGGACTGACGATCATTCGAGTATCTTCGGTGTCATGAAGTGGAAGAAGTTGCTCGGGATTATTTGCTTGCATTAGGCCGCGCCAGACCTTAATCGGTCGCCAATGCCCCAATCGCACATCCGCGAGGGACTCTGAGACACACCGTGATAAATCGGCACTTTTGGCGACTGGGTTGAGAGACCAAACGTAACTAGCCACCCAGCCTTGGGATAATCACTTGGGGGTCTGGGGTGGGTGAAGGGATTCGAACCCTTGACAGCCGGAGCCACAGTTCGGCTTCCACCGAGGCCCAAAGTTGGATTCAATGCATTATGAAAGAACGCCCCGGCCTCCGGAGTAGAGGCTGGGTGCAGCGCCGCCTCCGCTCCGCTGCGCATTGGAGGGCTTCGCTCCGCTGCGGCGGCAAGGAGGTTACCGGAGTGGTGTCTTCGGCTAACAGACC
>DASRAA010000257.1:0-17155 GCA_035638375.1 Binatia bacterium | reverse complement strand
GATGTGATCCGATCAGTCTGGCTGGGAGAGAAGCCAGAGATCTTCAAGTCTCGGCCTCAGGAGATCGCCGCAGTTCTGGAGCAATCTCGAATTGTTCTAGTTCGTCGCGTCGGCAAACACATCGTGATCGATCTTGAAAGGTTAAGCCGGAAGCAGCGCAGGAATCCAGAAGAGGCTCAGTGGATTATTCATCTGGGCATGACTGGCCGCATGCAAGTGACCGCTCCCGACACTGAAGTCGCTAAGCATACGCATGTGATTGTGCGGCTGGCTTCAGGCCGCGAGTTACGCTTCGTCGATCCACGCCGGTTCGGACGGTTGGCGGTAGTTAGGCCGAGCTTCAGCAATCCTAATGGTTTCATGGCGCCGGGCGATGAGCCTTTGCAAGCACAAGCAGAGCGGTTCATTGAGTTGTTTCGTGGGAGGAAAACGCCTATCAAGAGCGCGCTGCTGAACCAGAAATTGCTGAGCGGGGTCGGCAATATTTACGCCGATGAGGCGCTTTTCCGGGCCGGAATACGTCCGCGCAGGCGAGCGGCTTCACTCACGCGCGATCAATTGCGCAGACTGCATCGGGCGGTGCAAGAGGTGCTAGAGGAAGCAATCGAGGCTGGCGGCTCGTCCATCAGCGATTATGTTGATGTCGAGGGCGAAGAAGGATTTTTCCAATTGCAACATAGGGTGTACGGTAGGGAGGGCGAACCGTGCCTGGTTTGCCGGACTCTGGTGAAGCGGGTCCTAATCGGAGGACGAAGCAGCCATTACTGCCCCAATTGTCAGAAGTGATTTGGGACGGCTCGGGGTTTTCGCAGCCAGGCCTGTCTGCCCCGGCCGGAAAGGAGCGCAATCCGCATGGGTGATTATTCCATTGGAGTGGATCTGGGAGGAACGAACCTTCGCATTGCCGCCGTAGACAGCGATGGAAAGCTAATGGAGAAAGTGACGCTGGGTGCTGAGGTTTCGCGGGGGCGCGATTTCATCATCACCGAGATGTGCAAAGCGATTGAGACTCTGAGGGCCAAGCATCGGCAGGCGGGAGAGTTGCTCGGTATCGGGATTGGAGTTCCGGGGTTTATCGACATGGCGACGGGCATGGTGATGGAGTCTCCTAACCTGCCTGACTGGAAGAGCTTCCCGGTCCGCGACGAGATCGAGAAAAGACTAGGCACTCCGGTGATTCTGGAGAATGATGCGAATTCCGCAGCCATGGGCGAGAAGTGGCTTGGCGCAGGACGCCAGTATGACCACTTGGCGATGTACACGCTCGGCACTGGAGTCGGCGGTGGGTTAGTTTTCAATGGACGACTCTGGCACGGCATGACAGGCATGGCAGGAGAGTTGGGTCATTTCAACGTGTACGCTGACGGGCATCCTTGCGGATGCGGAAGTCGCGGGTGCCTCGAGCAATACGCATCGGCCACGGCGGTTGTAAGAATGGCCAGGGAAGCGATTACCCGAGACGAATCGGCTGAACTGAAACACTTATCACATGATCCGGTACAGTTTACAGCGCGTTCCATATACAACCTTGCGGTGCAAGGCGAGACTGCATCGAAGAAGGTCTTTGAGAATGTTGGCAGGGCTTTAGGAATCGGGATTGGAGCCATGGTGAATGCGCTCAATCTGCCTATGTATGTCATCGGCGGTGGCGTCTCGAACGCGTGGGACGCGTTTGCGCCGGCCATGTTTGAGGAAATGAAGTTCCGGTCGTCGATTTACTCGTTAACCTCTCCCGACCGCATCGGCCACGACAAGGGAACCATTATCACCCGCGCTCTGCTCGGCAGTGATGCAGGTCTGTACGGAGCCGCGCGGTTACCGATGCTGGAAGGCTTTTCGCAATTTGAGAAGGGAAGACATACAACGGGATAGCGTGTCCTGGGTTGCGGGTCGGCATGGGCATGTGCGGTAAGAACGCCGTCAAATTCGCCTTCGCTTCTGCGGTGGCGATTTGCTCGCTTGAGCCGATCCTCGAGTGTGGGAGTCCCGAGTCAAGGCTTTCAGGGCTTCCACTTCACGCGGTGTCAGGTGACGGAAGTGACCCGGCTCAACACTCAAGTTCAGTGGCCCATAACGGACACGTTTGATCTTCTCCACGCGATGGCCGACCTGCTCAAACATTCGGCGAATTTGGCGATTGCGGCCCTCGATTAGGGTGATCTCGAACCAGGGATTCGCCGCGTCACGCGCCAATTTGATCTGAATGGGAGCCGTATGAACGCTATGAGAGCGCCGTTGCATTGAACCTTTCGGTGACTGGAGAGGCGTCGATTCCGGTGGTAAGAACATTCCGGCACGTAATTTTGCAATCTGTGCCTGAGTTGGCTTACCACTTACCTTGACCAGGTAAGTCTTGGGAACGTGTGATGACGCATGCATCAATCGTTGCGCAAGTGCGCCGTCGTTGGTCAGCAGCAAAAGCCCTTCGCTAAGATAATCGAGCCTTCCTACTGGATACACGCGTGTCTTGATGCCGTGAAGCAGGTCGAGTACTGTCGGCCGACCTTCGGGATCGCTGACCGTGGTCACATATCCTTTGGGCTTGTTTAATAGAAGGTAAACATGTCGCTGGGCAGCCGCCAACAAGCGGCCGTTGACCTCGATGGTGTCCAGTGAAAGATCGGCCTTCGTCCCAAGCTCAGTGACTACATGGCCGTTGACAGAGACCAGTCCCGAAGCAATGAGTTCTTCGGCCTTACGCCGCGAGGCGAGCCCGGCAGCAGCGATAATTTTTTGCAGTCGTTCGGAGGGCACGTCTTTTACTCTACTCACTGGCTAGTTCACTTGCAGCAGCCAAGCGCTGCCAGAACGCACGTCAAAATGCTTCGCGGATTTCAGCACGATTTTTCCGGAATTTGGTCCGCCAATACCGCTCGTGTAGGTCAGCTCTTCCTCGTCGTAGAGACCGCAAGCGTCAGTAGAGAACACCCAGAAGGCCTGCTCGCCGACGTTGGCGGCTGGACCCGCACAGCCGGCACCGGGATTCGCCATAGGCACTCCGACGATAGCACCGGGTTCCACGACTCGTCCCACAACTTGTCCGTTCGGCGCCTTCACAATTCTTGCTCCGTTGTAGGCGATCTGGCCCCCGATCTGGCTTACGTTCAAGTCCCACGAAGTAGTACCGGGACCGGCGTTCATATTCACCGGATTTCGCACCTGCGCCACAAGACGCATCGAGGCCAGTGCGCGCAGGCCGGTGCTGACGGTCACGGATTTCTTGCCGATTTCGACCTGGTCGAACTGGACCGTGATACTGGCCGGGGTACTGCCTGAAGGCGGCGTAACTGCAACCACGTGCCCCACCACCTTTGACAGGCGCTTGATTTTCAGGCCCTCGGGCAAGACGACTTGCTGGTACAGTTTCGCCGACACTTCCTCGCCGGGCTTGCTCTTATCGGACTCGACCGTATCATCCAGCATGACCGGTAGCAGAGTGCCGGCAGGGATCGTCTGTCCCCTGGCGAAAGATACGAGGAGGCAGAGCAGTATCGTGCCGATTGCAGTGCGCATAGGAAGCTCCAAGAATAAGGGGATCTACCGGAATGGATGATAATCCGACCCTTCTTCCCGGAAAAGTAAAGCTTCGAGGAAATCGGAGGCACACCAGTCCTCTCAGATGCCAGACTAAATTAGCCGAACAGTGCTCATACCAAGAACCGACAACTGACAACCGGCTACCGAACACCGCTTGGTTACTTTCGTGTTCCTGAGCTGACGATTTTCCTTGCTTTTTCGCAGCCCGCAGTTCGTAAAACTGAGTTGTGGCAGAGGCTTAGGTTCTCAGCCCTGGTCGCCCTTGGCGCGAGTGAAATTTGTTCTTTGACAATTCCTACAATGGAACTGAATGCGAACCGAACTTGTCCTAAAATAAAGCCGCTAAGGATTACGCGCAGAAATGGATATGTATAACTATTTTAGGGATCATTTACTTGCGAACAATTTTCCGCCTAAGCTATTGATTCTAAATAGGCGTCAAAGTAATTTTTGCCGATGCAGTGATCCATTTAGTAAAAACCATCACTAAGGGGTGTTCTAGATACTCATTTCTTCAGGGATTGGTCCACGGCGACCGCCGATGCATCGGGTGACTCTGTGCTAGGGTCTTCTGCCGATGGAACCGCCGAGGCAACGTTCTCGGAGGACAAATTTGCAGCAAACAGTTCAGTCTGGGGATCGCCGAGCTTTTCGAATTCCTCGATGCTAGGCAGTTCGGAGACGTTATTGAGTCCAAAGCGCAGCAGGAATTCCCTGGTGGTCTTGTAGAGAATGGGGCGTCCGATGACCTGCTTGCGGCCCGCGGTGGTGATCAGTTTGCGATCCAAAAGCGTAGCGAGCACACCCGAGGAATCCACGCCGCGAATTTCACTGATCTCGGGAGCGGTGACGGGCTGTTTGTAGGCAATGACGGCAAGCGTCTCAAGCGCCTGTAAAGAGAGTCGCACCGGCGGCTTTAGACTCTTGGCAAACGCGACTACCAAGTCATGCTGTTCCGGCTTTGTAGCCATGCGGTATCCACCGGCGACCTGCCGGACTTCGACGCCGTGCGTGCTGGCCGCATATTCCTCTGTCAGTTCGTCGAGGAGCTTCTTCAGGTAGGCCTTGACCTGCCGCAATTCCTCTTTCTTGTCGTCCTGGGGCTCGGAGTCCGCTGAGACGTTCGTCTGCGCCACAGCGAGCTCGCTCGCTTCGGCAGGAGACTCTGCGACAACGGGTTCGTTCGAGGACTCAGGTTCGCCATGCGAGATCGCTTGATTCAGTGCGAGACGCGATTCTTCTTCCCTGGCTAATTCAGCCAGAACGGCATCGCGCACTAGGCTTGCTAACAGGTCCAGTGTAACTGGCTCTTCGGTTGCGTAGATAACAGCTTCGAGTTTGGCTTTAACACTCATAGTCAATCGATCCGATTCTATTCGAGCAATCTAGCGCCAGTCGTCGTGAACGGCGGTGCTCTCTGTCGTCAGGCTGTCGAAGGCGGTGTGTTTCTTCAGCACGATCTCTCCGAATACGCTGTCCTGATGCGCCAGAACTGCCTGTAGGCGAATGAGTTCAAGAATGGCCAGGAATGCGCAAACCAGTGCCGAACGTGAGCGCAGGCTGCGCAACAACGATTTCAGGCGAACCGGCTTATCTTCCAATGACAAGCGTCGGCGAACGTACTCGATCATTTGGGCGACAGAAACATCGTCGTCCTGGACGTCGAATGTAGGTCGAGAGCGTGCGCGATTCAGGATCTGCTGAAAAGTCTTAACCAGATCGACAACGTCGGCTGCGAGTTCCGGCTCCGCACCTTCAGCATCGCGAAATTGGCTGAGCGAAGGGTTCGTCCAGACGGCGTCCTCGATTTGCTGCTTCTGTAGCAGCATCTGCGCGGCGGTGCGAAATCGTTCGTGCTCCAGCAAACGGTTTACGAGCTCGGTACGCGGGTCTTCGACCAAGCCAGTCGCCTCAGGATCGCGCGGCAGCAGCATTTTGGACTTGATGTGGATGAGCAAGGAAGCCGTGTAGATGAACTCGGCCGCGATGTCCACATCGAGCTGCTTCATATTCTCGACGTAGTTCAAGTACTGCTGGGTGATTTTGGCGATGGGGATGTCGTAGATGTTGATGTCCTGCTTGCGAATCAGGTCGAGGAGCAGGTCGAGAGGGCCGTCATAGACCTGATCGACGAGCACGGAGAACGAGGAGTCGTCAGCGGCTTTGGTGCGTGCCGCGTCCGTTGAAGGCGCCTCGACGGGTTTTGTCGGATCGGACATGGGCTACAGGTTTTCGCCATTGTGAGGCGGTTCGTACTCCAAGGATAAATTTGCGGCGGCGCGAACTTCTTTCATCGTGGCTTCGGCTGCAACTCGCGCCTTCGCGGAGCCCGCTTCCAGAATGTCCCATGCCAGCTTGGGATCGGATACAAATTGCGCACGCCGCTGTTGAATCGGCTCCAGAACCTTCCAAAGGCTGTCGGCAGCCCAGTGTTTGCATTCGATACATCCAATACCAGCGGTCCGACAGCCCTCATAAACTTTGGCCATGGTTTCCGCTGTGCTGAAGATCTTGTGAAGGTCTCCCACAGGACATTTGTCGGGATCCCCGGGATCGCTACGACGCACGCGCGCGGGATCGGTGACCATGGTCTTGAGTTTGGCGCGCAGAGACTCTTCCGGCTCGCTCAACAGGATGGTGTTGTTGTAGGACTTGGACATCTTGCGTCCGTCGGTTCCTGGAAGCTTGGCCGCAGGTGTCAACAAAGGCTTCGGCTCGGGGAATACGACATCACGGTCCGGTTGGCTCGAGCCGGCGGAGACCTTCCTCGGATAAAACTGGTTGAAGCGCCTTGCGACCTCGCGCGTCAGCTCAACGTGCGGAACCTGGTCTTCCCCGACAGGGACGAAGTTGGCCTGGTACATCAGAATATCGGCCGATTGCAACAGCGGGTATCCGAGGAAACCGTAGGTGCTGAGATCTTTGTCCTTGATGTTCTCGCGCTGCTCTTTATACGTCGGGACGCGCTCGAGCCATCCTAAAGGGGTAATCATGCTGAAGAGCAGATGAAGCTCGGCGTGTTGCGGCAGGTGCGACTGAAGGAACAACGTGCTGCGCTCCGGATCAAGCCCGGCAGCGAGGTAGTCGATCATCACCTCCAGCGAGCTTTGCTTGATGCGGCTGGTGTCGGCGTAGTCGGTAGTCAGAGCGTGCCAATCGGCGATGAAGAAGAAGCAGTCATATTCGTCCTGGAGGTTGACCCAGTTGCGCAGGGCGCCGACATAGTTGCCGAGGTGCAATTTGCCAGTGGGACGCATGCCGCTGAGTATGCGGCCCTTTTTCTTAGATTTCAGATCTGTCATCAGGCCTGTACGAGATTAAACAGAAGGTTTTGAAAGACACTCAGGAATGGAGCGATTACGAAACTCAAGACCGGCAACCTGAGCAGAGGCAGCACGAACATGAGGATGAAAAGTCCGAGATAGCCGACGCGGTCGTACACCTTCAGCGTCTCATATGACAAGAAATGACGAATAACATGACTGCCATCGAGAGGTGGCAAGGGGATTAGATTAAACACTGCCAAGATTACATTGATCTGTATCGCCTGCCAGAAGAGGACAGCGAGTGGGGACGCATTGCTGCTCCCAAACGCTGCTGCAACTAGCGGCTCGGGGTTGCGATGGAACATCACCGCCAGGATTAGCACCGCAATGAACGCGGTCAGGAAGTTGCTTACCGGTCCGGCCAGTGCGGTAAGGACGTCATCGCGAACCATGTGACGGAAGTTCCGATTGTCGACCGGAGTCGGTTTGGCATAACCGAATGGGGCAAAACCAGCCAGAATCAGCATTGCCGGGAGCAGGATCGTGCCGAACAAGTCGATGTGGACCAGTGGATTGAGGGAGATGCGTCCCATCATCTTTGCCGTTGGGTCTCCGAGGCGGTTGGCCATCCAAGCATGGGCCGATTCGTGGACACTGATGGCAAACAGTAAGACAACAATCTCGAAAAAGATAGTGACGGGATCGCGTAACATCGAGCTTCGACTTCGATACTAACATGCAGGAGAGGGCGGAACGTGAAACAGTCGAGGCCGTGCCGCGCGGACTAGAGTCGGCGCGGGAAGGCGAAAAATAAAGGACTTGTACGGCTCGGCTAAAGCCGTGCCCCTTCAAAACACTAGGTAACGTACGCTGAAGCCGCGCCCGTTAGAAGCACCAGGGTAAGAAACCCCTTCGCAACATCAGGTTAAGAACGAAGATCCTAACGGCGGGTGGCTTCGACTGGAGGAGAGCCGATGTTCTTGACTGTGGGCTTGTCCAAGGGGCCGGAGATGGCGTATTCGGGCGAGCCTGCTCGCTCCAGACGCAGGTCGAGCGAGCGGTCGAGGCGAACAGTGCCCGTGACGTTGTAGTCTAGTCCCGGCATTCGGAGAATACAGCCCTGACAGCTGACGGTTGTGTTGCGTAGGGCGACCTCCCCTTTGAAGCTGGTGAACGATAGAGGCGTAGTCTTGTCCTCTAGCGTGATGTGGCGGACGCTGCCTCCCATCCATTTGAAATCTGCCGAGCCGGTGGCCGAGTCGCGGAGTTGCTGCTTGTCGAGACCAGCGAGGCCTATGGTGTACTGACCCGCCAAAGTACCGGTTGCCCACTGATCGTGCATCAGAGCGGAGACCTGGGCCATGACGATCTTACTCATCGCTCCTGAGCCGTAAAACTTTGGTGGGGACGCGGTAAAGTCAGCGTCCCAGTTGCCCTCGTGGTGTCCACCAAATAAGTCGGCTTTTAGATCCCTGATGCTCACGGCTGATGCATTGATTTGCAGGTTGGCCGAGACGTTGGAGGCTACCAAGTTCACTATCGAAAACCGGCCAATCGAAATCTGGCCCTGAGCCTGAAGCTTGGAAAGCGAATTCTCGGTGGCTTGCCCCAACTCCAGGCGCCGATACCACGGACGGTTTTGGGCAGCCGGGTTGAGTAACTGGTTGATCCGCGCCAGGCTCGTCTCCCCTGCTCGCAGGTTGAAGTGGAGCACGCAGTTCTTAGGGATAGGACAGTGCAGTGGGAAGCCTGCTGATCCGGAAATTGAAGGGCCCGATTTGAACTCACCGGTAAACGAGATGAGCGAGGCAGACTGATCGGCGAATGTCATGCTGGCCTGGCTCACCTGTAGCGGTTCGAACACGCCCGGCAATTCCACGATGGCATCGTGAATTTGCATGCGGCCCGATGGCACAGGCTGGGCGAAACCCGTCCAGCCACCGGCGATCTCGAAATCCAGTTGAGCTGGTCCTTGCAGGACGACGGCGGGTGCGCCAATTCCCATTGCTTTGGCAACGTTCAGTAATCTCGCCAATTCGGCATTTCCTGTCAGCAGAATGCGATATGAAGAGAGATCAAAGAACGCACTGGCAATAGCGGGCGAGGTCCCGCCTAGCGGAATGGCAAACGGTCTCACCAGAACCCGAACGGTCCCGGTTAGCTTGGCCTGCCGAGCGCTTGGTTGGCCGCGCTTTGCGACGGGTGCGCGAGGCAATTCATTGGTTCCAAACTCCATCGGGCCTAACTCGAGTGGAGGTGCCAATGCTCTCGATTGGAGGGCGAAGCGAGTGGTCTGCCCCCCGCCGCTCCACACCGTGGATGCGCCGTTGCTTCTCTGGAAAGTGAAAACCGCGTCGAAACTGCCGGTTGCGGTCAAGTCGTCGGTTAAGTCTTTCTTTGTATGGCGCGCCAGGGCGACCAACCGTTCCAGCGGGATTTTTTCAGCCGTTATGCCCAGATCGAATGCCTGGGCCCATCCTACGATGTTGCCGCGCGACGTTAGCTGACCCGGGTGTACCGGTGCCTGGCATTGGATTGCACGAAGCGAGTTGTCCAAATTGGAGAATGTGCCAGTGCAGTGTGCACTCAGGCGAAGCGCTTCACCCAACGCAATGTCGTACCGGCGAAAATCGTCGATGTGGGAGTCGAGTGTCACCGCCAAGGAGGATGGCGTGCCTGCCAACACGCCGCTGGCCGTGACTGTACCCCGCCATCCGCGATCCCGACCGTAAACGAGAGAGGTAAGCTGCCCAAGTTGCGCCTTGCTGTAATCAAGCTTGAGAATGACGGAGGTATCACTCAACGAATCCGCCTGCTGGAATCGGCCTTCCGCACGGAGAATACCGGTATCGCCCAGCGGGACGTCGGCGCGCATGGGTCGTGCCTCGAGCCTGACTCCCCATTCGTGACCGGACTCCAACCACAGCGCAAAATCTGCATCGGCAAAGGCAAAAGCCTTTTTGACTTGCCCCAACTTGAAATTGATTCTTCCCGCGGAGGACTGGACGTAAGGGAAGCGCGATCGGCGCTGCGGTGTCACGGATGAGGTTGGAGCCGGCGAAACTTGTGAGGAGCGTTCAATCAAGTCCTGCAAGTTCCAATGGCCGTCAGCTCGGCGAACCAGATTGAGGCTGGGATTTTCAAGCTGCAGCGTGCCGACCTCCAACCGCCCACGCCATAGCGAAGAGAGACGCAGATACGCTGTTACGCTCTCGGCTCGCAGCATCGGTTCAGGGCCAAAGCTGGGATCGTCTGCTACCACGAAGCCCGACAGAACGAGTCCGGGCCGGGGCAGTAGCTTCAGTTCGACTCCCGAGACCGTGACACTCCGGCCTAATGCGTTGCCGATCGACATGGCGATCTGGTTGCGATACCGGTTTACATTCACGAATGGAGGGAGAAGTATGGCGAGCGCGATTACAACCAGCGCTGCTGCTATCCACTTATACCGCCGTGATGAGCGGCCCGGCATCAGCGCACCACGTGGAACATCCGGGACCAGCGGGTCTGGTCAAAGAAATGGATCACGATGGTAAAAAGGAATTGCAGGCGTTCCGCAATACTGGTTCGTGTGTACTCATCCCGTGGTTGCTGGAACGACCAATAGAGAAACATCGGGCGTCCGATCACGTTCTCAAAGGGAACGAATCCCCAATAACGGCTGTCAAGGCTGACGTCGCGATTATCGCCCATTGCGAAGATGCTGTTGGGCGGAACCACCAATTCGCCATTTTGGATATGCGAAGGCAGTTCATCGCGCCATTTTGCAGTCAAGCCATCATAGTCAGAAGGGGGGACCGCCGGGAAATTGTCGCGATAGCCCATGTACGTGCCGTTGCGAACGACAAAGGACTGGTCAAGCTTTTCGCCATTGCGATAGACCACACCGTCCTGGAGACGGATACGGTCTCCGGGCACGCCGATTACACGCTTCACAACGTAGAGTCCAGGCTCTGCAGGAGAGACGAAAACAAAAATGTCATCATGCTTGGGGTGGCGGTAGGGAATGAGCGGCTCGATCCAACTGGATTTGGGCGCGAGCAAAATGCGGTCGACGAAGACGTGGTCGCCAATGAGGAGGGTGTTTTCCATGGAGCTGGAAGGAATGACGAAAGCCTGCAGCGTGAAGGTGATGATGAACAGGCCGGTTACCAGTACGGCGGCAATGGAGGCGATGAATTCGGGCGTCGTTTCCCGGGGCTTCTTGGCCGTGGCTTGCTGCTCGTTCTCTGTTGAGGCCACTTTGCTGGCCTTCCCTGTAATGCCCAATTCGGTTGTCTCCTTGCCGGGACGTCCTTTGCTAAATACTAGTTTGGGACCTGGAACATACGCTTCCAGCGTAAGCCCTTAAGTGACTGTACAGCGCTGTATGCCAAAGTCGAGAGTTTACCAGAGGCAGAATCATCGACTCCCCCGGTGACTGGCTCCATAGACCAATAAATCACGAGCGGGCGGCCTACGACATTCTCGGCGGGTACAAGTCCCCAATAGCGCGAGTCATAGCTGTCGTCGCGGTTATCCCCCAAAACGAAGTATGACCCCTCCGGAATGATCAACTGGTCATCATCGATCAGCTTCTGCGCCTGAACAAACCATTTAGAAGCGATCCGGTCGGCAAAGAAGCCGCCATTCGGGAAATCATCCCGAAAGCGGTCGCGCTGACCCCATTGGAAGGTTGCATACTCGTCGGGCTGTCTCACACCATTCACATATACGTGTTTGTTGATTAGCCTGACATGGTCTCCTGGAACGCCAACCACGCGCTTAACGAAATGCTGCTGAGGGTTGACGGGGTAGCGAAATACAATGATGTCCTGCCGATGGACCTGCCGGTAGGGAAATAACCATCCGAACAGACCTGGTTTGGCGTAGTGGGCCTTGTCAACGAGCAGGTAATCGCCGATGAGAAGAGTTTTCTCCATCGATTCCGAAGGAATCTGAAATGCCTGTACGGCAAAGGTAATCAGGAAGACCGCCATCACAATGGTGGCCGCCAGCGATTGCAACGTCGTCATCAGGTCGGAGCCGGTTCGGGCCGCGGCCGAGCGTTGCGACGGCGACTCGGTCGCCGTTACTGTTGCGGAGGGTTCGACGTGCAACTCACTCATGCGGTTTCCGGTGACCTTTCTGGCACGCTTGCGGCAACACCGTCAGGCCTCTCCGCTAACGATTTTAGATATTCCCACGCCTGCTGCGCAGCCCCCTGTTCCGCAATCTTCTTCGTGCTGCCCTCGGATCGCTTGACCAGTGGTTCGCCGCCCGCTAAAGGCGGAGGCACCTGGACTTCTACCGTGAAGACTTTCCGGTGGTCGGGGCCTTTTTCCTTGACCAGCGAATAACGTGGTTGAGGCCGTCCGGCAGCCTGCGTAGCCTCCTGCAAGGCCGATTTATAATCCGTCACCAGCAACGCTCCCGGCACCCGACTCTCGAGCTCATCCAGAGACGGTTGCAAAACGGCCTCCACAACGAAGCGATGAACCTTTTCCAATCCGGCATCAAGGAACAGCGCCGCTATGACCGCCTCCAGGGCATTCACCAATAATGCGCTCTTTGTGCGGCCACCACTCTTTTCTTCTCCGTGTCCAAAACGGAGGTACTTCCCAATGTCCAACTGGCGGGCCGGGCGAACGAGGGCACGAGCACTCACAATGTGCGCACGAAGCTTGGAGAGATCGCCTTCCGTGTAGTGCGGATAACGGCGAAACAGCTCTTGGCTGACGATGAAGGAGAGCACGGAGTCACCCAGAAATTCCAGCTGCTCGTTATCACCGACGGCCCGGGCCTCAGTGCCGCTGGTGTTCGACGCCGACGCAGCTTCGCGAGCATACGACGAGTGGGTCAATGCCTGCTGCAACAGAGAGCCATCGAGAAAATGGTGATCCAACGCGTGCTCAAGTCCGGATGGATCGTATACTTGCGACTTTGTCATGACCTTTGCCCAGCCCCGGTCTTAGTGCGGCGGGGTCGCAGGAGCCGGGGTGGCGGCTGGATTTTTTTCGGCGATCAACTTCTGCAGTCTCGCTTGTTGTTGCTTGGCCAGGTTCTTTTCGGCGCTACCCTCCGGCGCGTACTGCACTGCCTTGTTGGCTGAATCAAGCGCTTGTGGGTAATTACCTTCATTATCCTGCGCCACGGACAGCCGCAAGTAAACGACAGCATCGGGCTGGTCCTTCATCAGATCGGCGGCTTTTTGGAAGTTCTGTTCGGCGCCCGAGTAATCCTTCTTGTTCATCGCTATGACACCGAGGGTGTCATACGAGATGGAACGCAGATTAGCCTTTGCGTTGGCAACCTGTTCGGGAGTTACATTGGGGGGAATTTGCAGTCCGCTGTCCATATTATCCAGGGCTGCTTGCGCATCCTTGGCGGCTTCGGCGTAGCGCGCGTCGCGATCCAAGTCATTCTCTCGCGTATCCATCACCAGGGCGGAGGCGACTGCCACCAAGGGAACCGGATCCGTGGGATTGAGTGCAATCGCTTTTCTACCAGTTGCGACAACTTTAGCCGTGTTGTTTTGGGTCTGGTACATCTGCATGACGCGGATATACAGTAATCCCTTGAGTTCGCTGTCAGGGAAGTTTTGCGCAAACTCGTCGGCCGATGCTTCCAATTGGGCTGGGTCGGTCTTGCTAGCCGCCAGTTTATAGGCAGCGTATTCTTTGTCGTTTTTGGCCTGAGGCTGATGCGAGGGTGTAACTGTCGCGCTCGACTGCGCACCCTGTGCGGGCGTAGCGCCGGTTTGCCCCACGGCCAGAGTAGAGGCTAGAACGACAGCTACAATTACAATTCGGAGCTTCATAAGTCACCCTTTCGGTATGAAACGGCCAGCGGGCCCGCCGCCTATCCATCCATAGTTATTGCGATTTCGGCTGCTCTGAGTTGTCCGGAGGCTCATAGGCGGTCTGGAGCCCGCGTTCCGCCGCCTGCCGGGCATCTGCCGAAATTTCGGGCACGCTCAACGCGGCTCGATATTGCTCGATCGCCGCGTCTCGTTCGTCCTGAAGGTCGAGGATCCGCCCCAGATAGATGTGTGACCAAGCAGCTACGCGGGGGTCTTTAGCCGCAGCCGCTGCTTTTACGAAGTCGTCCTTGGCGTCCTGCATGTTCCCGCCCAAAGAAGCGGCACTAGCCAGGACAAAGTAGCACCGACCTAGGTCCTCCTGACCGGCTAGCGCTTCTTGGGCCAGTTGCACGGCTCCCCCAGGGTTGCCGCTGGCCAACGCGCGTTCAGCTTGATCAATCTTCGACTCAGCCTTGCGGTTTGCCGTTGCTGCCTGGATCACGTCAGGCGCGGCGCTGGAGGCAAACTTAATTTCACTTGCCTGTTTTCGAATCTTATCTACGTCAATGTCGTGCAGCCAGTCCGGAAAGGCATCCTTCAGGCCAGTGGTGCCTTTTTCGAAGGTCTTAAGCTGGTCGTAAAAGTAGCCAGTTAACACAAAGCCCTCGGACTCGTCACTGCTCACCTTGGCCAGACGGTCTTTCTCAGAAAGCTTTGGATCAACGGGCGTGCGTGCCTCAATTGCCCGGATAAGGCTTTCAATTACCAGCAGTCCAGTATCTGTTTTGTACTCTTCCGCCATCGGAGCTTTATGCACACTGAGAAGAATTGGCTCAAGGCGTGCGAGGGAGGTGGCCCGTTTTGCTAGAAGCGGATCCAGCACAAAGTGGAGGTAAGTGTGACGCAGTCCATCGATATGGATGTTGCTGTTGTTATTGGCCGGCGAAACGACCATATAGAAGTAGTCAGCCTGATAACTGCGCGAATTCACTTCACCCGGGGCCGCCATTGGCTCCAGATACACGGTAAAGGCTCGGCCTGCGTAACCAGCGAACGGCATACGCAGGTACAGGTCGGTTGCAGTGATCATTCGCGCTACTGGATCGTGATAGTGATCCACCAACGCAGCGTATTGAGCCTGATGCCTCAACCAGATGCCATGAAGATTAGCAGCTGCAGCGTAGGCTTTGAGCAGCGATACAAAGCCCAGAACGTAGTTGGCGTCGGGCGGCAGGTCAGCCTCGGCGAACTTGGAGGCAAAGTCCGGCGGTGGCCCCAGATTCAACGCCAAGGAGACATAAGGCGCTCCAAGGTTTCGGGTGCTCTCGCGCTGATGCTGGTCATAGAACGCGCACATCGATTTTGCGGCGGCAGCAGCATTCGGTGATTTGCTTGCGGCAACCAAATCGGCTCGGACCTCGGTGCGAATCGGAAGGGACAATGACAATCCCTGGTCGTAGCCGCAAACGTTAATGGCTGCCAATACGCTGAAGATCGTCTCACTGACTTCGAGGGTTGAACTTGTCTGGGCGGGAGCGAAACAACTCAGCATTGAGGACACCAGCGCGAGTGTCAACACCGATCGGAAAGAACTACTCAGAATAGCCTCCTGGGAGCGGATTAGGCAGGTATCGAGAGTCTTAGTGTACGAGCGCAGGAAACCCGAACGCAAATCACGCGCCGATACAACCGAACCTGGGCGCCTTTAGCCTTTTACCTGAAAGTTCGAGAAGGCGAGTATGGTTCGGCCAGTAGTGGGGCGACCAAAGCTAGTGGCGGGACGGAAGGTTGCAAAGATCAGCATGTTCTTGAGATTCGCTAGCGTAGCGCTTCCTGTCTCGCCACCCGACAAGATGCGGTAATCCTGAACCCGGCCGTCAGGACCCACTAAAGCCTCGACAATGAGTGGCTCCGATCGGCCGCCATCCACGGCCATCTCGAACGGCGTGGATTGCAGTTCAGGAGGTGTGTAAAACGTCGTAGGCACGTCGTTGGTTCCCGGAATGGCCGCGGGCATGAGGAGATTAATCAGCAAACCGAACGTGAGGACGGTTGTGACCAAACCGCCGGTCGCCGGAACCATAAGTGCGTGAAAGACGTTGTCCCAGTGGACACGCATAATCTGCCACCGGGAGCGCCGTGAGTTAGCGATTTCGCGGGAAAGAGCAATCTGTAATTTGAGCGCGAGGTCGGCCGGAGCTGGCTCGTGTTCAAGAGCGGCTACCAACGCCTGGGTGCGGCGCAGAACCTGGTACCGCTGAGAACAATCACTGCACGATTGTAGATGCTCCTGCAGAGCGGACACTTGGCTGCGAGTGATTTCCGCGTCAAGGTACGAAGACATGAGCGGCTTTGCTTCCGAGCATTTCATGGCAGAACCTCGGCTTCTCGTCCCTCAATCAGGGGACCGTGACGGCGTCGTCCTCCTTCAAAAGAATCAGACTGGAGCCCAAACGACGGTAGGTGGCGCTCAAGGCGTTTACGCAACGCTTCACGGCCACGGGTCAGGCGCGACTTCACGGTGCCGAGCGAAACGTCCGTGACTTCCGCAATTTGCTCGTAGGAGAGCTCCTCAACGTCACGCAAGATCAAGGTGGTGCGATACGGCTCCGCTACAGCCCGCAACTCGGCTTCCACGCATTCACGAAGCTCGGCGTCGTAGACATTGTCCAAAGGTGACTTACCGAGGTCGGCGAGCAGTCCTCGAAGGGCAGTGGAACAATGTTCCGGCCGAGGCACATTATGTGTCTCAATTGAGCTTTCTCGACCGCGATGGCGGAACCACCATCGGCGCTGGTTCGACGCCTCGCGTAGAGCGATGCGGTAAATCCAGGTCTTAAGACTAGAGTTTTCGTGGAACCCGCGGATTCCACGAAAAACCTTGATGAAGACTTCCTGAGTCGTGTCGGCAGCGTCAGAGGGGTCATCGAGCATGCGATAGACGAGTCTGTAGACCGGTTGACTATACTGAGCGATCAACCACGCGAATGCGTCTTCCGAGCCGGCTTTCAGTTCAGACACGATGGCGCTTTCGTCGGTGCGAACCGTCGCACTCGCCAGATCGCTCAATGCCGATGCTCCCGCAATACTACTCATCTGCACCTCACATCGTAGCCAAGCGGCACCGTTTCTACAATCCAACTGGTTCGTATTTTTACAGATTCGCAGGTTCCGCCCTGTTGACACTCTCTCTGCAAGGCAGCGGGAGCCTCTACTTCTCGACTAATTAGAACCCGCCAGGCAGGAGATTGTTCCCGGCTAATTCCTAACGCTGCTGACGATGGATGCCACGTTGACTCGATTGTCTGCGTGCGAGAGAATCAGAGAGGGAGTTTTTCCTCCCCTCGTGGGCCTGTGGCGCAGCTGGGAGCGCGCTTCCATGGCATGGAAGAGGTCGTCGGTTCGATCCCGACCAGGTCCACCAATCTCCTCAATGCATTATGAAAGAACGCCCCGGCCTCCGGAGTAGAGGCTGGGTGCAGCGCCGCCTCCGCTCCGCTGCGCATTGGAGGGCTTCGCTCCGCTGCGGCGGCAAGGAGGTTACCGGAGTGGTGTCTTCGGCTAACAGACC
>DASRAA010000256.1:0-11456 GCA_035638375.1 Binatia bacterium | reverse complement strand
CGTTCCGATCTGAACGCATTGAGAGCCTCTTCCCATGCGACGCCTCAGCCACCAATTTCAGGCAGGTTCAGCGTTCACCATCGTGGCGATGCCCTTCCTTAAAAGGGGATGGTCGTCAACGGCGAGGATTCGAATTAGGTTACGAGTGCTGTGCATAGCTTCGGACCTTGGGGATCAATCTTGATCCAATACCGTCACGCGAAGTCTCATAGGCGACAGAGGCCGGTACGGTAAGCTCAACCTCTGTACCGGCTCCGCCCTCGCTCCAAAACTCCAGATGAGATCCAATCCTTTCGGCCCGTTCTCTTACGCCCTTTAGCCCCCAATGTCCAGCACTTCCGCCTTCCTTCAACACCTTGGGGTCGACTCCTCTGCCGTTGTCGCGAATGCGAACGCGAAGTGCTTGGTCGCCATGTCGAATCTCTGCTTCGATCCGGCTCGCATTCGCGTGTCGAAAAGCGTTTCTGAGCAGTTCAAGCGCAATCCGGCAAACCTCATTGCTGGCAGTTGGACAAAGGGGTCTCTGCTCTAAGGTCGTTATAAAAAGCCTGCCGCCTGGTCCCTGCTTCCTGCCAGCGGGCATCATGACCCTCAAGCATGTAGCGAAATATAATCTTCTCGGGTGTCGCGAAGCTGAGCGCGGTATAGTCAATTTCGAGATCGCGCGTCAAAGGAGGGAAGACGCAAGGACCTCGCAAAGAGGATGGGCGTCGCCTTCAGGTCGATGATGATCGATCCAGATTTTCCCGTCCCGATCCTCAAAGATGTACGAAACCCACCATCTTTCGTTTTTCTCGTACAGGATCAATCGGTTCTTGACGAGATGAGCCAGGCCGGCATCCGTTCCGATCCACAAGCTTCCATCTCGGGCGCCAAGCAGGGACAAGATGCGGAAGGAAGGCAATTCTTCTCCGGACTGGGCAGCCATCGAACAAAACGCACACCATCGAACTTGAAGAGCCCAGCCTCTGTTCCCGCCCAGAGGTAGCTGTCTGTGGTCTGGGTGATATCGAGTACTCTCCCCCCGAAATACCCGTCTTGCACACGCCAGACACTGTGACCATATTGTGAGATACGACTTGTGGGGTCGAGCGCAAAGACCTGACCCACGGAAGCGAGGAGCAAAGCAAGAAAGGCAAGTGTGCGCGCCATATTCAAAGCCTGTTCGTTATTGATGGCGGCGCCCACCGTTTGCGAGGACACTTTGTGTTTGCCCTGCAGATAGCTTAAAGCTGTTGGCGATACTTGGCGGGTTGTGGAGTTGACCGCCTCTCCGCCTTGATGAAGAGTCTCCTGTGTGTACTGCCTGAGATCCATCTCGGGCCTTCACCACACAATCGGGTTTCACGTTCGGTACGGCTGTACCCTGTGCGCCTGAGTCTAGCACGATCACAGTGTGCGTTCGGCGCGCATGACAAACAGTGCTACACCTGCGGTGCATCGCGATCCGGTAAACCTAGAGGCGTCGATCTTAACGTTCCGGTCGGGATACGACTACCTAATTCATACTTTGGTATCGCTCGATACGTTGGTCCAATAGATTCGGCCACCTCCTTCCGGGCACAATCAGTCGGTAGTTAGTCCAGCGAATTCAATGAACGCACCTGATCCTTTTTCCGATTCGGTTTACGAAGAACAGACGCATCTGGCTGAGCGCGAGCTCTCTTCCTTCATTGCTGCGGTGAAGGAGTTGTACGGTGCAGAGCAGGCGACAATTTCGGCTCAAGACTGGCTTGACGAGTCGGAAGTTATGGATAGTCCGCCCCGATCCGAGCTTCGAAATTGGCGCGCCGTCACGATCGCAGCGTCAGCTCGACTAGCAAATCGGGTCAATGCCAATGCTGCATCGGCAGAGGTCGCACGGAACATCAACGACTAATACGAAGGTATCGCCAATACCATCGTTCAATTGTGACGATCTAACATTTCTGATGAGATGACACCGTTGGAACACATTCTTACCACGCTGGCATTTAGGAGGGCGCATGAATAACTTCGATCTTTCAAATCCCTCTCGCCGCCACTTCATCGCTATTGTCGGTTCCGCAGCGGCGGCGGTTGCGTTTGCTCCCCGCTTTCTCTTTGCAGAGAACAAGGGGATCGTTCCAACGATGATAGATGAAGCAGCAACGGCAACAATCAAGACACATTCTTTACGTCGCAACATTAGTGTCCTGGAAGGCTCTGGTGGAAATATCGGGGTTCTCACAGGAAAAGATGGCAAGCTCCTTGTTGACTCAGGTTTCACTGTGTCGAAGCCACGGATCTTGGAGGCTCTCAACAGCCTTAGTTCGGACCCAATCACGCAGTTGCTCAATACTCACTGGCACACAGATCACACCGACGGCAATGCTTGGGTAAACGCTGCCGGAGCTAAAATCACGGCGCACGTAAATACGAAGAAACATCTTTCCACCTCGACTCGAGTCGAAGGATGGAACTGGACCTTCCCTCCGGCTCCCGCAGGGGCTATTCCCGTCACTGTATTCAATGACGAGCACCGTCTGCACCACAATGACACCAATATCGCGCTAAAGTATTACGGTCCCGCTCACACGGATAGCGATATTTCGGTTCTCTTTGAGGAAGCCGATATCATGCACGTCGGCGACACATGGTGGAATGGTATCTACCCATTCATCGATTACTCGACCGGAGGCAGCATCGATGGGACGATCCGTGCCACTGAGTGGAATCTAAAGGTAATTACGGATAAGATGATTGTCATCCCCGGACATGGACCTATAGGCAATAAAGCTGGCCTCACGGAATACCACGATATGCTAGTCACCATACGCAACAATGTAGCTACGCTCAAGAAACAAGGGAAGTCCCTCTCTGAGGCGTTGGCTGCAAAACCATCGGCAGCCTATGACGCGAAGTACGGGCAGTTTCTGATTACACCTGCCTTCTTCACATCGCTTGTATATTCCGGCGTGCAGTACCGCTTGGCTTGAATCTGTAAATCGAGGCAGGTAGCTACGACTTTCAAAATTTCGACGAAGATAACGTCTGTTAACTCAAAAGGAGTCCCGGTGACTTCCGGTTTGCCCGTGATCTGCTGGGTGAGTTGACCTCAAATGCCACGTTAGCAATCGTTATTCGCACCCTCACCGGCTACTCGAGTGCTGCCACGTCGCGATAACGGCGTGGTGGGAGCCCCAGAAGCCGAACGAAGGCCCGCCTCATCACGTCTACGTTGCCGAACCCAGCGGCTGAGGCAATCTGCTTAAGGCCTTTCTGCGTGCGTTCGAGCTCGCGGCGTGCCGCCTCGACTCGCATCTGAAGTACATATTGCGATGGTGTCGTGCCAACCTCTCGCGTAAAAACGCGCTCGAAGTTGCGTACGCTCATCGACATGCGATCGGCCAGATCGTCCACCGAGAGTTTCGCTTGAAGATGCTCGGCGATCCAGATCTGAAGCTCCCGAATTGACATCATCTCCGATGCCTGCGAAGCGAGCGAAACGCTCAATTGCGGCTGTCCGCCCGGACGTCTCAAGAACAACACCAACTCGCGTGCGGCCTCATGCGCCAGACCAGCGCCGCAATCTTCCTCCACCCAAGCCAAAGCCAGATCGATGCCTGCAGAAATGCCAGCCGAGGTGTAGATATTTCCGTCTTTGACCCAAAGTGGATCGTGCTGGACGTGGACCCGCGGAAATCGGCTTGCCATTTCCCGGCCGAATCTCCAATGTGTAGTTGCTGTGCGGCCATTCAGGAGCCCCGCCTCAGCGATCAGGAAAGCGCCAACGCACACCGTACCGAGTCGGCGCACTCGCGACGCCACATTTCTCAGCCAAGCCGAGAGTGCGGCGTCGCGGACCGATCGGCTCTTCTGCCCGCACACGAGAAGTACTGAGTCGCAGGCGCCTTCCACTTTGCTGAAGTGGTGCTTGGCGACAAACGTCAAAACCCCACCCTCGCCCTCAACCCTCAAGCTGTCTGTGTTCGTGGCGACCTCGATCTGGTAAATTCTTCTGCCCGCAAGGCGATTCACGGAGTTGAACACCTGGAGAGGCCCAACTAAGTCGAGTTCATCCACGGGAGGCACGACCACGACGATGATCCGGCGGCCAGAGGAATCGCGAGCCACGACAGAGCTTCTCTTGGTGACCATAAGTTAGCTAACTATGCCGCGATGGCGAAATTTTTCCAAGCCTGAAGATCAGAATGGCAGATTTCGACGGATCACCGTCGCAAATCGCCTGGGCTGCTTCGCTATGATTTCCTTCGCCGGTTGGGAGGCCTGGGACTGAAGGCTAGCGCCTGCGGGAGGAACACTTGAAACATCATTGGACTAGGATTACCGGTGCAGCAGTTCTCGTCTGCGCTCTTTTCCCGACGCTCCTTGTTTCTCAAACGACGCAAAACGGTCAGGCTCCAGGCCGTTACGCGCGCATCGCGATCATGCGGGCGCGGGACGAGAGTCATTCTGTGGACTTGGAAGCTGGGTACATTCGCCACCTCGAGTGGCACCGACAGGCCAAGGATCCGTTTGCCTGGTACAGCTACTCGGTCTGGGCATCAACTGAGAGGCAGAGGTGGATTATTTACGCGACATTCGGCCACACCGCTGCCGAACTGAGCGATCCGGTGTCCCCCGCCGAGGACGAGCGCGACTCGATGATCAACATACTGCCACACGTCCAATTCACGGAGAACGCTATCTACGAGTTCCTGCCCTCACTCTCGCGCGGCAATGGTGTACCGACGCCAACGCCTCGGGCCGAATACACAACCGTGGAACTCAATTACGGCGCGGGCAAGGCGTTTGAGGCGGCGCTAGCCGCCGAGCAGTCCAAACTGCGAGGAGAGACGCTGTGGTACCGGTTGATTGTTGGCGGAAATGCGCCATGCTATGTGCGACTCCGGCCACGGGAAAGCCTGGTTGCCATTCTAGAGGAGAGCGCCGATCAGGCCTTCCCTAACCAGGTCAGCGGCCTGATTTCGAAGATAACCGTTGAGACACTCAATCTGAGGCCGAACATGTTAGTGAACGTCACCCCGGAGCACGGGCGCTAGGCAGACAACTTCAATTTGTTTCGGGCGCGAAATCGTGCGCGAACCCGGCACTCACGAGATTCATGACTCTCGGCTCCCAAACTCGCTACATCCGCGGTGCGTGCCCCCTGGACTGTCCGGACACATGCAGTTGGATCGTAACCGTTAAGCAGGGCGAAGCAGTTGCCCTTCGTGGAGACCCAGACCATCCTTACACTCGCGGGTCGCTATGTAACAAGGTTGTGGACTATCTGACATACGCTCGTTCGCGCGATCGACTGCTCTATCCAATGCGCCGCCTCGGAACGAAGGGGGGTGGCGAGTTTTCCCGGATTTCATGGGATGAGGCACTCGACGAGATCGCAGAGCGTTTCCGCGACGTGATCGCGCGCGACGGCGCTGAGGCGATCTGGCCCATTGCCGGCAGCGGCAGTATGGGACTGATCCAGGGCATCTACGGTGCCGGGCGGAGACTTTGGAACGTGCTCGGCACTTCGCGCAACGACTACAACCTTTGCACGATAGCTGGAGGGTTCGGGACCGGCTACACACTTGGCGACAACAAGGTCGGCATGGATCCGGAGTCGTTCCGTTTCTCGAAGCTCATTGTGCTTTGGGGTGCGAACGTGCTGTCGACGCATCCCCACCTATGGCGTCCGATTCTTGAGGCGCGAAAGAGTGGCGGTCTCGTTGTCACTATTGATCCGATTCGGACGCGAACTGCGGCTGCCTCAGACTGGCACCTTGCGCCGATACCTGGAACTGATGCTGCGCTTGCACTGGGCCTCATGGGCGTCGTGTTGACTCAGGGCAAGGAAGATCAGCAGTTTATCGACGAGCACACCGTGGGCTGGGAAAAGTTTCGCCAGCGGATTCTCGAGTTTCCACCATCACGGGCAGCGGCGATGACCGGGCTCCCGACTCAAGCCATAATCGACCTGGGCAAGCGACTCGCTGAAACGCGCCCGACAGGTATCCGCATCGGCATCGGTCTTCAACGCCATGGTGGTGGCGGAATGGCCGTGCGTACTATCAGTTGCATCCCCGGAGTGACGGGCGACTGGCGCTACCCAGGCGGCGGAGTTTTCTACGACACGCGCGGCTTCTTTGGGCTGAACTGGGAAGCGCTGTGGCGAGATGATCTCAGACCGCGACAAACACGCGCACTGGATATGAAGCGGTTCGGTGAAATATTGCTCCAGACCAACACACCGCGGGTCAACGCTTTATTCGTATATGCCAGCAATCCTGCGGCTAGCGTCCCCAATCAGAAGAAGGTGCTCTGTGGTCTCGCGCGAAGGGATCTGTTTAGTGTCGTCATCGAACATTTCCTCACCGATACTGCACGCTATGCGGACATCATCTTGCCTGCCACGATGCAGATTGAGCACCGCGATCTCCTGATCGCTTACGGGCACCTCTACATCGCCTGGAACGAACCAGCTGTGCCGCCTCTAGGCGAGTGTCTTCCGACGACTGAGATCTTTCGGCGCCTTGGGCGAGAGCTGGGTTTGGACGAGCCGGCGCTCTATGACAGCGACGAGACGATGGCAACTCAGCTGCTCGACAGCCGGCATCCATCGTTGGAGGGCATCACACTCGAGAAACTGAAAATCCGCGGTTGGATGCGTCTCAACTATCCAAGCCCGTTCGTTCCATTCGAACGTTTCTTCCCCACCGCTTCCAGCAAATTAGAGTTTGTCTCGGAACGAATGGCGCAGGCTGGATTGGATCCGGTTGCCGGTTACACGCCAACGCATGAGATGTCGCAGCGCGATACGTCCCTTGCCAGGGAATACCCGCTTGCCCTGATCACGCCCGCCAACCACTACTTTTTAAATTCGATCTTCGCCAACATTCCGCGACAGCAGCGACGGGCTGGCGTACCGACTCTGCTGATTCACCCCGACGACGCAGAACCAAGACAGATCGCCGGAGGAGACGAAGTGCGTGTCGTCAATGCACGAGGATCCTTCTTTGCTGTCGCGGATGTAAGCGATTGTGTTCGCCCCGGCGTAGTCGCCAGCTCGAAGGGCCGCTGGCCGTGCGATTCCAAGCAGGGTGCAAGCGTTAATGCAACGGTCGACGATCGAGACTCAGATATGGGAGGAGGCGCCGTCTATCACGACAACAGAGTGCGTGTGGATAAAGTGGAATGATCTTCCTGGTCGAATTGTTTGAATGCGAATCAGGCACTTATTGATGCGGTAGTGCGAAACAGTTGCTTCGATCATTACGAAAGGGGCCGATGTCCGATGATAGGCGGTCGGCAACCCCGGTCAATGGCCGTTTCATCCACGTCTCTATGGCAGACAACAGGTATAAAAAGGGCGCTTCAGTTCCAGAACGAACGGGAATGTCGAAGGGGCGAGATTCTGGTTTGTCGGGGTTATTGCAATTTGGCGTATTCAGCCTTGGCCTGGACCAGCAGCGGCATGTCGGGATCGGCGTCTTTCCAGAACGCCACCAGGTCCTGGTACTCGCGCTTGGCGGCTGCGGTGTCGCCAGCCATGGCCAGCGCGCGCGCCAGGTACAACCGGTTGATTGCGTGAACCTGGAGAGTGGGAAATACCGCATGCATGTTCTTTACGGTCGTGAACTCGGCAACAGCCTCTTTGCCTGATTTCATCGAAAAGTAAGCCAACCCGCGAGAGAACGGCACCCTTGGATAGGCGGCCTGGAAGGGTTGCGCCCCCTTCAGCGCCTCAACTGCTGCCTGCGGCTTGCCGCTCTTGATGGCGACTGCCGCCTCCACCAACGGGATATCGATGGTATGCAGGAGCGTGTCTTGGGGGTATTCGGCGCTTTGTTGGGTGACGAGCGCCTGCGCCTTGCCGGCGTCTCCGGCAAAAGCCAGGTAGGCGGCGCGCATGAAGGGGTCGTTGTTGGAGAGGGTCAATGCCTGCAACGTCCATGTCTTTGTCGCGGCGTTGTCTCCCATCCAATACTCCAATTCGCCGCGCTCCGCGGCAGCGGTCCCCGCCAGACCGTCCATGCCCGCTTTCTTCGCCACGTCGAATGCCTGCTGAAATAGAGTCCTGGCTTCCTTGATGCGCCCCTGCTGCGCCGCAATCATTCCCTTGTCGCGAATAAGATCCACCTGCTCCGCACTTCCAGACAGGGCGGCAACCTGGCGATCCATTTCTGCCGTATCGCCCTCGAGGTAAGCAATCATGAACCGTTCCTCATGCAAGAGGCCCGAATCCACTTTGCGGTCCATGGCCTGCTTGTAGATCGTCTTGGCCTCTTCCGGCTTGTTGAGGTTGATATACGACCAGATCAGGTTTCCGTACGGGAGAACGTCATCGGGTTGGAGCCGAAGCGCCTCCAACGCCTGTTCCGCTGATTTTTGGTAGTTGCCCATTTGGCCGTAGGCGACGGCCAAGTTGTTCCGCGGCGAAAAATCTCGCGGGTAGGTCTGAATCCACAACTCGTAGTTCTCGATCGTCTTGGGCAGGTCCGCTAGAACATTGTTGTAATACTTGTCGGTAATGTAGAACTTCTCGTGCTCGCTCGTGCGGTCACGCAACTCAAACGCCTTTCGCCCATTCTGCTCCGATAGCTTCTGCTCGCTCATGTTCCCGTAAATCGCCGCCAACCGCGCATAGGCCATGGCAAAGTTCGGATCAATCTCGGCCGCCCGCTTAAAGAACGGAATGCTCGGCAGGTCGCCTTCACGGGCGCGCTTCTCGTCCCCCATCGCAAAAGCCTGCAGCGCTTCGAGCGACGACGTGGTTGCCCGCTGCACCGGCACATCGAACTTCTGGATGGAGGCAACGGACTCGCCGAGAGGCTCGCGAATGTTCTTCGCCGCCTTGCCCAAGGCCGCCAGCACCTGCTCTTTGCTCGAGGCCTCTTGTTGGTCGCGCGCAATCGTGTCGCCGGTCCTGCAGTTCAATGCCTCCAGCGAGACCACGTAGTTCGATCCGATGGAACTGATCGAACCCGCCATGATTGCCTTCACCCCTTCCCGCTGGCACAGATCGCGCGCCACCGGCACCGTCACCCGTTCATCTGCGGACTTTCCCGCGAATTTCAGCCCCTGCCGCACACGCTCCTCGGGAAAAACGTTGAGAAACGGCGACTGCTGCAACTGCACCGCCAGCGCCTGCTTCAGTGTGCCGTCGAACACCGCATCGCCGGTGGTGTTGGTAAAGTCGGTGAGCAGTATGTAGTCTTTCTCGGTCAACGCATGCGCGCGTCGCGTGTAGAGGAACCCACCGACGACTGTGGCCACGATTACCAGTGCAGTAGCGCCCCACAGCGCCCAGGGCTTGGATTTCCTGACCGGCGGCGATACTCCCGCAACCGACGGCGCCGATGCGGTTGCAACCACCGGCACACTTGCCGCTGCCGAACCTGCGGAAGACACCGCCCCATGCCTGACTGCTGATCCAGAACCCGGTGGTGCTACCAGCGGCGCCCCTGACGCAACCACCGCATCAGGAACGGCTGCCACCGCCGACGAGCTCGATACCTTCCGTCCAGAGTCGGTATCGCGCTTCAGCCTCTGCAAATCGGCGCGCATTTCGGCTGCGCTCTGGTAACGCAGATTGCGATCCTTTTCCAAAGCCTTGCAAATGATGTCTTCCAGCTTGGGCGGCAGGTCGCGATTGAAACGTACCGGGGGAACCGGTTCCGCATCCAGAATTGCCTTGAAGATAACCCCAGAGCTTTCCCCGTGAAACGGCACCGTGCCGGTTGCCATCTCATAGAGCACCGCGCCAAAGGAAAACAGGTCGGTGCGCGCATCGAGCAGCTTGGCCCGCACCTGCTCCGGCGACATGTAAGCCACCGTGCCCAGCATCGTGCCCGGACTCGTCAGGTGCTCCTCGGCCACCTCGGTCTGGGTATTAAACTCGCTGCCTTGGCTGGATGAACTCCTTCCCAGGCCCACCTTCGCCAGGCCGAAATCCAAAACCTTCGCGTGCCCTCGCTTGGTTACAAAAATGTTGGCTGGCTTGATGTCGCGGTGAATGATGCCTTCCGTGTGGGCGGCATCGAGCGCGTCGGCTACCTCAATGGCCACCGGCAGCAGAATTTCCAGATCCATCGGACGCCCGGCGATGTAGTGCTTCAGCGTCATGCCGTCGAGAAACTCCATCGCAATGAACGCCTTGCCGTCTTCTTCACCAAGGTCGTAAATGGTGCAGATGTTGGGGTGGTTCAGGGCGGAGGCGGCCTGGGCCTCGCGCTGAAAACGGCCCAGCGCCTGCGGATCCTGCGCGACCTCTTGCGGCAGAAACTTGAGAGCGACAAAGCGGCGTAGGCGGGTATCTTCGGCCTTGTACACCACTCCCATGCCGCCGCCGCCCAGCTTTTCGAGAATGCGGTAGTGCGAGATCGTATCTTCGGTCATGCCTTGGGAGAAGAAAGAAGTTGTCCGATGATAGGGCGGTTGGGGCTGGAGGTCAATTGTTTAGACAGAGCGATCGACACCATTCCTGACGCGGCGTCCGGTACTGGGAGGGCCTGTTTCGCAGGTTGTTGTCAGGATCGTCGGCAATCCGGAACTTGGGTCGAAATGATTTCGTTTTCGACACCTATTAGAAGCTAGTGACCTATCAACGAAACGCAGTGCCAAGAGTGGACTGACCCCTTGAACTGAGACAGGTGAGATGGGCACACTTTGCAGGGAAAGGAACTGCAGAGTGAAACGGAAGCGATATCCACGAAAGTTCCAGCGGATGGCGGTAGAGCGCATGAGAACCTGCGAGGACGTTGGCGAGTTGGCAAAAGAACTAGGGATTAGTCGGCGATGTCTTTACAAATGGCGAGCAAAACTCGATGCGGTGGAAGGTGAAGAAGAATCTGCTCGAGCGAGCACGCACGAGGGGTCGTATCGTAAACAAGTGGACCGCTTAAAGCGGCTTCTGGCGGAGAAGACGCTGGAGGTGGATTTTTTCAAAGGTGCCTTGCAAAAAATCGAGGCTCGACGCCGGAAGGGCGGCGCTTCTGGCGAGACGGCATCTACGAGCAAATCCGAGAAGTGATGCCCTTGCAAGGCAATTTGAGTATCGAGCGCATGTGTGAGCTGGCCCGGGTGAGCCGTGCAAGTTTCTATCGATCCCTCAAAGAGCAGCGGCCAAACGAGGCAGAGACGGAGATACGCTCTGCGATTCAGCTGATTGCTTTGGAACATCGCCGCCGCTATGGGTACCGACGGATCTGTGCGGAGTTGCGCCGGCGCGGAATGCAAGTGAATCACAAACGGGTTTTGCAGATGATGCGGAAAGACAATCTGCTGGCCCTGCGACGACGACGCTTCGTGGTCACGACCCATGCCAACCACAGGTTCGAAGGGTATCTAAATTTAGCCCGTCGTATGAAGCTGAGCGGCACGGATCAGCTTTGGGTAGCCGACATCACCTATATTCGATTGCAGGCAGAATTTGTCTACCTGGCTGTGATCCTGGATGCCTACTCTCGCAAGGTAGTGGGTTGGGCCTTGGA
>DASRAA010000255.1:0-46840 GCA_035638375.1 Binatia bacterium | reverse complement strand
ATGATTGGCTGCCGATAGTGCCCGGCAGCTAACGCGGTTTCTTCACTGGTGTTAGCGCTGCTGTAGGGCCTTCGTGACTCACCGAGGTAATTCCAACCGATGAAAGCTGCACCTGCGACTGCGGTTATGCCAAGTGTCGAGGCATAAAGTTCCCACCTCGGGCGGGCATGGCCAACCCGCAACATGTCTTCGAGATGGGAGAATATGAACACCAGCATAATGACCACCATGACTACAAATGGGTGATGCCACAAACCTTCTGCGGACGGCGTAATCTCCACTGCCATGCCAGAACATCAGGAAGACAACGAACACCTGAATAAAGAGCAACGTGAGGACATAGCTCAGCGAATCGCCGAGAACAGACTGTGCGGCGGCTGCTATTTGGTCGTTCATCTTACTTGGCGAACTGTACCTTCACTGTCTTAATTTCATAAGGATTCGTCGGCACGGCGACAACCATTGCGGTGGGGTCGAGGGAAAGCGGGCCTTCGACGCTTTCCATCAGGTTCGTCGTGCTGGCGGAAGTCGCTCTTTCGGGCAGTGTAAGATGCAAATCGCCTTTCTTGCCGTCCCACTCGTAGAAGCGCACGATGAGCGAACTGTCGTCAGCACCCTTCTTGATGGCCGTGATGACGACGTTATCTTCCTGCGTCGAGAAGAACGATTGCGATGAAGGCAGCGTTCCTTGATGCCGCGTGGTCGTTGTCGCTAGCATCGGATAGTTCACTTCATATCCCTGGCGCACGGTCATCGCCTCGCGCCACGTGCCTGCGTGCGGATAGAGCGAGTAGGTGAACTCGTGGTGTCCCTGGTCGGCGTTGGGGTCGGGATACTCCGGCGCGCGCAGCAGCGACAGACGCAGGACGTTGTCGCGCGCGTCATAGCCGTATTTCGAGTCGTTGAGCAGGCTGAAACCGTGGGTTGAGTCGGAGATGTCGGCCCAGCGCAGTGCGGGAACTTCGAACTGCGCCTGTTCGGCGGGAGTGTTGCGCGTAGTGGGCCGCTCGACAGTGCCGTAGGGGATCTCGAATGTTGCTTTGTCACTGCGGGCACTGAGCGAGAAAGCGACCTTCAGCAGGATATGCTTTTCGTGCCATTCGGTCTGCATGTTCACGTCCACGCGCGGAACACCCATACTGAGCGTAATGTCCTGGATGAAGCTCGAGTTCTGCCAGGTGTGCTTCACGCGAATTACCGCACGCAGCGGTGTGCTCTCGATGAGCTTGACCTCATCGGCTTGCAGGAGGTCGGTGTGGTGCTCGATGAAGTCGGCGTCTACGTTCCAGGCGTCCCATTGCTTTGGCTTGTCCACGAAGGCCTGTAGCAGATTGCCGCAGGGCTTGCCGTCGGGAAGATTGGCTGGTGCGCCGACGCCCGGTACAGCAGGCGCTAGGGCTTCGGTCTTGGTGTGCTTGTCAATGAGGCTAGTGATGCAACCGGTCTTAGGATCGAGCGTGAGCTTGAGGTATTCGTTTTCGAGCGTCGAGGCAGAGGCAGAAACCGGAACAGGCATATGCGAACGATCTTTTACTCCTAAGGAGCTGAGCTTAGAGCTTGTCTCGCCCCGTTTGCTCTGCACCACTCGAATTGAGGTGTAACCCATCGCTGGCACATCTTCTACCAGCACTCGCAGACGAATGCGCCCATTGTTGGGATCATTGTTGACGATCATTGGGGCCAGTGTGAATCCGCGAGAATCGAAAACACTGAGGTTTTCGAACGGTTCCTGCAACGCTGCCTCGAATTCCAGTTCGTCCGTGCGCGCCCACGACAGCGGGTTAAACACCAGCACGCTCACATCGTCCGTCTTTACACGCGACGCTAGATCGTTCAGCGTTTCCTTCATCGTGTCCTTGCTAAACCGCTGCACCTCCGCATACTTTCGTGCCGCATCCACGTAGTTGATCCCGATTCCCGAGCCCGGCAGGATGTCGTGGAACTGATTGAACAGCACCTTCTTCCAGGACGAGTCGAAATCGGCCTGCGGATACGGCTGGCCAAAGAGTGTGCCGATCGAGGCCAGCCTTTCGGCATCGAGCAGCGCAACTTCGGCCTTGCGGTTCCCGCGCTTCTCTTCCGACTGCGAAGTCTGCACTCCGCGGTGATACTGGAAGTAAAGTTCTCCGCTCCAAATCGGCAGGTTTAGCTCGCTCTCGTTCTTGCTGAGGTTGTTGAGGAAACTCGTGGCGGTGGAGAACTCGAGCTTGGGATAAGCGATGTCGGGCCTCTGCCAGCGCACTGCAGTGCCGAGGTCGACGCGCGTCGGTCCGCCGCCGTGGTCGCCCACGCCGTAGAGGTACATCATCTGCAATGCCCCTGATGGCGCAGAATCCGTGCCACCGTTGTACTTCCACATCAGTGGGCCGTAGGTGGCCGAATCGCGCGCCATTTTCACCGGATCGATGGCATTGGCATAATCGCTAGGGAAGTAGGTCATCAGACGCGAGCCGTCGGGTGCCTGCCACCAGAAGAGCCGGTACGGGAACTTGGTGAACTCGGAGACCCAAAGCAGTTTCTGGGTGACGAAATAGTCGATGCCCGAGCGCTTGTAGATCTGCGGTAACTGTGCGTTGTAGCCGAACGAATCCGGGTTCCAGCCGATGTTCACGTCCTTGCCAAATTTCTCTTTGAAGTACCGCTTGCCATAGAGAATCTGCCGCACCAGCGACTCGCCATCAGGCATGTTAAGGTCAGGCTCGACCCACATGCCGCCGACAATCTCCCAGCGGCCTTCCTTCACCCGCCGCTCGATCTCACTGAAGATCGCCGGATATTTCTCTTCCATCCAGACGTAGGCTTGCGCGGCAGAGGCGGTGAACTTGAAGTCGGGGTACTCGCGCATCAAGTCCAACGCGGTGCGGAAGGTGTTGCGCACAACCTCGACCGTTTCGGTCTCAGGCCAAAGCCACGCCATATCGATGTGGCTGTTGCCGACGGCCTTGATGGTGAACTGGTCCATGTAGGGCTTAAGCGCGCCGAGCTTGGCCTGCGCAGCCTTAAGTGAGGCGTCGAAGGCAGCCTGGTCGCCCTTATCGAGCGCTGCGAGATCGATGGCTCTCACGGCAAAGTCGAGTTGCAGCTGGCGCTCGGCTTTGCCGTCGGGATAGGCAGCGATGAGCAGTTCGGCAGCCATGATTTCTTGGCGCAGGATCGCTGGGTCGGGGCGGGTTTTAAGCGGCGTAAACACGAGCGACGCCGCTTCGAGGCGCGTTTCCGGCGGGCCTCCGCAGCAGCCTACAGTACCTGAAGGGAGCACGCGCACGGCAATGAGCAGCTTCTGCCCTGGCTCCGCACTTTGTGTCAACGCAATAGGAACCTGCGAATCCTCATCCCCGCGGGCGATCATGTTTCCGTTCGCAAAAACCGTGATTAGTGTGCCAGTGTTCCCGCCAATGTTTAGGTTGAGGGATACGCGTGCGCCAGAAACAGAATAGCCGTTGAGTTTCTGAGGGATCTCGACCGTTTGGTAAAGCCACACCGGAAGCTGAAGATTCTGCCTGAGCGCAATTGTTTTGGCTTCACTTCCCGCCGAGCCCGGTGTTTCGCCATTCGGCAGGTCGGCGCCGACCATCTGCCAGCCATCAAGAGGCATGGTCGTGATCGCCTGGAGCTTATCGAGGGCCGGTTTGTAAGGATCGGCGGGAGTTTGGGTTTGGGCCGCACAGATCGCGATTGAGAAGAAAAGACAAACAGCAACAATGGCAGCAAGACGATTCATGTTCAATTCCCAGACATGGTTCGGCCTTGCAGACTGAAGTCCGCGAGGCACTTCAAGATGAAGACACTCTACGGCGCGGCCGAAGCGGTGCCCCTACAAAGGCTCGCCGCCATCAATACTCAATCCCCAGCTTATGCTGCATCTGTTCCAGCGTAACGCCCTTCGTCTCGGGATACGTGAACAGCACTACGAAGAACATCAGCGCCATCATGGCTGCGAACAACAAGAATGGCAGTCCCGCTGATCTGGCGGCGAGTACTGGAAACAGGCCCGAAATAATCGCGTTCATAATCCAGTGCGTCGAACTGCCCAGACTCTGCCCCTTGGAGCGCACGCGGTTGGGAAAGACTTCGCTGATGTAAACCCAGATCACCGCGCCCTGTGAGATCGCGAAGAACCCGATGTAAGCCACCAATACCCATGGCAGAAGATTAAAGTGTGAACGAGTGAAGAACATCGCGGCTATTCCACCCAAGCAGAGGGTCAATCCCACACCGCCAATCAGCAGCAAGGTCCTGCGTCCCACCCTGTCGATAATTGTCATGGCGAATAACGTTGCGACGAGGTTCATCGCACCGATACCTACCGCGTTGAGGTAACCCGCAACAGAGGTGAATCCTGCCATTCCGAAAATGTCATTCAGGTAATACAGAATGGCATTGATGCCGGCTAACTGGTTGAAGGCCGCGACCGTAACCGCCAGGAAGATCGGCGTGAGGTATTTTGGCTGAAACAGTGACTCGGAGTGGGCGACACCATCGACATGGATGGATTCGATGATATCGTCGAGCTCGCTCGCCCCATCAGGGGAACCAAGCAAGCCAAGTACCTCGCGCGCTTCGGGTATGCGGTTCTTGGTAACTAGCCAGCGAACCGAACGCGGAATGGTGAACAACATCACGAAGAACAATGCGGCCGGTGCTGCCGCCACCCCTAGCATCCAGCGCCATTCGTTGATGCCGAGATCGAAACGGCCGATGATGTAATTCGACAAGTAGGCGACGAGAATGCCGACCACGACATTGATCTGAAACGAACCCACCAGCAGTCCGCGCCATCGGGCGGGCGCGATCTCGGCGATGTACACCGGTCCGAGCACTGAGGATCCGCCGATGCCCAATCCGCCGATAAACCGAAAGAACAGCAAGGCATACCAATTCCACGCGACGGCACAACCCAGCGCCGAAATCACATAAAACGCGGCCAGAATTCGCAGGCTCTCGCGGCCACCCAGTTTGTCGCCTAGGATGCCGGAGAACATCGCGCCAATTACGGTGCCCCATAGAGCGATGGAGACGGTGAAACCCAATTGACTCGGCGAAAGGTTGAAGACTTGAGTCAACTGATGGGTTGTTCCGGCAATGACCGCGGTGTCGAAGCCAAACAGCAACCCGCCCAGCGCTCCGACGATGATGCTCCTAACCAGATAGAAGTTGAACTTGCCCGGCGTGCTTGGCGTCTTCGAATCCGTGCTCACGTAATGCATCACTCACTCCAGACTGCCAGCTCGTTGCCATTGGGATCGGCAAAATGGAAGCGCTTGCCGCCGGGAAATTCGAAGGTTTCCGTCGTAATTTTCCCGCCAGCCTCAATGACCTTGCGTCGCGTTTCTTCCAGCGCCTTGGCGTAAAGCACAACCAGGGGACCGCCGCGCACCGGTTTGGCGCTCATGCTGAAGCCGCCCGCCAAGCGCCCATCATGGAAGCTGGTGTACTCCGGCCCATAGTCAGTGAAGCTCCAGCCAAATACTGAGCGGTAGAAGCGCTTGGTTGCGGCAATATCGCTTGCGGGGAACTCAACATAATCCATTTGGAAATTGTGTTCCTGCTGGGTCATCGGCTTTCTCTCTGTTTTGTGTCAGCGGGCAAGATTAGCACACCGGCTGTGTCGGTATAATCCGCAAGTGGATAAAGCCGCCCAATCAGGGGTCGCGATCGCGCGTTCCGCAGTGCTGCATCGTGCCCTGGACAAGACGTATCCGGTTGCTGTTCGGGGCGAAGGTGTGTGGATCTACGACGCTCAGGGCCGCAAGATTCTCGACTTCGCGTCCAGCGCCGTCGTGAACTTTATTGGTCATGGCGATGCGGCTGTTGCGCACGTGATGGCCGAACAGGCGGCGCGACTTGAGTTTGCGCATTCCAGCAGTTTCACGACAGACGTCGCCGAGCAGTTCGCGCAGGAGCTACTTGAGTTCGCTGGCCCGGCGTTCGAGGCCGGAGCCGTCTTCTTCACTAGCGGAGGCTCCGAGTCAGTCGAGACCGCACTCAAGCTCGCACGGCAGTATCAGGTGGAAAGCGGACACCAGGAGCGCTATCAGATCGTGAGCCGCCGCCAGAGCTATCACGGCGCGACACTCGGTGCGGTAGTCGTTAGTGGCAACCAGACACGGCGGGAGATTTACCTTCCAATGTTGCGCGAGTTTCCCAAGGCTGGCATCCCGTTCTGCTATCGATGCCCCTTTGATTGCAGCAACGGCTGTGCCGACTGCGGTTTGAAATACGCGGCTGAGGTTGAACAGGCCATTGCGGAGGCGAAGGGCACGGCCGCCGCGTGCATCATGGAGCCGGTCAGCGGGGCGACTCTCGGTGCTGCCGCGCCGCCGCCTTCGTACATGCAGCGTGTCGCCCAAATCTGCCGCGAGCGGAATGTGCTGCTCATCGCCGACGAGGTTATGACTGGTTTCGGGCGTACCGGACGCCGTTTTGCCACGGATCACTACGGAGTTGCGCCCGACATCATCGCCACCGGCAAGGGCATTTCCAGCGGATATGCTCCGCTGGGAGCTGTGATCGGTCGGCGTCACGTTGTAGATACAATCGCAAACGGCACTGGCATTCTGCTGCACGGTTTCACGTACAACGGGCATCCTGTATCGGTCGCCACAGGCCGCGCTGTGCTGAGGCGCCTCATAGACAGAAAACTGATCGATGCCGCAGATTCAAACCAAAACGGCAGTGTCGCTGCCGTCTTGCGAAACGAATTGCAACAGCTCTGGAAACTCGACTGCGTTGGCGACGTCCGCGGCCTAGGTCTCCTATGGGCTGTCGAATTCGTAGCCGATAGGCAAACCAAACAGCCCTTTCCGGCAGAACGGAAATTCGCTGCTCGCGTAAACGAGTGCGCCATGAAACGGGGAGTGCTGCTCTATCCGATGCAGGGCTGTGCTCTTTCCCAGCTTAGCGTCCAAAAGAAGGACGCGAATGCTTCGACAAGCTCAGGACAGGCTCTGGGGCACCCCGGCGACCATGTCATGATCGCGCCTCCGGCCATAATCACGGTGGACGAGATTCGATGGGCGGTTGCGCAGGTGAAAGAAGCCATAGCCGAGGCTCTCGGCCAGGAACCTCGCCCACAAGATAAAAGGCGTCAATGAGTCCGCGCCTCGGTGAGCAGAGCTTGGCAATCTCTATTGCGTCACTGTCTTACACGCATCGCCAACCTTGAACCCTGAGCCCGAAACCGGCGTGCCAACAGCAGAGACGTCATCTACATCAGTGAGCCGAATCACGCCAACCGGCGATGACATGCGTCGAATCACCGCGCCAGTCGATGGGTCTTTGATCTCCTTGGTTACTCTCTCAATGGTCAGCTGATCGCCGACTTTGAGCCCGGCTTTGCCACCGACGTTCAAGACGATTTGTCCGCTATCGACCGCAGCTACTAGACCTTCGACCTTGACGGTGCGGGTTGTGAGCTTCGTGTTGTCGGCAATCAGTTCGCCACTCATCTGCTTAACGGCGGAGTTAACCGCTTCGCCCAGAATCGTTTGCTGGAAATCGCTGCTGCCGAAATCGACCGCGCCGTTACCCCAGCCGTGCCAGTTGCCGCCGCCGCCCAGCAAGGAGGTGCTCTCGCGGCTCGATTCGCCCTTGCCGGCTGCAACTCCCATAATTTCCGCGGTGTCGATATCCACTATGCGCGCATCCACGGCGACGATGGCCTTCGACTTTTTGTGGGCAAATCCACCCAGACCATATCCGCCCCAATTACCACCTGACCCTCCGACCTTTTGGTTTTGGTTCTCATTCCCAAATTGGGTCACACTGCCAACGATGATTGCGTCCACGCCCAGCAACTTGCCGATCTTGGCCGCGGATGCCGGATTGGCCCGGTCGCTATTGGAGAAGTTTTGTTCCGCGAGGATCTTGTTCAGCGCTTTGCGCTCAATCACGGAATACGTTCCGTCCTGCACGAGGTACTTCACCGCCAAGTCAGCAATACCCTTGCCGACATCTACGTTCGTGCCGAACGCTGCGGATGAGTAGCTCTGCACGGTCGCATAGTCGAAATCGAAGACGGCAACGCGCTTCTTGCGGCCTTGCGCTGGAGCGGAGGTAGTTGGTACGGTTGCAGTTGCGGCGGTTGCCGGCGCCTGCCCTTGCAAATCTCCTGACCATACACACAGTACAACCAGGATCAATGTGACCAATGCGATCTTGAGTTTCACAGACTCCCCCTCCACTGCGGGATAGCAATGCGGTTTGCGGCTTTGTCGGCCAGGTCTCGGGTTTCGAGCAGAAGAACAGCCCCTACGCGGTGAGAATTGTACATCGAAGTGCCAGTGTAGAACCCGAAGAATCCGCCGGGGCAGGCCTAGAAGAGGAATCGCAATCCCAAAAAAAGCAAAAGTGCGGCGTTTGCCGCGCCTTTGTCGCCCAAGAATGCAGCTTTCGCCTACTGTTGCGACGACCCTCCCGGTCGGCTGCCAGCCGGCGTTCCCAGCTCATGCGGAGACGTCATAACCGCCGTGTCGGGATTCAACAATCCCTTCTTGTCCGGCCCCAGACCCAGCTTGATCAGTGCTCGCGAATCCGGCACCGACTTGGTCTGCCAGCCGTTGGCCTCCTGAAACCGAGCCAAGGCGTCTTTGGTTGACTGGTCCCACCTTCCCGAGGGGTCGCCCGTTAGGTAGTGTTCACGGATGAGGGCCTGCTGAATTTGAACCGTGCGAGCTTCGTCAATGGTGCGCTGACCGTGCGACTTTGCCGATTTCTTCTTGGAGGTGCTATGGGACTTGGCGGACTTGGCAGACTTATGAGATTTGGAAGATAAAGCCTTGTGGTTGGTGGTGGTGGCTCCCTTGGCTGTGCCTACTACGAGCAGCGAGGTCAGAACAATTACCATCGGTTGGAGAATTCGTAGATTAAATCGCAAATAGCACCTCAGAGGAGAATATCTATGAATTCCTATAGTCTGACCGATTGTAAACACTCGTTCATGAAGTTGGAAATAGAAAACTCAATTTTCCATGATGATTTTGGAATCTTAGCCTGAGAATTAGGTTGCTTTCTGGAAAACAGGCTTCGGGAAGCAATCCACTTTCCTTCTATTGGCGTGCGCTGAGCCTTATGGCAAGCTTCCGCCCATGAAGACCGTACCTGCGTTCGGTCCTAAGCCGCGCGGCCTGACCAGAAAAACCACATCCTGCCCCGACTTGAGCTGCAACTGCAGCTTTCGGAAATCAGCCTCGTTGTTGACAGGTTGTTTGTTGATCTCCAGAATTACGTCGCCCCGGCTGACGCCCACGTTGTCTCCGAAGCCGCCCGGCTTCACATCCTGTACCAGGACGCCCTTGGAGTTGGGTAGTTTCATGCGTTCGGCAATATCCGGGGTAATGTCGCGGACGCCGATGCCCAGCTTGGTCTCCTGCGGCTGAGTCTCTTCGCCGCCCTCCTCCTCGCCTCCCAAGCGGCTGGCAAAGAGCTTCGAGCGGTCGGCGATCGTTACCTCCGCCGTGTTCTGTTTGCCGTTGCGGACGTACCCGATGTTGGCCGTACTGCCCGGCTTTAGCCCCGAGATCTCCGCCACCAGCTCATCACCCGTGGCGACGTTCTTGCCGTTCACCGAGACGATGGTGTCTCCCGTCTGCAGCCCGGCTTTGGCCGCCGGCCCGTTGGGGGTCACGTTGGCAATGGTCACTCCACTCGATACGCCATACACGCGCTGCACTGCCGGATTCGGGACGGCGTTGAATTCTACGCCTATCGAGCCGCGTGAGACCTTGTGGTCGGGCGAAATAAGCTGGTTGTACACCGAGACAACGGTGTTAGATGGCATTGCGAACCCGACGCCTTGGTATCCACCGCCGCTGGTGAAAATTGCCGTATTGATACCGATAACTTCGCTATTCATGTTGACCAGCGGTCCACCCGAGTTACCAGGGTTAATAGCGGCATCAGTCTGGATGAATGACTGGAACTGCCTCTGCGGTACGATATTGCGTCCGCGCGCCGAAACAATCCCGGCCGTTACGGTCTCTTCCAGCCCGAACGGGCTCCCGATAGCCAGCACCCAGTCGCCGACTTGCATGCTTTCAGAATTCCCCATCTTGGCTGCTGGCAGCGCCTTCTTGGCGTCAATCTTGATTACCGCCAGGTCGGTTTCTTTGTCCGTGCCGATGACGGTAGCGTCATAGGTCACCGTGGCGGGGTCGTTCATCAGTTTCACGCGAATACGGTCCGCCTTCTCGACCACGTGTGCGTTAGTGACGATGTAGCCTTTGGGATCCACGATCACACCCGAGCCCAGCGAGCGTTCGCGCATGTCCTCACCGCCACCAGGTCCCCCGGGAATCTGCCCCTGGCCGCCGCCCTGTCCTCCGAAGAATCGGTCGAAGAAGTCTTGCATCGGGTTGTCTTCGCCACCCTCATCATCGGGAGAGCCCGGCATCTGCCTGCGTCCATGTGGGCTCTTGACAGTCATTTCGCTGTTGATATTTACCACCGAGGGCTCAAGCTGGCGCGCAATCTGCGAAAACTGGCTGGAAAGTTGCTGGGGCGAGGGAACCTGCAAGGGCGTGGCGTCGGTCGACGAAACTGCCTTCTCCTTGCCCTTGACGCCCGCTGATACTATCGTGCCAATCAGAATTCCCAGCGAGAGCGTCGCAAGAATCACCACGGTCGAGGCAAAGCGATTGGCTTTGATCCTCTCCCTCAAGCCCATTGGTTGCCGATCCATTCCATATCCTCCAGCTAGAAACCCAGACCTAAATTATACGTTGCCGCAAGGCACCGGGTGGTCAGGGACAGCACACGAAGAGCCGTTTGAACCATTTAGACGCGTCGGCGCAGTGAAGCGTCACCTCAGGGCCTGCGTTCCGAATTCAGGGCTTGTCGGGAACTTCGAAAACGGTCTTGCCGCCGACGACGGTTCTAAGAACTTCAGTCTTGAGGATTTCCGCGGGCGCAACCTTCGTCAGGTCGCGGTCCAGCACTACGAAGTCGGCCAGCATCTCGGGAGCGAGCGTGCCCTTGTACCTCTCGGCGAACTCCGCGTAAGCGGAACCTGTGGTGTATGCCGCTAGGGCTTGCTCAATGGTTAGCTTCTGCGCGGGATAGTACTCTTTGGTGCCGTCCTCATTTTTGCGCGTGATCGCGGCGTAGATACCGCGAAATGGGTTGATCGGTTCCACCGGGAAGTCCGTGCCGAACGCCAACGGCACGCCATTATCGAGAAACTGCTTCCAGGGGTACGAAGTCTTAGCCCGCTCCGGGCCTATGCGCTCCTCCGCCCAGTTCATGTCGGTGAGCAAGTGACAGGGCTGCACCGAGGCAATTACACCAAGTTTCTTGTACTGCGCGAACTGACCGGGCGCGATGACCTGGTCGTGCTCAATGCGGAAGCGAAAATCAGTAGGAGAGGTTGCTCCCATGGCCGGTTGAGCCTTGGGGCTTGCCTCGGCGACGGCAAAAGCGTCGAGGGCCATCTGTGCCGCGCGATCGCCGATGGCGTGGAAGCCCAACTGGAATCCCGCGTCCACCCGCTCTACCGCCATTTTGTTGAGCGTCAACTGCTCGTATTGCGGCAAACCGGAATTGCTCGGTTCGTGCGCATACGGAGCCAGCAGCGCGGCCGTCCGCGATCCCAGCGAGCCATCCATGTAGCCCTTCAGCATGGTGGTGTGCAAAAGGGGATCGCTCGCCGGGTGCTGGGCGCGGTGCCGTTCGAGTTTGGCAACCTCATCCCCGAACGTAAGCCACTCGCTAATGCGTAGGGTCAGCTTGCCGTCGCGCTCAAGTTCTTCGTACACCAGGAAATCATCCCAAGAAGAATTGTCCTGGGCCGAGGTAATTCCCCATCGCGAAGCATTGGCCAACGCCAACTCTGCAGCCATTCTCCGTTGCTCGTGGTTTGGAGGAGGAACCTTCGCGAACACCAACTGCTGTGCCGACTCGCGAAGTATCCCCGTCGGCTGGCCCTTGGCATCGAGGTCGATCTTGCCGCCCTCCGGCGGCTGGGTCTTGCCGGTGATGCCCGCCGCTTGCAGTGCAGCGGTATTCGCCACGGCAATGTGCCCGTCCACCCGTACGAAGATTGCCGGATGCTCGTTCGTCACGGCATCCAGGTCCTGGCTAGTCGGCAGGGGCTGGCCTGGCCACAGAGTGTGGTCCCAACCGCGACCGACGATCCACTCACCCGCAACGGCCTGACTCGCCTTGCTGCCGATGCGCTGCTGCATTTCCTGCAGCGACTTGGTGCCTACCAGATTGACGTTCAGCTTCTCGAAGCCGCCGGCCGCCAGGTGCACATGGGCGTCGTTGAATCCCGGCATGACAAAATGCCCGTCGAGATCCACGATCTTTGTCAGGCTGCCTTTCAGCTTCTGGATTTCTTCATTACTACCTACGGCGACGATGCGGCCTTCCTTTACGGCCATTGCATGCGCGCGCGGCGGCTTCGCCTGGGTGTAGATTTCGCCGTTCAGAAAAATGACATCCGGCGGCTTGGAGGGTGCCTGGGCCACTGCAAATCCGGCTATTGCAATCGTCGCAACAAACACAGCAAGCAAAGAGGGAAGTCTCATTCTTCCGGAACTCCGGCTAGCGCCAGCGTTAACAGCAGAATTCGTTTCAAGCCCAAGTCGCGCCCCGCAGGATCGTACCATTCGTTCAAGGTATGCGCCCCTCCGCCGCTGCCGCCCGCCCCGATAGCGATCGCCTCCCGCCCCAAGGCCAGCGGAATGTTTGCGTCGGTCGAGGCTCGCTGGATGCGCGAATTATTGTTCAAATGAGCATCCACGGCGCGGATCATCTTTAGAAGATGCGAGTCCGCCGGAAGGTCAGCCGCGGGCCGATTCCCAATGACGCGCAGGTCAACGATGAGTGATTCCTGTTTCTTCTTCCCACTGGCCTCGCTCAAGCTTTCCTTGACGGCTTCACGCAGGGCACGTTCGAGGCGATCAAGCTGTTCCACCGAGGCCGAGCGCGTGTCCACGCGCATCATGGCCAACTGAGGGATCGAATTGACTGACGTGCCGCCCTGAATAGTCCCGATATTGAAAGTCGTTTTTGGACTTGCCGGCACGCTGGTTTGGCTGAATCGGGCGATGACTTGTGCCAATGCGACCACCGGGTTAGGAATGCCAAAGTCGCTCCACGAATGTCCGCCCGAGCCCCGCATTGTAACCTCATAGCGCCGGCTGCCGAGGCCCTCGGCGATGATCGTATCGGTGCCGGCGCCATCGAGTACAACCGTCGCACCAATCGATTCCGCCCAGTGCTGCTGCTCGAAGATATGTCGCATACCGCGCAGGTCACCTTCGCCCTCTTCGCCGACATTTCCGATAAACAGAATCGGCGCGGCAAGCTCGATACCGATTTCCTTCAGCGCAGCAGCAAGGGCGAGCATAGCCGTGATACCCGATCCGTTATCGGAAATCCCAGGCCCGCAGATCTTGTCGCCTTCGCGCCGCACCTGGATCGCGGTACCCGCCGGAAACACTGTGTCGAGATGCGCGCTGATGGCGATGCACCGCGCATCCGACTCAAGACCTGGACGTATTCCAAATACATTGCCCAGTTCGTCTTGCTGAACCTGAGCCAAGCCAAGCTCTTCGAATTTCGCCCGTAGCCACTCACTGCGGGCCGCTTCACCCCAGGGAGGAGCAGGAATCGCCGTTACCTCGAGTTGCCAGTCTTCAAACCTGCGTGCGTTGGAGCGGAACCAAGCGAAGGCCTGGTGTACATTGCGCAGTTCGGCGAACCGAGCTACTACTTGCTGCGGCGCGGGAACTTCGCGCCCATCGGCCTCTGAAGAGGACATGCGGGGAAACAACGGCCGCTGCTGCGGACCAAGGGCCATGCTCCGATGGTAATACGAGCGAAGGGCAATCGAAGCGAGTTTTCAAGGTTACGACAACAAGATGGTTTGGCCTGCTTCTGCACCAGCCGCGAAGCGGCGGTCACACCTGTGGCGCAAGCCACCGGAGCACGATTCCCCCTGAATATCCTGAAATTCGAAGATGCTCTTTAGCGCTCGCTGCCTAGTCCGCGGCCAGCTCCCCCGCCGCCCGTACACATTCCAGAATCTCTGCCTCGGTCAGCAGGTGGGCAGAGTTTTTGGCGCGTTGGAAAATGCGCTCTACCAGCTCGGGCGTGTCAGGAATGCCGCGCCGCTCCAGCCAGAAATGCACGTTCGACTTGCCACTCATCGGGCCGATCTCGATGACCTGCTTGAGCCCGAAGAAATGCGATGGCACACCCGAATAGATGCTGTTGGCCAGCATCTCATCGTTCTTGCGATAAGCCTTGATCACCGCTGCGGCATGGACGCCGGTAGCTGTCTTGAATGCGTCTTCGCCCACAACGGGATAGTTGGGCGGAATCGGAATACCCGTCGCGCGAGCGACCGCTTCGCAGTAATTCTTCAGCTTCGTCAGGTCCTGGCTGGCCCATGGTTCGATGCCCATGAGCTTTAGATTAACCAGCATCTGGTCCAACTGCGTGTTACCAACGCGCTCGCCGATGCCGCACGCCGTGCCATGCACAACCTCGGCTCCTGCCACAAGAGCGGCAATCGCGTTAGCGACTGCCAATCCGCGATCGCAATGCCCATGCCACTCGATACGGATGTCCCGTCCTGATGGCTTCACCACCTCGTTCACGATGAAGTGCATCAGGGCCACTGTACCCATTGGGGTCGCATGTCCCGCAGTGTCGCAAATCACAATGGCGTGCGCGCCGCAATTGATCGCATTCGAGTACAGCCGCTTAATGGTCTGCGGATCGCAGCGGGTGGTGTCCTCGGTCACGTACATGACTCCCAGCCCAAGCGACACGGCAAACTTTACGGCCTTCTCGGTCGTGCGCAGCAGGAAGTCGTCCGTCCAGTCTTCGGTGTAACGCCGAATCGGACTGGAACCGATAAATGTCGCCGCCTCAATCGGCACGCCCGTGCGCTGCACGATATCAGCGATCGGTCGTATATCGTTCTCGTGAGTTCTCGCCGCACAATTCGGCTTGATCTTCAGCTTGGCGCGCCCGATCTCGTGGGCCAAAGCCTCAGAATGGGCCATGGCGCGCGGCCCCGCTCCAGGTAATCCGATGTCGAGCGAATTGATGCCCAGCGCCTCCATGAGGTGCAGGATCTCGACCTTCTCCTCGATGGTAGGATCGCGTACCGAGGGCGACTGCAGGCCATCGCGTAGCGACTCGTCGTTGAGCAGCACCCGTCCGGCCGGTTTCATCGACGCCGCATATACCCGGTTCCAGTCGTAAATCAGTTCAGAAACTTCTGCCGACACGCTTCTCTTTCCAATATCACAGTTTTGCCACGCAAGCCCTCTATCGTGGTGGTTATTCCGAGGCGCAGCGCCCCAAGGACGCGAATTCGAGGGGCCTGCATTTTCAACTGTTGCAGCGACCTATTCAGTCGTGCGTTAGCAGCTTGTGCTGCTTTCGGCGTCCCCACGGGTCCGATTTTCGCACCCGCGAAACTACTCTTTCACTTCTGCTGCCGGAGTCTTCGGCACCACTGTCACGCCAAAGATCGACAGCTTGCCCACTCCGGCGACATTCTTCCCCCTCGGCTCTTCCGCACCGGGAAGATACAGCGTTCTGCAATGCTCGCAGCGATACACCTCAGCATGCTCGCCATAAGCCTCGCGCACATCTCCGCAGCCCTGCTCGATCACGTCGGCCATGTAAAACCAACGCTTCAGATGCCCACCGCACAGCTTGCCCTTCTCGTCCTTCTCATTGCAAGCACGTTGGAAGGGCTTCTTGTGTTTGACTTTATGTTTGGGCAGCTGGGTTGGCTCAACTACTTCCGGCATCGTGAAGACGGACCTCAGAACGAATTTGCTGTCACCCGGGAATTCATAAATCCCCGACTGGACAACTGCACATTTTACTCCAGCTCAAATGCGGTTCCTCCGGCGCAGCGCCCCCATGGCTCCGATCGAACCCCTTAGCCGTGCAGCGAAGCCGCGACCGAAGAGCATGTCGACGAAACCAGACATCTGCCGCTGAAATTGCGCACTATAGCCGTACCACCATACCTTCTTCATCCGCGGCAACAGATCCACATCTACGTATTTGATCAGCACCATCTCTTCCAGGCCGAGCTCGCCGTGAGCACGACCGATCCCGCTTTGCTCAAACCCGCCATGCGGTGCCTCAGCGATTCCGAAGGCAGAAATAGCATCGTTCACCATCACGGTTCCCGACCGGATACGGCGGGCTATGGCTTCGCCGCGCTTGCTATCTCTGGTCCACACGCTTGCCGCCAGGCCAAACTCGGTGTCATTCGCCAGCCGCACGGCATCGTCATCGGTATCGAAGGGAGCCACAGGCAGCGCCGGCCCGAACGTCTCCTCCTGCATGATCCGCATGTCCTGCTGCACGTCCGCCAGGAGTGTCGGCGCGTAGAAGTTCTGTCCGAACTCGGGCGTGCGCCTTCCACCGGTCAGCAGTCGCGCTCCTCGTGCGATCGCATCCTGCACGTGCTCTTCGACTGTGCGCAGCTGCCGCTCGTGAATCATTGGCCCCATTTCCACCTCTGAGCCCAAGCCCTCACCAATACGTAGTTTCTCGATCTTCTGCTTACAGAGCTCAAGAAACTTCTCGTACACGCTGCGTTGCACGTAGCAGCGCTCAATCGACAGGCAAGTTTGGCCGCAATTCATCATTGCGCCCCAAACTGCGCCGCTAGAGGCGACGTCGAGATCGGCATCCTCCAGCACAATCATCGGATCCTTACTGCCTAACTCCAGCATCACCGGCAACAAGCGCCTGGCTGCCGCTTCGGCGATGCGTTTTCCCGTGGCGACGCTTCCGGTGAAGATCAGTTTGTCGATATCAGCTTCCAGCAGCGCTGCGCCGACCGGGCCCGCTCCGATCAAAATCTGCAACAGGTCGGGATTCAGTCCGGCCGCATACATCAGCTTCTGAAACTCCAGCGCCACCAGGGGGGTGAACTCCGAAGGCTTCAGCACCACCGCGTTGCCCATGGCGAGTGCGCCCAACGTCTCAATTGCAGGCGTCGAGAAGGGATAATTCCACGGTGCGATGATCCCAATTACTCCGTATGGCTCGCGCACCAGCTTGCCGCGTTTCGTCTTCATCGCGAGATTGTCATGCGGCAAAAGTTCATCACGCAGAAACTCATGCGACTTGCGAATGCAGAACTCCGCTGCATCCAGCACCACCATTACTTCGGTATTCAGGGCCTCCACCGTGGGCTTGCCGGCCTCACGCGAGATCAGTTCCGCGACTTCTATTCGCCGCTCCACCAACTTTCTTTGAAACCGTTTCAGCATTCCCACGCGGTCGCTGACCGGCAACGCAGCCCACGCCGGTTGTGCTGCCCGCGTACGCCGCACCGCCTCGTGCACATCATCGCATGTTGCCCACGGCAACTCGCCCAGCTTCTCTCCGGTGGCCGGATTCGTGCTAACTAACTTCTCCCGAATTGCAACTTGTGTCGTCGTACTCATAACATTCCGTACTCCACGCTCACCAGGTACAGTCCGCAAGCAGGGGCTGTAGCACCGGCAGCACTCCGGGTCTTCGCGGCAAGAATGGCGGGCACGTCGTCGGCATGCAGCGAACCCTTACCAACCTGAAGAAACGTTCCCACTAGGTTGCGCACCATGTGGTGCAAAAAACCGTTGCCCCGAATGGTGTAGCTTAATTCGTCCTCCGTACGGGCCCACAGTGAGGAATTCACAGTCCTCACATTGCCCTGCTTCAGAGTCAACCGATCGGTCGCATCTTCGTCGTCGTATTCCAAGCTCTCCATTTCCAGACCCAGGGCCACCTTCCCCAGGTCATCGTCGATGCTCACGTCATGTCGTACCGTTTCGCAAGTTTCCCGGTGGGCCCGAGCTACTCGCGCAGTCCGTTCCGGGTCCGATGCGGCAAATGACGTAAAGTCGAAGGTTCCAACGATGTACTCCGACGCGCGAATCATCGCCTCCTCATCCATTGGATAGGGATCGTGATAAACGTATCGCGCCAGAAATGGCGGACAAATCTCGCCCCGATATATGCGATAGCGATACGTTTTTGCCGTCGCCGAATGGCGCGCGTGAAAATCGTCCTCCAACCTTTCTATACCCGTTACCCGGACGGCGGCGGGAAGAATATCGTTCAGCGCAACCTTCAGGTTCCGTTCTGGGATAGGGGACTCGATTCGTACGCTGGCCACCTGCGCCAGTGCATGCACTCCCGCGTCGGTTCGTCCTGAACCCTGAGGCAAAACGCTTTCGCCCGTGATTCGCCCAAGGCAGTCGGCGAGCGCGCCTTGCACCGTTGCCAGCCCCGGTTGAATCTGCCAGCCATGGAACTCGGAGCCATCGTACGCCAGTGTGATTTTGAGGTTTCGACTCACGTTGTCTTCCTTGCCGCCAGACCAGCGAGACCAACCGAGTGTTAAGAGGTGTAAAGCGCTATCGGCCTAGCGCTCGCGCGGCGATGTGTCAGCTATACTAAGCCATTACTGCAGGTTACGAGGCCCAAATCACGTTCGTCCATGCCTGACGCCCCGATTCGCTTTGAACCTTCGGTGCATCTCATCCGTATTAGAGACAGGCGACAGGAATTCTCACAAGGACATTGAAGTACACATGCACTTTTCTGGAGAAGAGGGAATGCCTTTTCATTGTTCGGTGAATGCACTCCGCAAGGCACTTATGCTCGGTTTGGCCGGAATGCTCGCCATCCCGGCCTTGGCGCAGCAACCTTCAGCGCCAGGCGCACCGCAGCCTGCCGTGCCTTCCGAGGCTTTGGTTCCTATGCCCCAGGCGCCCAAGCCCCAGGGCGATGCCTACAAGCTATATTCCGACCAAAACTACACCCAGGGGCAGTCACAACTCCCCAAGTTTTGGTCTGTGTGGACAGTTCGCAATGTTGCGCCACCTAATTTAACCAACTCTGCGCTGATCGATTCTGTCATTCGTGACGGCAAAATGTATCTCTCGATCGATCAAGCGGTGGCGCTGGCACTCGAGAACAACCTCGACATTGCTATCCAGCGTTACAACCTGATCACCGCTGACGTCGACATCCTGCGGACCAATTCCGGCTCCGCCGCACTCGGCGTCAACACCGGACTCGTGCAGGGTACGCCCGGTGGTCCCACACTAACAGCAACGACCGGGACCAGCGGTGGCGGAGCAGGCGGTACCTCGATTGGACTGGCCGGAGCCGGCGCAGGTGCAGCCGGTATTGTCACCTCCACTCAGGGCGAAGGCTCAGTCATCGATAACTTCGACCCAGTTCTGACCGGCCAGATACAAGGCCAGCGCGCCACCACGCCGCAGTCCAACATTATCTTCACTGGTACGCCCAAACTCACGCAGAACACCAATATCTATAACTTCAACTACACCCAGGGCTTTTCGACTGGCACGCTCATGACGGTCGGATTCCAGAACACCCGTTCAGCCTCAAACGCGCTCTTCAATACCGTGAACCCATACGTGCAGAGCACCCTTAACTTCCAGTTACGCCAGCACGTATTGCAGGGATTCGGATTCAATGCCAACCAGCGCTGGATCAGAATCGCCCGCAACAACCGCGCCATCATGGACTCGGCATACGAGAACCAGATCATGACGACAGTCTCGCAAATCCAGAATATCTACTGGGACCTGGTCAATGCCTACGAGAACGTGAAGGTGCAGCAGCGCGCATTGGACCTAGCGCAAAAGACGCTTTCCGATACGGAAAAACAAGTCGAAATTGGAACTCTCGCGCCGATCACTGTCGTGCAGGCGAAGAGCTCCGTTGCAACCGCCATGCAGAATCTGACAGTGGCTCAAACCAATCTGCAACTGCAGCAATTGCTGATGAAGAACGCCATCACTCGCAACAATACCGACCCGATCCTGGCGAATGCGCCCGTGATCCCGACGGATACGCTGCAAATTAACGAGCCTTTCGAGGTCCCACCAGTCGAAGAGCTCGTTGCCAAGGCCCTTAAGAACCGTCCCGAGATTATTCAGTCACGCATCAACTTGACCAACCGCGAAGTCGGTATGAAGGCAATCAAGAACCTCCAACTGCCAACGCTCGATCTGTACGCGTTCTATGGAGCGTCAGGGCTTGCCGGTGACCAGAACTTCTACAACACCTGCGGCAATCCAGGAGCGCCGCCGAACAATTGTATTCCCCCAGGAACCATTCCCAATACCGGTTACGGTCACGCCTTCGGAAACCTGTTCAACAGCTCTGCCCCTGACAAGGGTATTGGAGTGAACCTGAACATCCCGCTGCGCAACCGCCAGAACCAGGCTGACCAGGTACGTTCCGTGATCGAATATCGCCAGGCGCAGATGTCAGCCTTGCAGCAGGAAAACACCATCACCCTGCAGGTCCGCAATGCCCAGTTCACGCTGACGCAGAACTACGCAGCTCTGCAATCAGCCGTGGCCGCCCGAGACTATGCTCGCGAAAACCTCGATGCCGAACAGAAGAAGTACTCTCTCGGCGCATCGACCTCAACCCTAGTACTACAGGCATCCAGCGCGTTAACGACGGCCGAATCGAACGTTTTGGCTGCGGCCACCAACTACGAGAAGTCGCGTGTGCAGCTCGACCTGTTCACGGCAGATACTCTTTCGAAGCTGGGTATCGACTTTGGTGAGGCTGAATCGGGAAAGGTGCAGAAGATGCCGAAGGTACCCGGCGTCGTTCCGGCCAGCGCGCCGGAAGCCGCCCCCGTGCAGGCCACCCCGCCGGGACAACTACAAACGCAGCCACCTCCGAAACAGTAGCGAAGCTCACAGTCGGGTGCCCACACAGGCCTTCTTTTGGCTTGTGTGGGTCTGTTTTTATTCCCTGTCTCAAAATCTGGGTGCCCCATCCTGCCCCGTCTTTTGCGAAAGCGTGAGGTCTTCAACAACCCTCTTCCTCCAATTCCGGCTCGCGGTTAGCATGTAGAGCTTGACCCTTTCGGTCGTCATCATAACGCTCAACGAGGAAGCCAACCTCGCACGCACCCTGCCCAGTGTCGTCGGTCTGGCCGACGAAATTGTCGTGCTCGATTCTGGTTCAACCGACCGCACGCGCGAGGTAGCCGAATTGTTCAGAGCGAAGTTTTATGCCGAGTCGTGGCAGGGCTTCGCTGCACAGAAGAACTCTGCACTCGAGAAAGTCACAGGTGATTGGATTCTTTCTCTCGATGCGGACGAAGAAGTTGAACCTGCTCTGGCCGAAGAGATTCGCGACGCACTTGGCACGAACCCCTCCGTCGCCGGCTTTTATATTCCGCGCAAGAATTTCTTTCTCGGCCGCTGGATCAAGCACGGCGGCTTCTACCCCGACCCCAAGCTGAGGCTCTTTCGTCGAGGCGCAGGGAAGTTCGAAAATCGATTAGTGCACGAAGACATAAAGCTCGGCGGCACGACGGCGCGATTGCGCCACCACCTGCTGCACCATGCCTATCCCACGCTCGACAGCTATATCGAGCACATGAATCGCTACTCGTCCCTGGGCGCGCAAATGACCGCTGAAGGAAAACCGCGCGGCTTCAGCCTGATCGACATTGCCCTGCGCCCTAAGCTGACGTTTCTCTACAACTACATCCTGCGCGGCGGTTTTCTCGATGGCCGCGAAGGCCTGCTGCTGCACGCGTACCACGCGATGTACGTGAGCTGGAAATATGCCAAGGCGTGGGAACTCAGCCGTACGCACTCCAGGCCGTAGCAGGTTATGTACTCCAGCAGGTTATGTACTCCCTTGCCCTGGGCAGGCGCATCTACTAAACTGCAACGTCCGCCGCTTGCGCATACCTCGTGGGGAAGCACATGCCTGATACCAACAAGCCGACTGGAAAATCTATCGCCGAATCTCCGGTTACCGACCTCTTCGAGAACGGCCGCCATCCATCTGCCTCCGAGCGGCAGTGGGTCGAGAAGACGCTGGCGCCATCGCTGGAGAAGTCCTCCGAAAAGCCCATCGGTGAACCCACTGGCATCAACCTGGACGAGCATGGTCACGCCCGCTTCACCACGATCTCGGGAATGCCGATCCGCCGCCTCTATACGCCTGCCGACTTGCCGGACGACTGGAGCTACGGCCAGTATCTGAGCTATCCCGGTCAGCCGCCCTACACGCGCGGCATCCACGCCAGTGGTTATCGCGGCAAGATGTGGACCATGCGCCAGTTCTCGGGCTTCGCCTCGCCTGAGGAGACCAACGAACGCTACAAATACCTGCTCGAGCACGGCGGCCAAGGGCTGTCGGTTGCCTTCGATCTACCCACGCTGATGGGTTACGACAGCGATCACATGATGAGCGAAGGCGAGGTCGGCAAGTGCGGCGTGGCCATCGATTCGCTCGAAGATATGGAGATCCTGTTCAGCGGCATCGACCTCGAAAAGACCACGGTATCGATGACCATCAACTCGCCCGCATCCGTACTGTGGGCCATGTACCTCGCCGTCGCCGAGAAGCAGGGCGCCGATCTGAAGAAGGTTTCCGGCACCATCCAGAACGACATTCTGAAGGAATACATCGCGCAAAAGGAATACATTTACCCGCCCGCTCCGTCGATGCGGCTGGTCATCGATACCTTCGAGTTTGGCTCGCAATTCACGCCAAAGTTCAACACCATCTCGATCAGCGGATACCACATTCGCGAAGCCGGTTCGACCGCGCTGCAGGAGCTTGCCTTCACCATCTACGACGGCGTCGAGTACGTCGAGTGGGCGCGGCGTCGCGGCCTCGATGTGGACGAGTTCGGTCCGCGCCTCAGCTTCTTCTTCAATGCCCACAACGACTTCTTTGAAGAAATTGGCAAGTATCGTGCCGCACGCAAAATCTGGTACCGCCTGATGAAGGACCGCTTCGGCGCGAAGAACGCGCGCACCCGGCTCATGCGTTTCCACACACAGACCGCGGGTGTCTCGCTCACGGCACAGCAGCCGATGAACAACATCGCTCGCGTGGCGATTCAGGCTCTTGCCGCCGTGCTCGGCGGAACGCAATCACTCCACACTGACAGCTACGACGAAGCGTTGGCCCTACCGACCGAAGAAGCCGTACGCGTCGCGCTGCGCACCCAGCAGATCATCGCCTATGAGTCCGGAGTGGCGCAGACCGTCGATCCGCTGGGCGGCTCGTACTTTGTCGAGCGCATGACCATCGACATGGAAAAGGGGGCTTTCGACTATTTCGACAAGCTTGACGCAATGGGCGGAATGGTGAAGGCCATCGAGAAGGGCTATCCGCAGAAAGAGATTGCTGAGGCGAGCTACCAGTTCCAGCGCGCCACTGAGGCGAAAGAAAAGATCACCGTCGGCGCGAATGAATTTGTCGTGGAAGAAGAACCGCCAAAGATTCTCTACATAGACGAATCGGTGGCCCATCACCAGAGCGAAAAGCTGGGCAAGCTACGTGCCCGTCGCTCGAATGACGAAGTTCGGCGCACGCTCGATGCGCTGAAGAAAGCCGCCGCCCAGGAGCCACGGATTCCCGCCGACGGAAAGATTTCGCCGGCGAACACCATGCCGTTCATCCTGGATGCGGTGAAGGCCTATGCCACCGTGGGCGAAATCTGTGACGCCCTACGCGAGGTTTACGGCACGTACGAAGAAAGCACATTCGCGTAGTCCGTCTATCCGCCTTTCCCTGCTTCCATAAAAGGCGCACAATGGAGCGGGCTCCTATGAACGACTCGCGCGAATTGCCCAGTACTCCTCCCATTGCTCGCGTTCCGGGCGTTGAAGACTGCAGCGCCGACATCAACGGCATTCGCTGGCGCTATCTTCACGCAGGAACCGGCCCTACTTTGCTGCTTCTTCACGGCTTCATGGCCTACTCGTTTTCCTGGCGATTCGTCATACACGGACTCGCACAGCACTACTCGGTCTATGCCGTTGATTTGCTGAACTGCGGATTTTCCCAGCGCGACGCCAGCCTGCCCGGAACACTTCCCAACGACGCTGAGAATCTGCTCGCGTTCGTTGATCACATGGACATCAATCAACTCGAGATCCTTGGTACCTCGCGCGGGGGCGGGCTCACCATCGCTCTCGCTGGACTGCTGGCAGAGCGCGGTATGCTGCATCGAATTCGCAGGGTTGTGCTCTCGGCTCCAATCAGTCCCTGGATGCGATACGGCCTGGGCCGCATCCGGTTTCTGCGCACTCGCGTCGGGAGGATTTACGTCGTCCATCTGGCTCGCAAATTTCCGTTTATCCTCGAAGACTTCTTTCGCAAGCTGTACGCTGAGCGGGCCACTATTCCTCCCGACAGCCTTGCCGGCTACCGGGCTGGGCTCGACCCCGCAGGCAGCTTTGAGCACCTTTGGAAGGTATTTCGCTCCTGGATGAACGATTTGAAGTGCATTGAAGCGTCGTTGCCGTTGTTGGAATCCGTTCCCGCGTTGCTCCTTTGGGGAGAGCGTGACGTAGCGGTAGCCCACAGCTCGATGAGTGAGTTGCACCGCCGCTGGAAGAACAGCGTCGAATACACCATGCGAGACATCGGCCACATGCCCTACGAAGAGACTCCCGCGGAGTTCAACCGCATCGTGCTCGATTTCCTGCTGCACGACACTCCCGCCACGCCCTTGCAGGCCGAAGCACACGCAGTTCCCGACGCCGTCGCGGAGTCGCGCCAGTCCTGATGCTCGCTCACCTCTTCGAGGTACTCCGCAACTACTTCCATACGCACGGTTACTGGACGTTAGCAGTGACCCTGCTGCTGGAGAACGCCGGCATCCCGCTGCCCGGGGAAACCATGCTGTTGTTGGCCAGTTTTCTTGCCTCGCAGGAGCGCCAGCTGCATCTTGCGCTCATAATCATCGTGGCCATCGCTGCCTGTATACTTGGCGACAACCTGGGTTATTGGATCGGATTCCACGGCGGGCGCCCGCTGCTCCTCCGCTACCAACGCTTCTTTCGCGTTTCCGACGAGAAAATCGCACGCGGCGAGAAACTGTTTGACCGCTTCGGGCCTGCCACGGTGTTTTTTGCGCGCTTCGTCTTCGGCATGCGCGTGATTGCGGGACCATTGGCCGGTGTGTTGCGCATGCACTGGCGCACATTCGTGCTTTTCAATTTCCTGGGAGCGGCGCTTTGGGTGACTGTCATCTCCTGCGTTGGCTATTTCTTCGGACAGCACTGGCAAAGCCTAGTGCGACTCGTTGGCCGCGCCAACCTGTTGATCTTCGTGATTGCCCTGATTGTCGCAGTTTACCTGTGGAGACAGTATCGGAACCGCAGTCTGGAATAAATCGTGGACTTAGTCTGCCGCGGTTTGTTCTTCCACCGTGACTTCTTCTGCCGCTCGCACCGCCCGCCAGGCCATGGTCGCCGCCCCAAAGTACATCGCCGAGACGATATAGAAACCGAATCGCAGTCCATCGCGGTGCGCCGCCTCACCGGCTATCATTGCGGTCACAATCTGCAGCGCGCTCGACAGAAAGAAGAACGTATTCTGCGCTCTTCCCATGTAGTATTTGGGCACCAGCTCCATCATCTCCGACTGGATGGCGATGCCTCCTATCCCTCGTCCCGAGCCCATGACGAAATAGATTGGTACCGCAACAACAATCCACGGGATCTGCGGCAACAGCAGCAGCGCCGAAGCAATCACGCACATGGTGAGAGTTACAGAGCGATGTGCCCCATTGCGCCGAATGAACTGAGATGCATAGAACATGCTGGTAAATGCGCCAAAGGCCCATCCCGCATTGAGCCAACCGTATCCGACTGCTCCGCGATGCAAGATGCGATCGCTGAGCGGGGCCGAGATTACGCCCTGCGTCATCATAGCCGCGATAAACAGCGACCAGGCCAAGCCCAGCAACCGAACTTGCTTGCGACTGTGGACATACCGTATTCCCTCCACCAGTTCGTGCAGGTAGCGTGCCACCGTGCCCTCCGGCGCTGCCTTCTCCTCGGTTGGTTTAAGGTGTGTTACTGTCACGCGTCCTTTGCGCACCTGGTAAACACAGGCAATCGAGACCGCGTAAGTCGCGCAGTCCAGCAGGAGAATTCCACCCAGCCCGATCTTGTTGTACAGAAACCCAACGACTGCGCCTGCCAGCACCCACCCGCCCTGTACGGCGGCCAGCATCAGCGAGTTGAAATCGACAAGCTTTTCGAGCGGCGCGAGTTCCTGCACAAGCGCGTTAATGGTCGGCCAGAACATCCAGAAGCCTACGGCGACGAGGATCGTCATCCCGTACAACTGCCAGACCTGCACTCTGTGTAGCAGCGCCAGCCCTGCCACAATCAAAATGATCAGACCGCGAGCCACGTCGAGCCACATCATCACGTGACGACGGTCTTCGCGATCAATGATGACGCCGGTGAAGGGGAGAAGAACCAGCGAGGGCAGGGTTTGCAGCGCAACCAGGAGTCCCAGCGACACCTCACTGCCCGTGGCTTGGAGGATGAACCAGATGACCGCTGCAGCATTCATTCCACTGCCGATCATCGAGACGAGGTTGGCCACAAATAGCAGCCTCATCCCGCGATGCTGAAACGCCTCGCGCATAAGTTCACTGTAACCTAGATTGCAGGCCCTGCCTGTCGCATATACTGGAAAGGCTCTTCGCCTTTCGCTCCTCTCCCTTCGACGAAGATGCTAATGGGAGCGAAACGAAGAGCAAAAGACGAGCAGCGAACAGCGACTCAGGTGACGCCCATTGCGCCTCCACCGCCTCTTCCGTAAGAAAGAAAAACAGGAACATCGCATCATGCGCGAAGCCAAGGAGCGCGCTGGTGCTCTCGTGCCTGAGTATCACCGTCCTACCCCCGAGTGTCCTCACCCTGAGCGGTGGAGCATGTACGACTCCATGACCGCTGAAGTCGAGGTGTTGGAGTTTCTGCGCACGCTGGTAACGACCATTAAGCCCAACCTCGTCGTCGAAACCGGAACCTTCATGGGCGTCAGCACTCTGTGGATCGCCGAAGGGCTGCGCATGAACGGCTTCGGACGCATCGTTACGTGCGAGTTCGATCCTAAGGTCTACGGGACGGCCAGGGAGAAGTTTACTGCCTCACCTTTTGCGGGCCTCATTGAGTTGCGCAACCAGTCCAGCCTGGAACTGCAGGTCGAAGGCACTATCGACCTGTTGTTCAGTGACAGTGACATGCCTATTCGGGAGCAGGAAGTTCGGCATTTTCTCCCGAAAATCTCGCCCTTCGGTATCATCCTTATGCACGACGCCAGTTCGCACCTCAAGCAAGTCCGCGAAGCCGCGCTGAAGATGGAACGCGATGGCCTCATCTCGGTGGTGCTGCTGCCGACTCCGCGGGGCCTCGTCGTTGCCCAAAAACGTCAAGGCCGGAAGTAGGTAGTTGAGTTTGTGCGCTTCCTTATAGCCTCTCCGCCGGAAACGCGTTAGGATTTCCTGCTACTCACAAAGCGCCCGCGTGACTCATTCATCCGGCGCGCCTGCCTCGAGGTTCGACATGCGCAGAGTATCTTCCTTCCTTCTCCTCCTGATCTTCAGCTCCTGCCTCAGCTCATGGTCTCAGAACAATCCCATTGTGATTCCCGCCGGCACTCCGGAAGACAAGGATCTGGCCACGATTGCCGCTGAGAACGATGGCCAGAAGCGCATCGCTGCCTACGAGGAATTCATAAAGAAGTATTCCGATGACAAGGCAGCGGTGGCGTACGCGGAATGGCAGATCTCGCAACTGTACCTCGCCGCAGGCGACACCGCCAAGGCGATGCAATACGGCAGCACAGCGCTGGAGGCCTATCCCAACAATCTCGACATTATCATGTCACAAGCCACCATCGCCCAAGCAATGAAGGACAACGGCAAGGTGATGGATTATGTCCTGCTGGGTGCGAATGTGTACAACTCAATCGCCAGGCAAACCAAACCGGCCGATGTCTCAGATGTCGATTGGACAGCCAAAATTGCCAACGAACAGAGCTCGGTTAAAAATGACTACGATTTTCTGGAGACGTCTGCCTATAACGTCATTGCGTCGGAAAAGGACCCGAATAAGCGCATGGCCGAAATCGAGAAGTTTACACCGGCTTTTCCGAAATCGAAGTTCGAGCCCCAGATTTCGCAGCTCGCACTCTACAGTCTGAGTCAGCTGAAGCAGCCTCAGCGGCTGGTAGCTTACGGGGAAAAAGCGCTCGCGGCCAATCCCAACAGCCTGCCCACTCTGCTGATGATGGCCGACGCTTACGCAGCCGACCCGAAGGAAGCAAGCAAGACTGCTTCCTATGCCAATAAGGTGCTGACTCTTGTCGGACCGAATCCCGACGACAAGGAGAAGAAATCGTACGCGGGTTTGGCCCACGTGTGCTTAGGCCGCGCCGAGTTGAGCCAGGAAAAGTTGGTGCCCGCAATCACGGATTTGAAAACGGCTGTTTCACTGCTGCAAGCCGATCCAGCCGACCAGCAGCAGGCACTGTTCTACCTCGGCTACGCCTATGCCAAGCAAAACCACAAAGCTGAAGCGCTGGCTGCGTTGCAGAAGGCGTCTGCCATCGATGGACCCTACCAGGGCCCGGCAAAGGAGATGGCAGGCAAAATCAGTGCTGCGGGCCCTGCCAAGAAGTGAATCCACCACCGCCGTTGAATGCCTTATTTATTTCTTGAGTAGTGCCTCGGCCAGTACTTGTGCTTTCTTGGCGAGAAGGTAGGCGCGCTCGAAATCCCCGTCAGTGGTTGCCTTGCGTGACTGCTGCAGGTAAGACTGAACCTGGGTCTTCATCGCTTTTTCGTTATCGTTGAGCGATCTTGTAAGTCCCTTCAGCGCGTTCTCGGTAGCATCCACCATGCGGGTGGTTTCTTCCTTCTGTTGCGTGACCTGATAGTTAGGTATTGCAGCTGCGATGGCTGCCGTGTCCGCCGGATTCTTCGGGCGAGCGTTTGCAATGGTTTGAGTATTCTGGGCGCTCTGGTTCGACGAAGGTGCAGTCGCTGGAGGGTTCGACTTCTTCGCCGTGCCGGAGTTCTTCGGCGGCTTCCTCGGTTTCGTATTTGCTGGTTGTGGCGTCGGTGGCGGTTCTGCAACTGGGGGAGTCGGTCGTTCGGGTTCTTCCCCCTCTGTGAGAGGGATCTCGTTCGGCAGAACGACGGACACCGTTGGTGCCTGAGTTTGGCGAGGCAAGCCTGTATTTTCCTTCTTGCCGCACCCTTGCAGGACAAGGAGCAACACCAAAGAGCCAACAGCGACGAATTTGCGCACAGACTTCATGCAGGAACTCAGCTCTTTTTCGTTCAGCGCCAGCCGAACAGGGCCAGAGAGCTCTCTCTATGATAAACACTCGTGCCTCTCGGGCGCTAGGTGTGAGGCTCGGAGTGTGACTTGGTTTCCGCCATGTGCTACGTGGTGGTGGTCAAAACCTCCTTCGCTTCTGCAATCAGCTGGCGAGCCAGCGGAAGCGTCAAACGAAACACGGTGCCCTTACCTATCTCCGATTCGAAACTCAGCGACCCGCCGTGCAACTGCATTACGCGGTAGCTCATCGCCAAGCCGATGCCACTACCGCCTTTCTTGGTCGTGAAAAACAGGTTGAACACTTTGTCCTGGATTTCCGGTGGGATGCCTTTGCCCTGATCACGAACCGCGATGGTTGCACTGCTCTCGTCATGCCGAGTCGTAATCTCCAGCTCGCCGCCGCCATCTTCCATCGACTGTACGCCATTTAGCACTATGTTCAGCACGGCATGCTTTAGCAGGTCGTTGTCAGCTTTCACGGGCAGGCTGTCGGTCCCTGTACGGGTGACCATAAACACACCGCCGCGCGCCGCGTCCGGCGCGGCTAGCATGGTGACGTCGTCAATCAAGCGCCGCAAGTCGAAAGTGACGAATCGCAGCTCGATCGGACGATTGAAATCCACCAAGGCCTTAACAACTCGATCGAGACGCTGGATTTCGTTGCCGATAATATCGACGTGCCTCCTTGAGTCGTCGTCTTGGGCGTTCACGGCCTTCATCTTTTCGCGCAGCAGCTCCAGGTGAACCACGATGGCATTAATCGGATTTCTGACTTCATGTGCCACCCCTGACGTCAGCCGTCCGATCGCAGTGATGCGCTGCGACAGCTCCAGTTCGTTCTCCACCCGGCGGACACTCTCGGCGTCACGCATGGTTAGCAAGGCCCCGATGCGCTGTCCGCGTTCGGCGATAAAGTCGAGGGCGATCTGAATCCGCCGTCCATTTTCCAATTCTATTTCGCGTTGCGAAATGACATGGTGCAGAGCAAAGGCATCGAGCACAATCTGCCCTAGCTTGCTGGCGTCAGTGAAGATTTCCTCTACTGACCGGCCCAGCGTCTCCTCGCGCGAGCGCCCCAGAAAGCGTTCGGCCGAGGCACTTACCAAGACGACCTTGTTCTCGTTAGTGAACAGCACCACGCCTTCTTGCAACGATCCCATTACCTGATCGACGTTGCCCTTTAACGTGGTGAAGACTTCCTTTACATCCCGAATCTGCCGCCCCAGACGATCAATCTTTGTGTTCACCAGACCATATTCGTCTATCCTTCCAAGATCGGGCATGGGATGGCTGTCTGGAACCTCAGCCGTCATCTGGTCCAAGCGGCGGCCAATGGCTTCCAATGGACGCAGGGCAATGTTCGAAACGCCTGCCGCCAGCGCGAGCGACAAGAGAATGGCTATCGCGGAATAGGTCAGGGCGCGATTGAGCTGCGGGGCCAGCTCTGTTTTTAAGAAGACCGTCGAGATGCCAACCCGAATGGATCCGAATCGCTCATTCTCTCCCCGGCGAATCGCCAGGATCAGGTCATAGACGCGCGGAGGGCCGTAAATAATCCCCAATTGCTTAAATACGTTGGCGGATAAAACGTCGTTGTAATTTGGTCTTGGCTCGAGTGGCGTTCCCACCAGAGAGGCGTCCGTGTGAACGATGGTACGCCCGCTTGCATCAGTGATTCCCGCGTCGTAAACCGAAAATGAGTAGGCGAGAATCGATTGCAGCAGCGTATTCAGGCCTTTATCTTCCTGAATTCGCCGCTCCAGCGCGGCTTGGACGCGCGCCGGGTCGCTGACGTCCACGCCCAACTCCTCCAGATCGATTTGGGTGGCTTCGCGAGCGCTCTCCTCGATCTCCTTCGCTATGAAGTCGGCGCGTATGTATGCTTCCGACGTGCTCTGGCGGAGGCGGTGCGAGATGTAGACGTAGCTGAATACAGCAACGAGTACGAACACCATCCCGCTGATAGCCAGAAGCAGCTTGGTTTTGAGGCGCAGTCTTCCCATCTGAGGGCTCGAGACGAGCTTGGCGATGGGGGCATCATATCAGTAATATTCACCAGACTCTAGGCAGCCGGTTCGCGTCGTTGGTATTCAGGATTGACAACAGGCCTTTGTAAGCGCACGACGTTTAATGCCCCCTGGGACTTTCTCGGCGAAACTTACAGCAGCAAATGTGTTAAGTTTTCGATTGCATAATATCTTGGGTGGGAGTGGTTATTGGACGCGTGAGCCCTTCGGAGCGCTTCGAACGATGGCGTTAATCTTCGTCGGGGAACTGCGGTTGAATCATGGAGGAAGAGCTCAAGAAGCTGCCTGAAGACACGGTCTCCACATTGCGAACCTTAGCCCACCAGCTCAGCAACGCCATCGAGAATGTCATGCAGGCTGCATACCTCCTGGGCCAGTCCAAACTGGACGGCCAGGATTCCCGCTGGTTGGCACTCATTAACTCTGCCGCCGAAGAAGCCGCTCGCATCAACCGCGAAATTCGAGAGATCCTGCGCTCCCGAAGCTAGCACTACTGCATCAGAGTTCCGCCTGCAAGCTAGGTTGCCCGAACGAAAATGAAACGCGGCCTGATCTCCCCGCGCTTCTCGTCGGAACGCTTGTTTCGGTTCTTCCTCACGAAATCAGCTTTGCATTCAAACTGATCTTCGCATTCAGGACCTTCGAAACTGGGCAACCGGTCTCGGCTGCGTGAGCAGCCTCATCGAATTTTGCCTTGTCCGCGCCTGGGATCTTGGCCGTTACGTCGAGGTGGGATGCGGTGATGGCGAATCCGTTGTCGGTCTTTTCCAGCGTGATTGTGGCCGTTGTGTCAATGCTTTCTGCAGTCATGCCTGCGTTACCAAGTTGTGCTGATAGCGCCATGCTGAAACACCCTGCGTGGGCGGCGGCAATCAGTTCTTCGGGATTAGTGCCGATTCCATTTTCAAAACGCGTGCTAAAAGAGTACTGGGTTTGATGCAGGACCCCGCTCGGTGTCGAAACAGAGCCCTTACCATCTTTCAATCCGCCCGACCAGTGGGCGCTGCCTGTACGTTGCATGTGAGTTCTCCTCCATTCAAAAGTGCTGGAATCAAGGTACACGAAGCTTGATGATTTGCGTGCGAGCCGGATGATGAAAGCAGCGAATCGAAAAATACCGAACTACGATTCGCAAGGGCTCACTAGAAGTCCGAGCAGCTTAGATAAAACCCGCAGGTCGGACAGACGAGTTTGCAATGCTGGTTTGCCAGGCGAGCCGAGCAGTTCGGGCAAATTTGCATCACTTCCGCGGCGGGAAACTTGTTTGCGAGTTTCGAAAGTACGTCACTGCTTAGGTCCAGCGCGGAATTTAGCTTGCAGTCTGGCATGATGGATGTTATTGGTTGCACTCAAGCCGTCAGTTGCGCAAGTAACCAAGCGAGGACGGCACGAAAGTAACATTGAGATAGCCTATAAGTTGGTGAAGTAACCACTCTTGAATCAGAAGTACATGTACCAAAGTGTTAGGCGGCTCCCAAAATGCTGTAAAAGCTCGGAGAACCGCCTTTCTATAATTCAGTCAGAGAGAGCCCTATTGCTCAGACGCCGGAGCTGGTCAGTGGAGTGTACCGTAGCTTTCGGCCGTTGCATTACGGCGTTTTCAGTGCTGATCTTCTTGCCACTTTAGATCACTTTTTAATCGTCAATTTCGCTCCTCTGCATCGATCGGAATCTTAGAATTCAAGCAGTATAGGCTCAATAGTCTGTACGAAAATCGTTTGTACGGTCGTCGTACGGCTTGGCACGACTCTACAACAGGAGATTCACCATGAAAAAGACGTTCCTTGGCGTTCTTGCGAGCTTGATGGTCGCGGGGGTTATCTCCGCAGCCAGCGGCATAACCACTTCAAAACCGACACCTGAATCGGTCGTCATGATCGGCGATGGAACGTCTCCGATTATCAGTTTGTCGGCTAACGCCGTCGACACCGGCGACCCCGTGTCGCACAGCAACAAGTAATCCCCCAGCTTGGGTCTCGTACGACTCGTAGGAGATAGAAAATGAAGAAATACTGGTCCGCTACAGTGATTCTGCTGTTTGGTCTGGTGATCGGTGTAAGCGCACATAATACTCCCGCTGACCAAACGGTCAATGTTCCCATACCCACGACCTCTAGCGATGGTGGCCCGATAGCGACCTGCCGTCCGGGCACGAACTGCGATCCCAGCACCCAGTTGCGCGAGATGGCCAGCGATGGTGGCCCGATAGCGACCTGCCGTCCGGGAACAAACTGGGATCCCAGTACATAACGACGCGAAGTGGCGCGCAATGCGGCTTTAATTTCGGGGGCGAAGCATTCCATAAAACCCCACAGTATAATCCCCACTCTTGTGCCACTCCATGGTGCTACCAACGGGTGGGACTGATCCAACCGCAAGTTAGGTGTTGTATGACGCCGCCTCTAGAGCTAACATTGCTGAGGCTGCTATGCGACTGTATTCGTTCAATTACTTGCTCTGGTGGCTGACGCCAGTGCTTATGGCAGTAATCGCCGTAGCGATGTACCGGCGCAAACTTCATCGCGATTTTCCGTACTTCTTCAACTACACACTGTTTCAAATCCTCTCGTTCGCGATCGAGTTTCCTCTCCGTCATTGGGTTAACTGGTACTACGTTTCCTGGACATTAACTGCCCTTAGCGCTGTGGTCTCTTTCGCAGTTCTGTTGGAAATCTTCAAAGATGCCTTTCGTCCCTACGAAGCGCTGCGCGACCTGAGCGTCATTCTCATCCGCTGGTGCGCGTTGGTTGTGCTTTTGGTAACAGGCATGTGGGCAGTCACCTCTTGGCATTCCAGCGATGCTGACACCATTAGTGCGGCGATTCTATTGGTGAGTCGATGTGTGCGCATGATGCAGTGCGGAATGGTTCTCTTCATGCTCCTGTTCAGCGAGTACCTGGGGATCTCGCGCCGGAATCTAGTGTTCGGTATCGCCATTGGGTTTGGCTTTTTTGCGGCGATCAACATGTTGGTAGTAACGGCGATGTCGCACCACACCAGGCTGGGCTTCCGGACGCTGAACACTGTAAACTCCTTAGCCTTTGTCGTCGCCATGCTTATCTGGCTAGGCTATACGGTACTTCCCAGTACCATGCGCAGTGCTGCCAAAGAAGCTGAACAGTCGTCACTGGAATGGGAACGTCAATTGGATGAGGTTCGCAATACCCCCGCTGGGGTTAGCCTGCTCGACACCATGGACCAGACGGTAGAGCGCCTGCTCTATCACCGCGGCAATGAGGCTGGCGTTACTGTTTCCAATCGACGCTAACCCTCCCGCCGAATTTCGAAACCTCTAAGAGAGCTCTACCGTTAGACTGGCGTCTTTGTTTTCCGCGGCGGATTGAAGAACGGCAACTGCCTGACGGTCGCAGTCGCGCGGTGCCGTACCGCTTCCACTGTAAGCTCCATCTGCAACTTCGTGCCGGGCTTCGCGTACGCAGGCTCCACACTGGCCAGCGCGATCAACTGCTTCAACAGGGGAGACCACGTCGTTGAAGTAACCTTCCCCACCTGCTCGCGCCCCCGATACACGGGGACATGCACGCGCGATGCTGTTGCCGGCGTTTGCGGTGGTAGACCAATATCGTCGAACAGTTCCTCGACCTCGGTCCAGTTAACCTCGAGACCGACCAGCACTCGCTCGGGTCTGCGTTTGTTCTCGCGCACCAGCGCCTGCTTGCCGATAAAGTTGTCTTTGTCGAGATGCACCAGTTTGGCGAGCCCGATCTCGTAAGGTGAGTACTTCTGCGAAGGAATCAGCGCCTTCTTGCTGCTGACATAATCGACGTCAGCCAGAATCAGACCGGCTTCAATGCGCGCCACGTCCAGCGCCAGCATTCCCGTCGGATGAATGTCGAACTGCCGGCCGGTGTCCATCAGCGCGTCCCAAACTCTCACGGCTTCGTGCCAGGAAATCCAAATCTCGTAACCAAGATCACCGGTATAGCCGGTTCGGGAGATATCCACCTGCACGCCGGCGATCTTGCCGCTGGTTTTGCGAAAGTACTTCAGGTTGCTGATATCGGCCTCCGCTACGCTTTGCAGAAGCTTGCCCGAGGTCGGCCCCTGCAGAGCTAAGGCCGCCACCTGTTCGGTAATGTCCTCGATCTGGACCTCGAGCCCAATCGCGCTTTGCCGGAACCATCGCAAATTGGGATCGGCGGCCGTCCAGCGATACGTATTCTCTTGCAGCCGTGTAATCGTGCCGTCATCGATGACCTTGCCCTCCTCATCGCACCAGCAGCAATAAATTACCTGGTTCACGCCGATCTTGTTTATGTCGCGGGCCAGCACGCGGTTGACGAACCTCGTCGCGTCTCGCCCGCTGATCACGTACTTGAACAGCGGGGTCACATCGATAAGCGCCGCGGCATTGCGAATGGCGTTGTATTCGTGCTCGTGGTGCGTCTCGTAAACGCTGACGGCATAGAATCCCGACCACTCGCGGTAGTTCAGGCTGGTGCAAAGCGGAAACGTGCGTTCGTGAACAGCAGTACCAACGGGCAAGACGAAATACCTCGATGGAAGCGGTAAGCGCGGATTATAGCGGCGCTCACGAAGTGGTAGCAAGGACATGCACGACAAACCTAACGACATCTCAACCTTTTGCCTCACCTTTGGCAAAAACAGAGGGATCTTCAACAGCCGCTAAGCGATGCGCTCCTGTCTTTGATTGAAAAGAAATGAACTCCTCTGTGTTCTGAATGACATTCCGGCTACAGACAAACCTCTCGCGCCCCATTTAGAATGACCTGTTTTCATCGCAAAGCCCTATGCCATCAAACTCATCGGGAAATTACGACGCCATTGTCATCGGCGGCGGGCACAACGGTCTCGTCAATGCGGCCTATCTGGCGAAAGCAGGGAAGAAAGTCCTCGTCCTCGAGCGCCGTTATGTGCTTGGCGGTGCTGCCTGCACGGAAGAAATCGTCCCCGGCTTCAAATTCTCTGTGTGCTCCTACGTGGTTTCTTTGTTGCGTCCGGAAATCATCCGTGAGCTCGATCTCCCACGCCACGGCCTCGAGATCCTGCCCCTCGACGGTACCTTCACGCCCATGCCTAATGGCGATTATCTCTGGCGTGTCAATGACCACGGTGTCACGCGCCGCGAGATCGCTCGCCACTCCAAGCTCGACGCTGAGGCCTACGACGAGTTCGGCAAGGCAATGGTGCACATGTGCCGCTTCGTCAAGCCGATCCTCAGCATGGTGCCACCTGATCCCACCACGCTGCACCCGAAGGACCTGATGAAGCTGCTCTTCCTCGGCCGTCGCTTCAAAGACCTCAACGGCGAGGATAAGTACAACCAGGTACAACTCATGACCATGAGCGCCGTAGACTTCCTCGACCAGTGGTTTGAGACCGACGTCCTCAAGGCAACGATGTCGGCCTCAGGAATTATTGGCACCTTCCTCGGTGTGCGCTCGCCCGGAACGGCCTACGTTCTGCTGCACCACTACATGGGTGAGATTGATGGAGCTTTCCGTGCCTGGGGATTCGCCCGCGGAGGAACGGGCGCGATCTCGAACGCCATCGCTGACGCTGCCCGCGAAGCTGGCGCCGAAATTCACACGCAAGTAGGCGTCGCACAAATCCTCATCAAAGAGGGCAAGGCCGTCGGTGTCGCTACAACCAACGGCGATGAATTCCACGCGCCCATCATCTCCTCTAGCGTCGATCCTAATCTTACCTTCCTCAAGATGATCGACGCCAAGCACCTGCCCGACGACTTCCGCGACGAGGTGAAGCGATACAAGTACCGCGGCTCTTCTGCCAAAGTGAATCTCGCCCTTGACGCGCTGCCGAATTTCACCTGCTTGCCCGGACCGGGAAAGCACCTCCGCGGCGCGATCTCCATCTCGCCCAGCGTTGATTACATGGAGCATGCCTACGACGATGCGAAGTACGGCCGCTACTCGCACAGACCTTATATCGACATGGTCATCCCTAGCCTCACCGATCCATCGGTTGCGCCTCCCGGCAAGCACGTCATGTCGTGCTTCGTGCAGTACGCGCCTTACAAACTCAAGGAACGCACCTGGGATGAAATCAAAGAAGAATTTGGCGACAACGTCATCAACACGGTTGCCGAGTACGCACCCAACTTGAAGGGCATTATCGTCGGCAAGCAGGTGGTCACGCCGCTCGATCTCGAGCGCGAATGGGGTCTCACCGAGGGCAACATCTTTCAGGGCGAGCTCACGCTGGAGCAGTTGTTTTTCCTGCGTCCCGTGCCCGGCTGGGCGCAATACAAGACACCCATCAAGAATCTCTGGATGTGCGGTTCCGCCACACATCCTGGCGGCGGCATCATGGGCGCCAACGGTCGCCTCGCGGCCATGGAGATCCTGAAGCAAGGGAAGGGAAGCAACTAGGCCATGGCGGAGACACGCGACGTCGTCATTATCGGAGCAGGGCATAACGGACTGGTCACCGCCTTCTATCTCGCCAGGGCCGGACTCAAGCCACTCGTTCTCGAACGCCGCCCGCAAGTCGGGGGATGCGCCATTACCAGCGAATTTCACCCGGGCTTTCGCTGCTCAACGCTGGCACATTCTACCGGAACCATTCGTCCCGAAATCGTCAGCGACATGGATCTGGCTGCGCACGGCCTTAAGACCTACGTGCCCGAGATTCGGGCCCTTTCGCTTTCTCCCAACGGCAACCATCTCGTGCTGTATTCCGATAGCGGCCGCACCCAGCAGGAAATCGCAAAGTACTCGACGAGAGAGGCTGCTCGGTATGCGCAGTTTCAGACTGCGCTGGCGCACATCGCCTCCGTGCTCGATCAGTTACTGGGCATGACGCCGCCCGACATTGACGAGCCCATCTCGGGCAACGTCTTCGAGCTCTTGAAGGCCGGCCGCAAGATCCGCGGTCTCGAGGAGAAAGATTTCTACCGCCTCTTTCGCTGGATGCCGATGGCCGCTGCCGATCTCGTGGCCGAGTGGTTCGATAGCGAACTGTTGCGTGCCACCATCGCCGCGCAAGGCATCTTCGGAACCTTCTTCGGCCCGTGGTCGGCAGGATCAGGGGCGACCCTCCTGCTGCGCGCTGCCACTGACGGCAACCCGGCCGGTGCAGCGACCTACATCATGGGTGGTGCAGGCGCGCTCACCACCGCCATGGCAATTGCGGCGCAAGCCGCCGGAGTGGAGATTCGTACCGGTGCTGAAGTCGCGCAGGTTAAAGTCAAGGACGGTGTGGCAACTGGGCTGGTTCTCAGCGATGGCGCCGAGATTGATGCGCGGGCCGTAATTTCCAACGCCGATCCCAAGCGAACGTTGCTCGGTTTTGTCGATGCGCAGCATCTCGCGCCGAGCTTTCTGCAGCGCCTCCAGCATTACCGCATGCGCGGCACGATCGCGAAGGTAAACCTCGCCTTGAGCGGGGTGCCGGACTTCAAAGGCGTGAACGGCGACACATCGTTGCTCGGCGGCCGCATTCAGATTTCGCCCGAAGTCGATTACCTCGAGCGCGCCTTCGACGCTTCGAAGTACGGCGAATTTTCACAACACCCATATCTCGAAGCAACTATTCCGACTCTGCACGACCGGTCGCTCGCGCCCGCAGGCAAGCACGTCATGTCCATCTACATGCAGTACGCGCCCTACAAGTTGCGGAATGGGGACTGGGATGCGCAGCGAAATGCGCTTGGCGATGTGGTGGTGAATACGCTGGCTCAATTCGCGCCCGACTTGCCCAACCTGATCGAAGCCCGCGAAGCCATCACGCCCAAAGACCTTGAACATACCTATGGCCTCACCGGTGGACACATCTTCCACGGCGAACTGGCGCTCGATCAGTTGTTCACCATGCGACCGCTGCTCGACTGGGCCCAATACCGGACGCCCATCAAAGGCCTCTATTTGTGCGGCTCGGGCACGCATCCCGGTAACGGGTTGACGGGCGGCTCTGGGGCCAACGCCGCGCGCGAGATCGCGAAAGAGCTGCGCAAACACTAGAAAAAACCATTTGGTGCCCCACACTAATCGCCGTAGTTTGCGACGGGGTGGGAACGAACACTTTCCCTCAGCCCTAACGAGTTAGGGGTGTCGCGAGTTCTAGTCGGCGTAGCGACGACGTCGTTTTAGCCAGGGCACAAGCCCCCTGGAGCAGAATTATGAATTTCGAGGCCGCGTAGCGGCCAACCGGCTACATCCCCCTCTTCAAATCATTGGCCAGCAAGCGATGAAACAGGTGCTCCCCGGCCTCTCTTCGCACCGATAACCTTCCCGCCCCATACGCACGCGAGTGTAGCCCCCGCTGCACGCTCTGGCAGATGCCAATGTCTTCGTCGTTCACCCGTTCGCCTACAGCGATACTCTGGCGATTCTTCTCTGCCGCGGCCTCGCCCACGTCGTCGAAATAGAAGTCGAAAATCACCTTGCAGCGGTCGAGCCCATCGGGCAGCACGAGGTTAGTATCCATGTAGCCCTGATACAGGTTCATCATGAAGTTCGGATACTGCCAGAAGTACCAGGCGCGGTCGCCTTGGCGCGTGGCCGAAGTTGCCGCGTCCAGCTCCGACGCCACCATCGGGCTTGACTGCAGGCAATACCGGTCCTCGTTTTCGATGGTGTACTGCCGATAATCCAGCACACTGTTCAGCGCCTTGTGCAGATGCGGCACGTGATAGCCGCCGTCCAGATAGTTATCGACAAACACTTTCCAATTGCAGTTCAACGAGTACGTCCTTCGCTCAAAAAACTTCACCTGCGACAGCATAAGCGGCTCAACCCGGTTCACCAATCGCCCCAGAAACGTCTCCAGCGAACTGGCCTTGGGATCAAGATTCACAAAAACAAAATGTTCCCACGCAGCCACCTGCGCCGGCACCAAGCCGTTCTGCCCACGATCGAACTTGCACACTCCATCGAACTCCGGCGCGCCCTTCAGCGAACCATCCAGCCCGTAACTCCAGCCGTGGTAAGGGCAGCGAAAAATACTCACCTCTCCTTCCATCTCTGTTACCACCGCCGCCGCATGGTGTCTGCAAACGTTGTAGAAGGCCCGCAACTCACCATCATTCCCGCGAACCAGGACGATCGGCTCGCCCGCGATTTCCCGCGTGACAAACTGTCCCGCGCGCCTCAGCTGGTCGACGCCGGCGACGACCTGCCACGTTCCAGCGAACACGTAGCGACGCTCCAGCTCGGCGACGCGCTCATCCACATACCAGGACGCAGGTATGGTAAACGCCTCTTCTAATGGATCTTGATCGTTATATGAATGCAGAATTTCGTCCAGCGACGGCTCCATCCAACCTCCCGATAGTGGGTGCGGGAGGCATCATAACAGGCGCATCGGCCAGTCCCACAACAAGCTCTGATTAAGTGCTATTTTGAAGCTAACGGCCTTCAGGCCGTCCGAAAACGCGCCTTTTTTTTAAAGCGGCTTTAGCGCAGAGGGAGTTAATCAGGGTCTTGCTACGCAGCGCGCGGTGTTCCGATCGCTCCCTGCAGGATCGTGATGAACTGGTCAACCAGCTGTTCGCGGCTGCCCCTGAAATTTCCAGTCCGATGAAATAGGTCGCGATCTGGCTCTGATGTGAGCAGGAAATCCTGCATGCGTTCGAACGTGCACTCCAGGATTGACGTGAGCAGCACCGGGTCGACATCAGTGCGAACCTCGCCCCGTTCAATTCCCATCCTGACAAATGCTGCCGTGCCGAGCGGATCCTCGGTAGCGACGAAATGCGCGATGCGTTTCTTCAGATTCAGGTCCGAGCCGTAGTTGCCCAGCACAAGAACGCGATACGGCACCCAGTACTGCTTCCAGAACTCAACCGGCAGCGACAGGCGATAGCGCACCACCGCGAAAAATCCGGCCAGCTTCACATCCGGAGGAACATCGAGATAAGCCGGAATTGCTCGCAAGGCTGACTTGTATGCCTCGAAAAACAGTCCGTCCTTGCTGCCGAAATGCTGGAAGACCGAACCCTTGGCGATGCCAAGCTGGCTGGCCATGTCGCCGACACGCGCGGCTTCATACCCATGGTTGGCAAAATGATGCATGGCGGCAGAGAGTATCAGTGAGCGCTTGCGTACCGAGCGCTTCACTGGGACCTCTGCAATAGAACTCTGATTTGCAGCGTATTCAGCCATCCAAGCTCCCCAGTGCTCCTAAAGCGGAGCAAACCTGTCAGGTTTCACCCCGTCCCCGTATCGGCGTGCCTCCGCTGGCGCGGAGTGGGCTCAAGCACGCTCGACTATCGCGCGAATCATAAACTAAATCCCGTTTAGCGCGAAAGTCCTGTGGAACAGAATTCAGTTGCAACTTGTTTCAAGCGCGGTGGCGGGTAACTCGCACCGGCAACTATGGACGATAGTAGTTGACGCGTTACTCCCGCCGTGTTTCCTTGTCGTAATGGACCTCGATTCACTTCAGATTCTGCAGGCGACTCCCGCCGATGTCGGCGCTCTGTCGCCGCTGTTCGATGCCTACCGCCAGTTCTACAAGCAGCCGTCGAACGAAGACGCGGCGCGTCGCTTTCTATTTGCCCGGCTCAGCAAGAACGAATCGGTGATGTTCTTTGCGCAACTCGGCACACAGGCCATTGGACTGGTCCACCTGTATCCCGTTTTTTCTTCGCTGCAATTGAGGCGACAATGGATTCTCAGCGACCTGTACGTCTCGCCTGACGCCCGCAAACACGGCGTAGGCCACGCGCTGTTGAATCGGGCACGGCAATTTGCCGAGAGCACGCAGGCCGACGGCCTGATGCTAGAAACTGCGACCGACAATTACACAGCCCAGCGGCTGTACGAGCGCCTTGGCTGGAAGCGCGATGAGGAGTTCTACAGATATTTCTTGGCACTCTGATCGGTGGGCGCGAGAAGCGTGGAAACCGGCTTTGAAGGGCATGGCTTCAGCCCTGGGGTAACGATTCGTTATATTGAAACGGACCGCGCGGACGAACCTGGTCCCGGCGAAGCGCCGCTTTTGCGCTTCGCGGGTGTTCTTTGGGTCCGCGAGGTCCAAGAATCGCGTGAAGACTCCAGTCGTTGAGAGCAATATTGCCGTCGCGCCCACACCCGCCCATCCCAAGCGCGTGCTCGGTTTCCGCGACCTGGTTCTTTTCTACCTTGTCACCACTCTGAGTCTTCGTTGGATTCCTGTCGCCGCCAGCTCGGGTCCCAGCTCGGTCGCCATCTGGATCGTCGGCTTGGTGACCATCTTCATTCCGCTTGCGCTTTGCGTAATGGAGCTATCTTCGCGCTATCCGCAGGAAGGCGGCATGTACCTGTGGACGAAGCGCGCCTTCGGCGACTTCCCCGCCTTCCTCACCGGATGGATTTACTGGACTAGCAACTTGCCGTACTTTCCCGCCGTGCTGTATTTTGCCGCCAGCAACGCCCTATATATGGGCGGGCCACGCTGGAGCGCATTTCAGCGCAGTCCCTGGTACTTCATTGCGTTTTCTTTTTTCGGTGTTGCGCTCGCGCTCGCCCTCAACATCGTTGGCCTGAACATCGGCAAGTGGCTCAGCAACCTGGGAGCGCTTGGCGTCTGGATTCCTGTGACGCTGTTGTGTGTGGTCGCGATTTTAGCCTGCGCGAAATTCGGTTCGGCAACCCAATTCACCCCTGCAACCATGCGCCCCACCCTGAACGTCGGCACATTAGGTATTTGGGCGACAATTCTTTACGCCTTCAGCGGCTCCGAGGCAGCATCGTTCATGGGCGACGAAATCAAGCACGCGCGCCGCACCATTCCGCGAGCTCTCATTACCGGCGGAGCTCTCATCACCGGAGGTTACATCCTCGGCACCGTCGCCGTGCTCGTCGCGCTGCCCACTGAGCAAGTCAACAGCATGGAAGGAATCATGCAGGCCATCACCAGCGCTGCAGCGCGAATCGGCTGGAATGGCCTCGGCCCCGGCGTGGCCCTGCTCATCTGCCTCGCCAACCTCGGAGGGGTAGGCGCTTACCTGGCCGCCCTCGCCCGTATTCCCTTCGTCGTCGGCCTCGATCGCTACCTGCCGCCAGCCTTCGGACGGGTGCATTCCCGCTGGGGTACGCCCGCCGTCGCTCTGGTTACCCAAGCACTCGCCTGTTTGGCTTTCATCCTCATGGGACAAGCCGGCAGTACCGTTCGCGGCGCCTATCAGGTGCTCGTGACCATGACCATCATCACCAATTTCGGCCCCTACCTGTTTATGTTCGCCGCTATGATCCGCCTGCAGCGCGAGGCTGTCGAACCTGGCGTCATCACCGTCCCCGGAGGTAAGCCGGTTGCCATCATGTTGTCTGTCATTGCGTTCATTACGACGTGCGCCGTAATCATTGCGTCCATCGTGCCTGATCCCAGCGAGCCCAACAAAGTCTTAGCCGTAGCGAAGGTAGTGTTCTTCAGCGTTCTGCTGGTCGGTGGAGGCGTGGTGCTGTACGCGATAGGAAGGAGGCGCTTAAGGGACTAGCCTTAGAGGTCCGCTCCCCGCTGCCCCTCGTACACCAAGGTTTCCCGCTACAATCCCATTAGCGATTACTTGAGGCGCATCATGGAACCCGATTTACAGCACACCCTTGCACTCCTGTCCCGCACCCCAGCCACGCTCACGGTGCTGCTGCGTGACCTGCCGGAAACTTTGACGCATAGTAACGAAGGTGCAGGTACCTGGTCAGCCTTCGATGTCGTTGGTCATCTCATTCACGCCGAACGCACCGACTGGATTCCTCGCGCGCGAATTATTCTTCAACATGGCGACGGCCGGCCATTCGATCGGTTCGATCGCGAGGGACACGCCCGCGAAATAGAAGGAAAATCTCTGGCTCAGGTACTGGATGAATTCGCCGCCGTCCGATCAGACAATCTGTTCGAACTGCGCGCCTGGAAGCTGCAGCCCACAGATTTGCAAAGGCGCGGTCAGCACCCCGTGCTGGGAGGCGTGACATTATCGGAGTTGTTGGCAACTTGGGCGGCGCACGATCTGACCCATCTCCATCAGATCGCCCGTGTCATGGCCCACCAATATGGCGAAACAGTGGGCCCCTTCAACCGATTTCTCGGAGTGCTGAAGTGCAACGGCCATAGCGCTGCCGCCTGAAACACTCAAAGGGTGCTCGGCCTTCCAACTGGCTGAGCACCCTAAACCGGTACCGTCTCGCTCATACCGCCCGGGTCGCGCCTCGTACAAAATGCAAAATTAACGCGACCACTGCGGCCAGCAACAGAATGTGAATCATCGCGCCGGCGACGTGAAACACGCCCCAACCCAGAATCCAGGCGATCAGCAGGATAATGAAAAGAATCGTAAAGACGCTCATACCCCCTCCCGGCTAGTTGGAGGCGAGGAGCCACGACGGGGTTGCTCTCCATCACGGGTTGCCCCACCCTTGAGGTCCCCGGGAAACGCCGCATTTGCGTTTACTGGAGTGGCTTATCGTCACTGTTTTGGATGACAGGGTGGGACTCATAACTCACGCGAACGGGCTCTCGTCAGCGCTTTGCCCGTAGATGATTGGCACCGGGACCTCAAGCATCCTGAGGTACACCGAAAGCTGTCCGCGATGGTGGTACCAGTGGTTCAGCATGATCGACCGCACAACCCCGATGCGCGGAATCGTGAATACGTCACGCTCTCCGAATCGTAGCGTCCAGGATTTTAGCGCGCCGTCGTCGGTCAAGGCTTCAAGCCGAGCCTGACCCTCACGAACGTTGGCTTCGAACGCTGCCAGTATTTCCTCCTTGTCCTTGGGCTGGGGAGGTACAAAATTGGCATTTTGCACATCGAAACCTTCTCCCATTGCAAGGCCGGACGCCCGGTCTGGAATGGCAGCGATATGACCCGCTAGTTGCCCCAGCGTCATCGACTTCGGGTGCGGCTTCCACGTCAGCTTGTCCACCGGGACCCGCTCCAGAATCCGCCGAGTTATCGCGACTTCTTCGCGGAATTCCGCAATTACCGGCTCCAGTAGCTGGCTCGTCTTCGTTGCCTGTTGACCGCTTTCGTACCGGTCATGGTGTCGCACCCACGCCATGGGATACGGCGTGATACCTTCCTCGTCGCGGCCCTTCGGCGTCAAGTCGAGGTAGTTGTAAGTGGTGAGCAGGATGTCGAGCCCGCGTCCATATGTCGAATAGGTATGGAAGATCTGCCCTTCCGCGTCTTTGTAGAGGACGCTGAGCCCAGGCCCTTCCTCGCCCGGAAATCCGCTGGTCTCGTAGTTGTACACAGGCTTTCCATCGGCGAAGTCTTCCTTAGTGAACGACACCTTGTAGTCGTAATTAAAATCCGTCCCGTTCGAAGACACCCAAGGAAACTTCCATCCCATCCGCTTCTTGAACCCCTCGATCTCCGAGAACGACGCCCTGGAAACCGCCACGAACGCCGCATCGCGCTGCTCCAGGTGCACGCGCATGCCATCGAAGTTGTCAGCCAGGAACGAGCAGCTCGGGCATCCTTGCTGCCATCCCGGACCGAACATGAAGTGATAAACAATCAACTGGCGGCGGCCGTTGAACAGCTCCGCCAGTGCCACTTTACCGGTCGGCCCCTGGAATACGTAGTCTTTCTCGACTCTCTCCCACGGCAGCTCACGCCGCTGGCGGCTCAAGTCGTCACGCAGCCGAGTGAATTCCTTCTCCTTCTTCAGCAGCTCCTTGCGGGCCGCCAGCCAATCCGTTGGGTTCACTACCTTCGTGTTCAAGATTGCAGTTGCCATCGTTGCTTCTCCTCTTCGAATCCGTGTCTGTTTTGGGTGGCCGACATTTACCTGGCTTTGGGAAATGTGGTATCGAATTTCTGGCGCGGAACGCCTTCGCGATCAGGGCTCCCGATCCACCACCGGTCACCGCGCCGCCTACAATCCAAACCGTTGCTGCCGCAATACATGCCGGACACATGGGATCACTTTCGTTTCGCTTCTGCCCGCTTCCGAACACCCTCAAGGATGTGCGTCCATCCTGTCTGGACTCCCGCGCGATGGTCATCCTGAATTGCTCCAAACGCCTTGTGATGGAACCGGATCAGTGTGCCGCCGTCCACCTCGCTTAGCCGGTACTGCACATTCGATACCACAGCGTAGGACATGAATAACGGCCCGGTGATCTCGAGCAGTGTCGGCCGCTTGATGGCCTGCACGTTGCCCCAGAAGTGCCCGTTGTTGTCACCCAGATCGCGGAACCAGCGGCCGCCTGGCCACGGCTCGATTTTCATCGGGAAACTCACGCCCTCGGGCGTACGGTTCTGCGGGCCTATCTGCTCCAGCAAGGCCTCAAAAGTGTCCTCAATACTGGCCTGAACGTGAATCTCCTTGGTCACAAGCAGCGTCAAGCTCTCGATTCCCGGCAGCGTCTGCGTCATACTCATACACTCTCCTCATTCTTTCGGTTGATTTACGCTTCTCGTTCCCTGGCCTTGGCTTCAACCCGTTCCTTGATGCGGCTCAACTGGTGCAACCAGAACTGCTCAAAGAATCTCGTCCATTCGTACAGGGGCCGGATAGCCTCGGCATTCGTCCGGTACATCATGTGTCTTCCATTCCGCCGCACCCGTACGAGGCCCACATTGCGGAGGACCCGCAGGTGCTTCGACACCGAGGGCTGCTCCATCTTCAGCGCCACGACGATGTCATTGACTGATCGCTCGTCATTCGCCAGGTGAATCAGGATCTCCCGCCGGCGCGGCTCGGCTACCGCATTAAAGGCATCCGAGGT
>DASRAA010000254.1:0-11895 GCA_035638375.1 Binatia bacterium | reverse complement strand
AGTGGCACGATCGAATCAGCTATGCCGGGTTCTTCGTCTCCGCTTCAAGGGCATTCAGATCTCGAATCAGCACGGTCCGGCCATCGACCTCAAGCACTCCTTCCGCCTGCAAACGGCTGAGGTTCCGTGATACGAGTTCGCGTACAGTCCCAATCTGCGCCGCGAACTCCTGGTTGCTGGCAGGCAGCAAGATTTCTATGCTGCCATTCTTGCGTTTTCCTTCCTTTCGAGCTTGCCGAAGCAGAAATGATGCCAGCCGATGTCGCACCGTAGTGAAAGACAGCTCCTCGATGATTCCAACGAGGCGCCGCAGACGCGCACCGACAACGCGCAAGACTTTGAGCGCCACTTGAGGATGAGCTAAACAGAGCGCGTGGAAATCCTGTTTACTGATGAACAGCAGCGTGGCCTGATCAACGGCGGCTACCGAAGCGGGGTAATTGCCTCCATCAAACACTGGAAGTTCGGCTACGGAACTGCCAGGCCCATCCACGCTGAGCACGTGCTCGCGCCCGCCGGACGAACTCTTGAAGATGCGCACGTGCCCCGATTCCACAACGTACAAACCCAGGCATGGCTCATCCTCACTAAAGACGATCTCACCCGCCGCATAGTGACGCGGAACCGCGCGTTGTGTGAGAAAAGCGAGCTCGTTCTCGGCCAGCCCTGAAAACATCGGGACTTTCGCGAGCGTCTGAGCATGGTTGACCTTGGTTTCCAGCATGCCGTTTATTGTACGAAACCATGGCAAAAACCCGGACGCTGGGTTGCCGGGCCGTCAAGGCTTAAGGACTGGGGCCGGAAAAGGGCATTGTCATCGCCGCTATACGACCGGGCGCGCCAGGCTGCGGGCGGGATGCATTCAGTTACCGCCCGCTACGGTCTTTCCCGCCACTTCTTCACGCGCCCGCGCCAGCTCCGGCCGGTCCGACGTTGCACCGGCGCAGTTCTTCACCAATTGAGCATAGTATGTCTGGGCTGCCGCGGGCTGCCGCGCCATCTGCGCTGCTCGAGCAGCGCCATACAGTCCGTTGAAGCGATTGGGGTCGATCTTCATCGAGTGCTCGTACTCGGCGAGTGCTTGCTGCGGATGGTCGGATTCGAGCAGAATGTCCGCCAGCATCTCGCGCGCGGGAATCTCCACTTCTCCCTTGCCGTATTCGTCCTGCTTGTCGGCAACGCTGCGCATGATCTTCGCCGCATCATCGTTCTTCTCCTCGGCAAAGGCGACCCATGCCCGAATCTCATCGCGGCCGGTGTCCATGTACTCGGCGAGATAGGCGTCGGGACCTTTCTTCACCTCTTCCACCATCGCGTCATAGTGTGCAAGGTTCTCCTTTGCTGAGGCCGCGTCGCGCAAGTGCGCGCCACCTATCGCGCGTGCCCAATAGATTATGGCGACATTCTCCGGCTTTGTGGCCATCTTCGGATCCAGTGATGCAGCCTTCTTCCAATGCCGCATCTCGATCTCGTAAGTCGTGGCGAATCCCGCCCGCGCTATGTCGAGATATTCGTGCATATCGTGGCCTGCCATCGGGTCCATCGTCTGCACTTTGGTGACGATGGCCTTCGCCTTGTCGTCTTCGCCCACTTGGAGGTACGCGTAGTTCAGGAAGTCCATCGCATGCAGCTCATGCCCATACGAGCCCGACGCCTCAGCGGCCGCTACCGACGCCAGGTTCGCATGTATGTCTTCCTGCCACATGCCGAGCCGCGCAAAGATGTGTCCCGGCATGTGCGCGGCGTGCGGTGCCGACGGCGCGATCTCTCCATAACGCTGGGCCGCCTTCAGACCTTCGGCTGCCATCTGTGGGCTGTCAGAGCTATGAATGATATAGTGCGCCACCCCGGGATTGTCCCCCACAATCGCAAACTGCTCGTTCAGCACCGCTAGCGCCTTCTTCTGGTTGGTGAAAGTGGTGTCCCGTGGCGGCGCTGCTGCCAGCAGGGACAGCGCATAGTACGCAGCTGCCTCATGATCCTGCGGATAGGTTTCGTGCAGCTTCGCCATCGCTTTCGAATATGCCCCTACACGCGTTTCGAAACTTGCATTCGTGTAGTTCTGGTAGAACTGCGCCAGGGCATTGATGTAGTCACGCTCGCGCTGCGTCTTCGCGCCGGCCTTCTGCGCCTGCTGCACCAGAGCCAGTCCGCGTTTCAGCGTTGCCACATTCGGACGATCCCAGATCTGGTGCCACAGGCTCATCGCTTCGCCCCAGTAGGCCATCGCACACGTTGGATCAGCCTTCACGATCTCCTGGAACTGATGCTCCGCCCGGTCGTACCAGAAGTCGTGCAAGAGTGCGATTCCCCGATTGAACGTCGCCTGCTGCGAGGCCTCACACGAGACCGGAAAATCCACCGTGCCAAGCTTCTCCCCGCGTGTGGGTTGCAGCTGCTGACTTGTGGCGGCGATGACAACTCCGCAGCACAACGTCACCTGTAGCAAAACCCTGGTGTGTAGTTCCATGAGTCACCCCATGATGCTGGCCCGAAGCATAGGGTCGATAGGGGCACAAGTCAACTTTCGGGCGAACGGGGTCGGTGATCGCCGAAGGTCGGCAAATTCTGGACCCAATCGGCGACTTGAGGCAAAGGCTGTGGCCTTGCTCCTGTTCTGTGGGACGTTCGTTCGGAAGTTAGTTCAACCCTGGGTGCAATTGACTGTTGATCCACTTCGGTCGCCCTATGTTGAGAACTTTCGTGATTGAGGCTTCGGGCAAAGGTTACTTCCATTATTTGTGTAAATATCCGCGGCCATGTTGAGGCCGTGAAACGGAAACGCAGGTGAAGCGGTTGTTAACCAACAGCTTGCTTTCGTCCGGGTCCACGTGGATTAGAAGCCTTTGCGCGGTCCGTCCCTGGCTGCGGTTGCCGGTCGCTAAGTAACCGTGGTCCAGATGCGGATGCTCCCGGAGATGAATCGAACCTAACGTCCTGGGTCCATGCGGATTTGGGCGTCGCCGGCGTGGTTGATGTTCTCGATGGTGCCGAGCTCGCGGTATGCAACATGCAAGGCCTTCGACTGCACCCGGTCGCCTTCGGAGAACGCGCGCTCCACTTCCTGATACACCGCCACACCTGCGAGTCGGCGCGGATCGTAGCTCTGATGCTCGCTGTCTTTGCACTGTTGAGTCGCCGGCTGGCTTAGCGCTTGAAGTAATACGTCCAGCTAAGGCCGAAGTAGGATTTCAACGGAACCCCTACCACTCGCTCACACGGCAAGGGTTCATTAGAGAGTGCGACCACTTCGGTGGTCTGTCCCGTATAGCCGCTGGCAATCAGGAAGTTGGCTGCGATCGACATCCGGTTTTCCCCAAAAGCACGCAGGACAGCGCCGCGAATTTCGTTGACGGGCACGCCGGTAAATCCGTCGCCAAGCGGTTTAGGTTTTACGAATTCGTACTCGCCACGCAGCCGCAGATGCCACGGCAACTGGTTCAACGAGGCAAGGGCGTCAACTATAGTGCGCGGTGCTTCGGGCACTGGCAGACCAGTAACTGCGTCACGCGCGTCAGCCTGCGCGTAGGAAACATACAGGCTTCCACGAGAGAAGTTCCGTTGTGCCGAAATAGCAATAACGTTATTGAGCGAGGGACCCACAACCTGCTGCAGCCCAGTATCGGGGTCGATCTTCGCCAACTCCAGCGAGTTCGAGACGCGCCGCAGGGTCAGGTAAAACTGCGTCTGCCGGATGACCTTCGATAGCACAAGTTGATATGCGCGAGAGGGCGCAAGCAGTGTCGGTTGGTAGGTGCCGTTTCCGATACGCGGATCGTTCGTGTGAAATGCCTCTCCGTAACTGAAAGACACAATCGGCAGCCACCATCGGTCCGGCGGCAGCAGCGTGAGCGTGGCTTTTGGCAGCGTCAGGGTGGCCAGCTTGTCAAACGAGTTCTGCGGATTGATGAGGTCCTGGTTGTTCATCCAGACCTCTTCCTGGCGAACACCGAAATTGAAATGCAAATATCGGCTGGCTGTTCCGTCGAGGGATGCAAACGGCTCGACAAACGATAACGTCAAGTTGTTGCTGGTCACCGGTTGGAAGATGCCGTTGTCGATCTTTTTGAGGTCCAGCTTGCGCGGGGCGTCCCGGCGCAAGTCGACACCGGCCATCACCGCCAGCCAGGAGCGCACGCTCTGGATGTACATCGCCTCTCCGCCATACACGTTGCGGGTCTCGCTCTGCTGGATCAATCCGTCGCCAAAATTCGAGCGCAGCTGCAAAGCATAGTTGCGATAGAAGCCCGAGAAGGAGAGCTGCCGCTGTTGACTCAGCTTCCAATTGTCGGTCGCGACCGCCAGCAGGGTGTGCGTGATGTCGCGCTGGCGGTTGTCGATGGTGTCGCCGCGAACCGGAACAGCGATGGGAATCAGACCGGGAATGTAGGAAAAACCATAGTAACCAACACCAAACAGTGTCAGGTCATGGCTGCCAAGGTGGTATTCGCGAAAGCCGTTGAGTTTATACTGCTGCCGGTGCTCCAGGCGCGTAAGAAAGCCGTTGCCGAAGGCAAACTCACCAGCGATCCATGCGTTCGTGTCGGGATTCGTTGGGCTCCAGCCCGCCATGATGTCGGCGTCGCGATAGTCGCCCGTGAGCTGGTAGAAGCTGTTGAAACGTGGCCGTGAGAGGTAAGCCGCAGCCACATCGATTGAGTTGTTCCCTTCCCGCACATTGAAAGCGGCGCCGTCCACATCGACGGATTCGATGGTCAGCGGAATCAGCAGATTCGGGTCGGCATAGCCGTTGCCGTGGGCATTCGCGGGAAGATTGTTGGGATAAAGAAAGTTTCCGATCTGAAAGTACTGGGCAATGGGCTCGCCGTGATCGCCGGCAACGCCAGGGGCAAAATACTGCGGCGCCTTAATGCCTCCGGAGGCAGTCTCGATCGGCAAGCCCGGAATCGAAATTGGCCCGCCCGGACGCCCGGGATTGGCGTCCAACACCTCATCGTGTACCACGATGTTCTGCGAGGGATCGGGAGTGAGCGAAGACGGAGCCGAGGCGACTACCGTGAGCGACTGAACACTATTTGCGATTTGCTGAAACTGAACCGTAACCGACTGCTGTTGTTCTCCCGCAACCGCTACATTGACGATGACGCTGAGGAATCCGTTGGCTTCAGCCGAGATTTGGAACGAGCCGGAATCAATGCGCTCGAACACAAATTCACCTTGCGAATTGCTGAGGGTCTCGCGAACTGTGCTCCCGGCTGCGTTCAATAGCGCAACGTGAGCGCCTGGAACAATCGCGCCTTGTAGATCGAGTACTCGACCGGAAATACGACCCACCGGTGGCTCGGCTGCCAGGCTTACGCAAATAAGCAGAGGAGCTAACCAAACCAGCGCAACCCACCACCTCGCCCGAACAGAGATTGGATTTGGCGCAAGCACTCGGTTGGCTCCAAAAGCAAAGCGATTACTGCTGACGAGTGGATACGGTTGCCCCGTTTTTAAGGACGGGTGTCACCCTTCTGTACGAGCAGGAGTGTCGAAATGGATTTTCGAACCTACGGCTCTGCCACAATCCGATATAGCGGCGAGGCATGCGGGCATAAAGTGATCTTCAGGGCTTCTGCTGTACCCAAATCTTTCGCCTCCATAAGGCCTGGACCGCGTAAGTGCCTTTTGGTAGCTCCAGTCTTGTCCAGTGGTAAGCCAGGGATTGCGGGGTATTGGCCAGATTGAATGCTGCTGCCACTAATGGCCACACCTGAGAGGCGCATTGGGGAACAACTGCTCTACCGATATCCACGATTCACCCATAAACTACAAAGATGGAAGCGCAATCGCCACTGTGGGGGGCGACGGATCAAATAGATCGGCTTGCCGAGCTTACCGCAAGCAGGTCACAGGCCAGCAAAGACGCGCCGTTGCGGCGCGACGTGCGATCACTGGGCTTTCTCCTCGGCAGAGTGCTGAGGGAACAGGCTGGGCCGAAACTCTTCGGCACTGTAGAGCGTTTGCGGCGTTTGTTGATTGAGCATCGCGAGCAGGCGGAGGCTAACGAGGGTTGCGATCGAGCCACCCTACTGCTGAAGCAAGCGCGCGCGACGGTCGCCGCGTTAGATCTTGATACCGCCTACCGCGTAGCCAAAGCCTTTGCGGCCTATTTCGAACTCACCAATCTCGCCGAAACCAATCATCGCAAGCGCCGTCGGCGGGCAGCCGAGTTGCACGCTGACGAGCCTCCCCTGGCTGGATCCTTTCGCGGCACCCTGCTTCGCATGAAGGAGGCCGGCATCGGATGGGAGCAGGCGATGGCAGCGCTGAGCGAAATCGAGGTCCAGCCCGTGTTTACTGCCCATCCTACGGAAATTACCCGGCGCGCCGTGCTCCTGAAGCGGCGTCGCATTGCGGCAGAGTTGGAAAAGCTTGATCGGCTTCCACTTACAGACGCTCAGGCATCGAGTTGCGAAGCGGTGATCCTCGGCACGATCACGGCGCTTTGGCAAACCGATGAGGTTCGGCTGCAACGGCCAACCGTTATCGATGAAATTCGCACCGGAATCAGCTATTACGTGATGACTCTATTCGAAGCGACCGAACGAGTATACGACAGCATGGTTTCTGCTTTTCGGGATGTGTACGGTGCGGAGGTGGCCAGTATCGACCTGCCTCTTTGCCTGCGCTATGGCTCGTGGATTGGCAGCGATCGAGACGGCAATCCATTCGTCACTCCCGAGAGCACCCACAACGCCCTGGAGTTGGCCCGGGCAATGGTGTTGGCACATTACATTCGGGAGCTGGGGCAGATCGCGCGACAACTGACAGTCTCGACTCACCAGGTGCCGGCATCAGCTGAATTGCTGAACCGCCTGGAGAAGTACGAAGCGGAGATTGCTGCGCCAAGTGCTGAATTGTCGCGCACCCCGCGGACCGAAGTGTACCGGCGGCTTTTGCTGATGATGGGCGAGCGTCTGCGACTCTCGCGCGAACAGAAGTTGCACCCAAACGCATACCAATCGGCGAACGAGTTCCATGACGACCTGATGACCATCCGGGGTAGCTTGTGCAAGGAGCACGGCAAAAGACTGGCGGAGGCGCTGCTCGATCCATCGATCTGCAAGCTGCGGACGTTTGGCTTCCACCTGCATACATTGGATATCCGGCAACATGCGCGGGTGCACCGGCAAGCGCTGCAAGAAATCACGAGGATCAGTACCGCCAATATCGCCGCAGCTGATTTGACCGCCCTTTCGCCGGCAAGTATCGAACTGCTCGACACCTTCCGGACCATCGTAGAGGCCAAGAGTCAATATGAGCCCGAAGCAATCATGCGCTACATAATCAGCGGTGCAGAGTGCGAGGAAGACGTCTTCGGAATGCTCCGGTTGTGTGCTCTGGTGGGACTGCGTGCTGGGGGAAATGCACAAGATCCCGGCCTCTTGCTCGTTCCGTTATTTGAATCGATCGACGCCTTGCAGCGTGCGCACGAAATCATGCGTCAGGTCTGGGCGTCGCCCGAATACCGATCGCTGCTGCCCTCGTGGCATGGATGGCAGGAGGTCATGCTGGGTTACTCCGACTCAAACAAAGACGGAGGCATGCTCACCAGCACGTGGGAGCTGCACAAGGCGCATCGCGCTCTGCATCAAGTGGCGCGCGAGTGTGGCGTTAACCTGCGCATCTTTCACGGCCGCGGGGGTACGGTGGGCAGGGGCGGCGGACCAACGCACTCGGCAATTCTCGCACAGCCGATAGGCGACTTCACGGGACGCATTCGGATTACCGAGCAGGGCGAGGTGCTGAACTGGAAATATTCCGACACGGCATTGGCGGAATGGAACCTCGAGATCCTGATCGCCGCCAGTCTTGGCGCCTATGTGCGCCCGACAACCAAGGCGGAGGAGGAAGAATCTCGCTGGTCCGGCGTCATGGAGCAGCTCTCGAAGTCAGCCTTCGCTTTCTATCGCCAGAACATTGCCGAGAACTCGGAGGTCTTGCGCTATTTCGAGCTGGCAACGCCGGTCGATGAGATGGACCTGGCGCGCATCGGCTCGCGCCCGGCGCGCAGGGGCAGCACTCGCAATTTGGAGGATCTGCGCGCAATCCCCTGGGTCTTTGGCTGGATGCAGAGCCGCCACGCCGTTCCCGCGTGGTTTGGAGTGGGACACGCTTTGGAGCAATTCACCGCCCTTGGCCCGCAGGAAGAGCAGATCCTTCGCGACATGGCCGCTGAATTTCCGCTATTTTCCGACATGGTGCGCAACATCGAATTGGCCATGGCGAAAGCCGATTTCTCCATAGCTCGCCTGTATGCGTCGTTGGTCGATGACGCTTCGTTACGGGAAGGCGTGTATGGCATGTTGCGCCAGGAATTTGAGCGGTCACAGCGGATGATTCTGCGGATCACCGGCCAGAAGGAGTTGCTCGAACGGAATCCTGTGTTGTCGCGCTCGATTCGCCTTCGCAACCCTTATGTCGATCCCATGAGCCTGATTCAGGTCGAGTTACTGCGGCGAAAGCGCACCGGTAAACCAAGCGCCGAACTCGACTACGCCATAGGAACCACCATGAATGGCATTGCCGCTGGCCTGCACAACACGGGCTGAGCGGGTCGTGGTTCCCGGGTTGTGGCTCGCACAACGAGCGCTGCAAAACGTCTGTCTGCAGCAAAGCCCATACCGCGGCATCGCTTAGAACAGCCTCCCGATGCGGAAGAAGAACTTGGCATGACCGGAGTTGCCATAAGCGCCTCCGATTGCAACCGGCCCGAACAGCGTATTTACCTCAAAAATGCCGGCCGCATCGCCCACAACTGTCGGCAGATTGGGAATTCCGTACGCCTTCCCCACCTCGGCACGAAAGTTGAAATACAGCTTCCCCCCTAGAAAGGGTGGCAGTTGCGACAGTGAGCGCAAGAAGCCCGTCTGGAATAGGAAGAACTGGTCCGTCAGGATCTCATTAATGCCCCAAGCCGAGAGCCGAACCGTTCCACCGAGAGAGAAGGGAGGAAGTCCGGCCTTATACCCGTAGGTCGTGCCGCCAAAGGCATTTAAGTAGAGCGACGTCGTTGGCTTTATCGGGAAATAGTTGAAGGAAGAAACTTCGGAAAGCGGGAACCCCTTCGGTGCTCCGGGGTTCGCGTTGTAATAGTCAGAATGGAAAAGCAGATAATTTCCGGCCGTCGGAATGGCGTTCGAGTTCTGCGTATCCAATACGAATTGCACCCGAGTAAAGCCAAATGAGCCGGAGAGATTCGGGAGCTCAGCTGCGCCGATCTGCTTCTTGAAGTTTTCCCAGCCTCCCTGATAGCCGGCCTGTAATTGAGCTGAACGGCCGAAGATGTAGCCCACATCGACGCCACCTCCGTACGTTTGCTGCCGGTAATTGGCAACCAATGTGTTGCCGGCGTAGAGAGGGAAATTGTTGGTGTTGGCGTAAGCCTGGGGCGCAATGAACCACCCGCTGCTGGGCGTGAAGGGGTGGAAGTACTGGGAAAAGATACCGTATTGCGATCCCAGAATTACGTCATTCCGCCACTCTGAGCGGAAGCCACCGATGTCCATAAATGTGACCCGCGCGCCAACGCTGAACGTAGGATTGTTGTACTGCGAGCCATCGATCAGAATCAGCGGGCGAACGATGGTTCCATACTGTTTCTCCTCGGCGTTGATTAACAGTCCCGGCTGTCCATTGCGAGTCGTCATCTGGTAAGTCACATTATTGAAGCGACCCAAGCCTTGCAGGTTCAGAATCTTCTCCTGCAGGGTCGCCGGATCGACGGGCTTACCGTCCACACCGGTGAACTCCTTCTCGATGTCTTGCTTGACTCCTCCAGTGGTACCTGCCACTTCTACAAATTGCGGCAAAGGAGCGGTTCTCCGTTTGGCCTGGCGATCGGCAAGGTATTGCTGCCAAGTGGCGTCATCCACTGAGAGCGTTGCTAGAATTGCGGCTTTCGCAGCGGCGGCCTCGTAACCCGCCTTGATGATCGCGTCGGCCTTGTCGTAGTCCATCGCGGTGTACTTATCGAGGGGCACGGCCACCACGATGTCAGCCATTTCCATGCTGCGCAACTCGTTGGCTGCGATCACGGTTGAGATCGATTCACCCAGCACACCAAACGCAGACAGATACTCCTTGGGCTGCAAGGGAGCGACTTGCAGGTGAATTGCCAGCGTCAGTTCGGCGCCCATGTCCTTGGCCACGTCGACCGGCAGGTTATCGAGCAGGCCTCCATCGGCAAATACCTGCCCGTCGGCCCGAACGGGGGCGAAGATCGCCGGCAGGGACATGGTCGCCCGCAGAGCAGTCGCCAGCGATCCGCTGCGAAAGACCCACGGCTTGTTGGTGACCAGATCGGTGGCAACGCAGCCGAATGGCGTGGGAAGATCGTTGAAGGTGTTCATGTCCGAATACGGCAACGCCACCTGGTCGAGAATGAACGAGACTTGCTGTCCGGAGTTGAATCCCTCGGGCAGACGAAGTCCCTCGTGGATACCGAATTCCAGCGAGCTGGGATACAAAAGCGCATCTTCTTTGCGGCGGAAGGCGAGATCCCGAAACGGCGTTTTGCCGGCGAGAACCAGGTCCCAGGGAATCGTCTTCACCAAGTCGCGAACTTCGTTGGCTGAGTGACCGGTCGCATAGAATCCACCGACGAGCCCACCCATGCTAGTGCCAGCAACATAGCTGGCGGGAATATGGTGCTCCTCCAAATATTGGAGTACGCCGATATGGGCCAACCCGAGCGCCCCTCCACCTTCCAGAACCAAACCGACTTTCGGATATTGTTTGCCGGAGCTGGTTGGCTGCGGCAAACACGGCAGCGCAGAAACAACAACCAATAAGACTGTTAGCGCGCAATTTCTGTAACGAAGGCAACATCTGACACGTGAAACAAATTCCATGGCAACGCCTGCCTGAGGTGCGGTGGCACCAATTTATCCGGCCCTTCCCTTCCGACACTTCGGGTGCAACGAAGAGCGCGACACCACTGCCGTGGCTGGGCGCGGGACCCGGCAATTCGTGAGAGGTACGGATACGTAAAGACTACGAGTTTGAGCGCGAACTTGCCAGAGGCGCGCGACCGCTGAAGAGTGGCATTTTTAACAACCGACAGACCAACGCCTTTTTTCGCCCAGCAGATGCAAAACAGCGAGGAACAAGCGACGAACCTAGGGCAATTGGCTACAATGGGGCGTCGCCACGAGAATCTCGCTGAGAATTCTGGGCAATTGAAGAAACTGTCGCACCACCTTTCGGAATCGTAGCTCTGAGCCCTGGAATCGCAGCAGTGATTCGCCAATACCCCTCCACCTGTGCGAAGCTCCAGAGTTTGCCGAATGTGACGTGACAAGAATCCGTGAAAATCTGGCAGCCGATGCTGTCCCAGATGCTGTCAGCCAAGAAATGAATGAGGAAAGAGAGGCCAACCTTGTTGAAACGTTCCGCTCCCTTCGTATTTGCTTTTCTTGTTGTGGCCGTCAGCGCATCTCCAGCAGAACAGGTGGCGCTGAAGAATGGCGATCGCCTCACCGGGACCGTTGTCAGCATGGATGGCAAAAAGCTGGTAATCAAGACGACCTATGCCGGCGAAGTCTCCATCGACTGGGCCGAAGTCAATCGTTTCTCGTCTGACAATCAGCGCCTGGTGGTCACAAAATCCGACCAGCAGCTTGTGACGGGAACGGTGGCCACCGAAGGTGCCAACCTGCTGGTGACCACGCCGCAAGGGGTGCAAACAATGCCCCGGACTGAAGTAGCTGCTATACGTTCACCCGCCGATCAACTAGCCTATGAGGAGTCGCTGCATCCCGGAATGCTGGAAGGCTGGGCCGGCGGCGGAAACTTCGGTTTTGCCCTAGCACGCGGCAACAGCCAGACGACGAACGTTGCGCTGGGCTTCAATGCCGAGCGAAAAACCGCGAAGGATGCTTGGATAGT
>DASRAA010000253.1:0-7075 GCA_035638375.1 Binatia bacterium | reverse complement strand
CAGAATGGGCACCAACGTCGCCTGCATCGGCAGCGGAACTTTGGACACCAGCATTCCGAACATGCCCACTAGTTCGGGCACCCCGATGCCCCGCAGGAACGAGATTCGTTCGTTGATGCGCGCCAGTAGTGCGCGCGGATTTCGTACGTCGAGAGGAATATTCACCGGAAAAAAAGTAATGCGATTGCCTAACTCACTGACTTCGGCGTCACCGCGTACATTTACCGGAACGACCAATCGCAGCTGCCGGCCGCACAGCTTGACGCGATGATGCTGTGCATATCGCGCAACGGTGGAGGTGATTACAGCGAGTACTACGTCATTTACTGTGCCGCCGCAGCTTTCACGAATCGCTTTGATCTCCTCCATGCGAATCTCGGCCCAAGCGACTTGCTGTGGTCCGTGACCGATTCGGTTGAACGGCAGCCGCTCTGACGGTGTTACCAGCTCAGGAACCAAACGGATGATCTCTTCCATGTGTCCCTGGGTTGCGTTGGACAGCATTTCACGGGCGATATTCAGCACTTCATTCTGGGCAGTGAGCGCACCTTGCATGATCGTATGGTATGACTTCAATACCTGGTCAAGAAGGATCGCGAGCGAATCGGTTGGACGCGGCCGGTGTGGCCGGTCCGCGCCCCGCTGTGTTTTGCCCGACACGGGGCTGGAGTCGAGCAGCACGCGCATGATGCCTACGCCTGCAACACCGTCAGCCAAGCAGTGATGTATGCGGAAGATAACGCCGGTCCGATTTCCCTTGAGACCGCGAACCAGGGTAATGTCCCACAATGGGTGGTAGCGGTCGAGATGAGAGCTGACAACTTTTGCGGTTTCAGCCTTGAGATTTACGTCCGTGCCTTGTTTCACGACGACTTCGCGGACATGGTTACGAATGTCGAAATCAGGATCGGGCTCCCATTGTGGTAATCCAAGGTTGAACGCCGGAAACACGGGACGCTGTTTGTAGCGCGGAATGAGAGCAAGCTTTGATTCCACGAACCGGGCACAAGCTTGTTTAGTGATCATGCCCTCAAATTCGCAGCATGCGGCGATGTTGATGGGCTGCCCCTCGCGCTCCAGATACAGGAAGAATGTGTCTCCCCAAGAAAGTGAATGGATTCCATTGGATGATTGCATGATGCGTTCCTCGAGTACGATTGCACGAACGACTCGACGGGATTACGATTCCACGATTTGCCGCAGGGTGCTGTGAGACCTGTCACAAACTGTGCGTGATTTGTTGCGAGTGCCAGCCGTCACGCTCCCTCGTGCGACGCGTCACATCCTGGTGGGACGAGCTCCAGGTATGTAATAAATAGGGTGGGGTGCTCTGTGAGCCACCCAGAAGGAGCCACTCCATGCACTCTGACCGTCGCTTGGACAACTACTTCCGTTATGGACGCTCGCTGGCCAATTCGGGTGCGCAAGGTCTGCGCCGTGGACGAGAGGCGTATCTCAATGGCAGGCCGCTGGCAGCCGTTTTGTCGGAAAAGGCACGAGCCTCGCTGGGTCTGGCCGCAGTGGGGGCGTGCGCCGGGCTCATGCAGTGCCTGATTTCCAATCGTCGTCGGCGTGTGCCCGCGAGTCTCGCGTTGGGGGCTATCGGCAGCGTCATCGGTTTCTTTGCCGGCTTCACCTGGAAAAGCCGTGATCTTGCCGGCAGCATGATCGAGGGCGCAGCTCGCGGCATCGGAACCGTTCGCGACCAGCATTGGCTCGAGCGTCATCCCATCGATTACGCATAGAGCCTCCCTTATTTCGTGCATCTTCGCATGTGCACCACCCCGACGGCCTCAACTTCCTCCGTAGTCTTGGGGGCATATTGGCGCTAGTCCAGCCAGACCGAATTAATATTGCGAATGTGTTACACATTGACTGACCAGCCTCAACGTGATGTTGCGCCGTGCGCGCCGTGCTTTGCACTAGCAGGGTGGGGGGAATAGTGTCCGTGGCTTATCCAATCGCACTAGGCCACATATTCGATGCTTTCGACCGCATAGGGCTTGGCCGAGATCTCGCGGTCTGTAACTTCGGTGAGCAAAGCCAGCTTCTTCGCGAGTTCCACGGAGAGGGCCCCACGCTCCAGGCGCCAGGTCCAGTTGCCGCCGGGCTTGCTGGGGATGTTCATGCGGCAATCGCTATTGAGGCCCAGTACGTCCTGCACTGGGATAACCGCGAGGGTGGCGACTGATCCGAGCGCCGCCCGCAGGAAAGCCCAGTGAATACCGTCCTCTACCGTGCCGAAGTATTGTTTGGCCCAGGCCTTCTCGAGTTCGCTGGCGCAGTTGTGCCACCAACCAACGGTCGTGTCGTTGTCGTGAGTGCCGGTATAGACCACGGAGTCAGGCGTGAAGCGGTGGGGCAGATAAATATGCGCGCCCTTGTCGCCGAAGCCAAACTGCATGATTTTCATTCCCGGTATATCGAGCTTCTTGCGTAGGGCGTGAACCTCGGGCGTGATGTAGCCGAGATCCTCGGCGATGAAGGGCAGCTTGCCGAGTTCATGCTTAAGAGCACGGAAGAAATCGAGGTTGGGTCCTGGACTCCAGTGCCCGTTGACCGCAGTTGGTTCTTCGGCGGGAATTTCCCAGCAGGCCTCGAAGCCTCGGAAATGGTCGAGACGAATAATGTCGCAGGTGGCCACAGCCCACTTCATGCGCTGGATCCACCAGTCGTAACTGCGCGACTTCAGCGCTTCCCAGTCGTAGAGGGGATTTCCCCAGCGTTGCCCGGTCTCGCTGAAGGCGTCGGGCGGAACGCCGGCGACCACTTCGGGCGAGAGGTCCGGCTTCAGCCGAAAGTCGTCGGGATGTGTCCAGACGTCAGCGCTGTCATAGTTCACGAAAATGGCAATATCGCCGATGATGTGTACACCGCGGCTGGCGCAGTACGAACGAAGCGACTTCCATTGTTCGAAGAATGCAAACTGGAGGAAGAGCTCAATCGAGATCGCGTCTTTGAGATCGAGGCGCAAGCGTGCGAGCGTCTTTGGATCGCGGTGAACGATGTCTGGAGACCACGAGTTCCATGGGATTTCGCCGTATTGCTCGCGCAGGACGGCGAAGAGTGCGTAGTCCTCAAGCCACCAACGACTTTCTTCGCAAAATTGTTCGTAGCGCTGCCGCAGCTTGCCCCCGGCGAACTTGAGAAAATAGGCAGCCGCTTCGCGTAGCAGCGGAAGTTTCTGCGCGCGCACCTGGCCGAAGTTGACAGCGGAAGTCTCCTCGCTACTGGAAGTGATGCGGGCTGGGTCGATGTATCCACGTTCGGCCAGACGCTCGAGACTGATCATCAGCACATTGCCGGCAAACGCCGAGGTGCAAGAGTATGGCGAATTCCCATATCCGACAGGACCGAGCGGCAGCACCTGCCATAGCGACTGCTTCGCCGCAGCCAGCCAATCAACGAATTCATAAGCTGCAGGTCCCAAGTCTCCGATGCCGCCCGCTGAGGGCAGAGACGTGGGATGCAGCAGGATTCCGGATGAGCGCTGAGCAAACATGCAATGCTAGTCGGCAAACTACGGATCTCGGATGTTTTCGAGAATGATTATTACTTAAGACAACGCAGGCCAGCGATGTTCCACGCTGGCCTTGGGTTCAGGAATTTCGCGGATCTATGACCCTTCTCCGAGGCGGCTGATCCGCTCCATTTCTTTCTTGTTGACCTTGATGGTGCCGTCTTTCTCCAGCTTGTCGCGAAGGTTCTGTACGTACAGTCCTTCGAGCACCTGACGTTTCTGGTCGAGCAGCGAGTCCTTGGCGCGGTCCCAGGTGGCCTTGGCCTCTTCCGGCGATGGTTGCTGCTTGTCAATGACCGAGAGAACGAAACCGCTGCCCATGCCGCCCTGCAACGGACCGCTGATCTGTCCGACTTCCAGGTTAAAGGCCACGTTGGCTGGACCGCTCATGGCGCCAACATCCGGTACCTGAGCTGTTGCATTCACCAGGTCGCTAGTCTTCACCGTCGCACCCACTTCCTTCGCTGCCTTCTTCAGGTCGTGTTCGGCATGAGCGCGATCGGCCAACTCCTGCGTCTTCTGGGTAAGCAACATTTGCGCGCGCTGCTGCTTGAACTGGTCTTCGACTTTCGCCTTGACCTCCTCGAAGGTCGGAGTTTGCGGCGGCTCGATTTCGGTCACCTGGAAAATCGCGTAGCCTTGCGGCGTCTGCGCCTGAGCTGGCGGATCGCCCTTCTTCGCTGCGAACAGCGAGTTGGACAGCTCCTGCGCTGTTCCCACCCCGGGCAGCGGATCGTTTTGGGCAATCAGTTCGGTTGAGGTTACGGTCAGTCCCTTTTCCGCTGCGGCCTTGTCGAGTCCGGCGGTGCGAGCGGTGCTCTGCACGGAGTTGGCAAGATTCTGCGCTGCCACGGCAGTTTTCTGCTGCTTGACCGCTGGCTCGATCTGGACCTTCACTTCGTCGAGCGGCTTCATGCGCGCGGTCTGCTTGTCTTCCACGCGAATAATGTGGAAGCCGTAGCTGGTGCGAATGATGTCGGTTGTCTGGCCCTTGGGCGTGTTGAAGGCCGCCTGCTCAAACTCGGGAACCGTACGGCCTCGGGTAATGGGCGGTAGCAGACCGCCTTCCTGAGCGCTACCGGGATCATCCGAGTATTTCTTGGCCAGATCGCCGAAATCAGCACCAGACTTCAACTGCTTCTGCACGTCCTCGGCTTTGGCTTTGGCCGCGTCTACGCCCTTCTGATCGACCTTGCCATTGGCGTCGGGAGTTGGCGTCTTAATGAGGATATGGCGGACAGTTACGGTTTCCGGGATGCGGTAATCGTCCTGGTGCTGGTTGTAGTACGCCTGCAGGTCAGCCTGGGATACCGGAACGCTGGCCGCGACCTTGGCGTTATCGATGATGACGTACCGGGCCTTACGCTTCTCCGGGATCGAGTTAACGTACTGCTGTTTGTTCTGTTCGTAGAAGGCCTTGAGCTCGATGTCGGTTACCTTTACCTGCTTCTTCACATCATCGAGCGTGAGGATCGCGTAATCGAACTTGACCTTGGTGGCGTCCTTCTTGACCTGCTCTTCAATCTCTCTGTTGCTGACGGTTGCGGCCGCGCTGATGGCGGTCAGCAACTTCTGCTGGGCAAGTTGGTCCTTGAGCTCTTTTTCGAACTGCGCAACGCCGAGGTTGAACTGATTCTGCACAAAGAGTTCATACTGCTGTTGTCCAATGAACTTGCCGTCGGGGAAGAAGACTTGGCCAAACTGGCCCTGGTGGAGGAAGTCGACGAGTTCGCTGTCGCTCACGCCGAGGCCCATACGTTCGGCTTCATAAGAAATAGCGCCTTGGGTGATCATGCTGTCGGCCGCGCGCTGCATGAGAAACGGCAGGATGCTGGGCGGGACATTGCCGCGAAACTGCTGGCGGCCGATCATGCGGGCGCGCTGCGCCACTTCCTGTACCGTTATTTCGTCCGCTCCAACTTTGGCGACCACGCCGGCAGTGCTGATGTCGCGTCCGAAATAGTCGCCAAACATCCCGCCGGGAACGAGCGTGATGATCATCATCACGCAGACAATGAGAAGCAGGCCTCCCAGGACGATCTTCTTCGCGGGGCCGGGGGTTTGCAGAAAACGAATCATGTCGGAAAAGTGAGCTCCAGTTAGCTAGGTTGGAAGCCTTTATTATAGCTGACCGAATAGGGTTACTTGGCTGCGGCCCTGTGGGTTCTTGGTCTCGCCACCCTTTGCTCGCCCTTCGCCATTCGCCAGAAGCGCGAACCCAACAGCAAATAGCGAACAGCGAACAGCGAGTTTTCACCACTCGGGTGCCAATATTCCCCGAACAAGGCGACAAACTCCCCGTGGCGGCATCTATTATGTTGTAATTACACAACATACGTATGTCGAAATTGTCCCCAGGCGTGCGCGGGCGAGTGATCGCAGCCAAGCGCCGCATCCGAGAACTCAAGATGATTGCGAAGGGGGTGGTCTCGACTGACCATCCCGTGATGGCGCATATCATCCCGATTCGCCGCTGCAACCTTGCTTGTAGGTACTGCAACGAGTTCGACGATTTCTCAAAGCCAATTCCCCTGGAGATGATGAAGTCTCGCATCGATCACCTGGCTCGGCTGGGCACCACGATCGTTACGCTCAGCGGTGGCGAGCCGCTGTTGCACCCAGAACTCGACCAGATCATTGCCCACATACGCAGCCATCCGATGCTCGTAGGCATGATCACAAATGGGTACTTGTTGACGGCCGACCGGATTCAGCGGCTCAATCGCGCGGGACTCGATCATCTGCAAATCAGCATTGATAACTTGATGCCGGATGATGTGTCGAAGAAGTCGCTTAAGGTGCTCGACAAGAAACTGCAACTGCTGGCCGAGCACGCCGACTTTCACGTGAACATCAACTCCGTGGTCGGCGGCGGAACGAGAAATCCGCATGATGCGCTGGTTGTGGGGCGACGAGCAGTACAGTTGGGATTCACTTCGACCATCGGGATCATTCACGACGGCGACGGACAGTTGCGCCCGCTGGGAGACGAAGAGCGCGAAGTCTATCTCAAAATGAAGCAGATGGAAAAGAAACATTATTCGCGCTTCAACTGGTTCCAGGAAAACATCGCGCACGGCAGACCCAACAACTGGCGATGCCGTGCAGGCGCGCGTTATCTGTATATCTGCGAAGACGGGTTGGTGCACTACTGTTCTCAACAGCGTGGCTACCCGGGAGTTCCGTTGGAACGCTATACCGCGTCCGACATTCGCCGCGAGTTCCTCACAGAGAAGGGCTGCGCGCCGCATTGCACAGTGTCGTGCGTGCATCAGGTGTCTTACATGGACTTTTGGCGTGCGCCGCAAACGCTACAGCCTCCGGCTGCCGCGCCGATTGAGCAAGGTCAGCTAGTGCAGATTGAATAGTGGGTCGCGGCGAACGTTTAGATTTCTCCTCACGACAAGACATGCAGGCCGGATGTACGTTGCGTTCGATGCTATAATCGAACCGCCCTCCGAAGTTGTTCCCACACGAGCGGGCGCGTAGCTCAACTGGCAGAGCAACTGACTCTTAATCAGTAGGTTGAAGGTTCGATTCCTTCCGCGCTCACCA
>DASRAA010000252.1:0-6356 GCA_035638375.1 Binatia bacterium | reverse complement strand
CCTCCCCCGATCCTTCGACGGCTCACCGCACCCAACTCAGTGGTTGCTGGAAGGGTTATGTCAGCATGGGCCGACGCCGAGCAGACGACAAGAGAGCAAACAGCCGAGGGCGAGCCGGCTCTATGGGCAAATTGCGGAGGGGCCGAATGACTCGAGAAGGCCATGCACGGGCGAGCAAAGCGCAAGCAGAAAGCAGGCATTTTGGCACACCTAATCCCTTACCCCTCTTCATACTTGGGGCATTAGGCCGCGGCAGATCTTAGTCGGACCTGCCTATCTCAGCTTTCGGGGGCAACACCGTGCGCCGAATCCCACTGCGAGAGGGGTTTGGTCTTTCCTCCTTTCGGCTTTTGGCAACTGCTCGCACTTCATCTTTCGTAAAACGGATAGGCACTCTTTTGCCCTTAGCTCTCTGCCCTTGGGCAGTCTTGGCCTTCTGGGGCTGCCTTTCATGCAGCGCCCCCAGGTCGGCCTCAACATCATTCAGCAGTTTGGTGACAGTCCAGGTCTCTTGCCACGCCGCCGTATTGCTTTTATGACCTGCCAGCCTGTTGAATTCCCGCTCCACATGTCTGTCAGGTTTGATGGTGTGAAGGACGATCTGCCCGCCCTTTCAGAGTATTGGCTGGAGCAATCTGGCAGCGCACTCACCAAACATAGGGGTGACGATCCATGCACCGTACCCCACCTCGAAGAGCCAGGAGTGTTCAAACTCGTCGATAGCCCTCATCGAGCCCTGGAGCGCTTCTTTGAGGAGATCTTCGACAAGTGCCGAGCGCGCCGCTCCTCCTTGTAAAGCCTTGTAACCAGATCGGGATCAGCGCCGCGCTTTGCACCGACGTAGCGCACGGCGAATATCGCTCATCAGACCTGTGGCAGGTACGCGACCCGTGCCTTGCCCGCATTCTTAGCGCGAATCTCCGCCACTTGTACCTCTTCTTCTTCGTTAGCATCGCAAGAATTAGCTTGCCTATAAGGGTAGACTGCAGCTAGATTGCGACGCTATGAAGAACTTTATTGCCGCCTGCCTCTGCTTCTGTACCGCCTCACTGGTCCTCGTACAAAGCCAGAGTTCATCGGCTCAGCCGGCTACCACAGCGGCCGCTGTCCAGAAATCAGAGCGCCTTTCGGCCGACACGCCAGAAACCACCGTTCTTGGAAACGCCTTCGTCGCTCCCAAGGATTGGTCGATTCAAGTGAAGGGCGCAGCAACCATCCTTCAAGCTCCTGAAGGGGATTCTTGGATCGCACTGATTGATGTGCAAGGCGCCACAGCCGATCAAGCCTTGGCGGCAGCATGGCGTGCGTACAAGCCGGATGCCAAATGGCCTGTGAAGGTCAGCCACGACCTGCCCGACCGTGATGGCTGGAGACGGCGCCGGACCTATGAATACCTGACTTCTCCCAACGAGAAGCGCGGAGTAAATGCACTCGTGCTTTACTCGGGATCGAGTTGGACTGTTGTCATCGAAGACATGTCCGATGCCGTTGCTGAAAAGCGCGGCGCGCAGGACGCCCTTGTTTTTGGTCGGCTACTCCCCAAGGGTTACACGCGCGAGTCCTTTGCCGGCAAGAAGGCTAACACTCTCGACCAGCCCCGGATTGCGGAACTCGGCCGCTTCCTTACTCAGGCCGAAAAGCTCACAGGCGTGCCAGGCATCTCCCTGGGCTTGGTGCAAGACGGCAACGTCATCTTCGCAGACGGATTCGGAGTCAAGGAGCTTGGTTCATCGGAGAAGCCTAATGGCGATACGCTCTTCATCATAGCCTCCAACACCAAGGCCCTCACCACACTTTTTCTGGCCAAACTTGTTGACGAACACCGCATGACCTGGGATACCCCTGTCGTCACCCTTTTCCCAGCATTTCGTTTGGGTAACGCTGAGACCACGCGCAGTGTGCTCGTGAAGAACCTGATCTGCGCGTGTACCGGCATGCCCCGTCAGGACTTGGAGTGGATATACGAGTACGGAAACATGACGCCCGAGAGCTCTATGGCTCTGCTCGGGACCATGCAGCCCACCTCAAAATTCGGTGATCTCTTCCAATATTCCAACCTCATGGCCGCAGCTGCGGGATACACTGCCGCCCACGTGGTCCACCCGGAAATGGAACTTGGCGCAGGTTACGACCGCGGCATGCAGTCGTACGTTTTCGACCCGCTCCAGATGAAGGCGACCACATTCAACTTTGCGACTGCTCTTGACGGCAACCATGCCACTGCGCATGCACCCGACGTTGACGGCAAGCCCACTAAGGCCCTGATGGCGGTCAACTACGCTGTCATTCCCGTACGTCCTGCGGGCGGCGGCTGGAGCAGCGTACGTGACATGTTGAAGTATGTCTCGATGGAACTCGCCGAAGGCAAGCTTCCCGACGGCAAAACCTACATTTCCACAGGACCGTTGCTCGAGCGCCGCGAGCCTCAGGTCTGGATCGGCAAGGACGTATCATACGGCATGGGGCTTATCGTTGACACCACGTACGGAGTACCAGTCGTTCATCATGGTGGCGACCTGGTTGGCTATCACAGCGATATGATGTGGTTGCCGCAGCAGAACGTCGGCGCAGTCATCCTTACCAACGGTGATCCCGGTTGGTTGATCCGCAACCGTTTCCGGCGCAAACTGCTCGAAGTCCTCTTCGATGGACACCCCGAGGCGGACGCCCTCCTCGAAGCCGATGCCAAGAGCTTCTTCGCGACAATGGCCGCGGATCGCAAACTGCTTACGATACCGGCCGACGCGAGTGCAAGCGCCAAGCTCGCCCGGCAATACGCCAACGCCTCACTCGGCGAGATCGCTGTGAGCACTTCTGCCCTTTCTACGATCTTTGATTTCGGTGAGTGGAAGAGCGAGATGGCCAGCCGCAAGAATCCCGATGGAACAATCTCATTCATCACCATTGTGCCCGGTGTCTCAGGTGCTGAATTCGTCGTCGGCGCTGGCCCCAAGCGGACATTGACTATCCGAGACGCGCAACACGAATACATTTTCGAAGAGCGTTGAGGTAGTACAAAATGAGATCAAACAATACAGTCTGCATGCGGACTGGCTCAAAACACAGCTGTGCTTGCATTGCTGTCGCCAAGTCGCACTAGCGGCTGGCATGCGTTTTAAAAGTGCAAGAGTGCCTCCGGGCCCTCCAACTTACGGTTGGCTCGATGTCGGCTTCTGCCCGCCTAGCCGTGACGTGCAACTCACGCCATTTCAATGGCTGACGGCGTTGAATGATACGGGTAACGGCAATTCTGAAGAGCACGGCGAGACGACAACCAGGCAGGTTACTTACTTAGAATGCCTCTGTACGCTCTCGAACCCTTTTTCAAATTCCATAACTAGCGGTGTTTCGCCAGACTGGAGACCATTGCGTCCCATGACGCGCCAGAGAAAATTGCCACCGGGCCACGGGCGTGCGTCGTACACCGCCAGCAAATCTTCGGAAGGGCGGCTCGTCACCAAGATGACCATGTCGGCTTCAGAAGGCTGATACACAATGATCAGTCTACCCCACTCCTGAATCGCATTCTGCACAGCGACAATCGCGGTCTGATCCTCGGGAAGCAGATTCGGATTGAACTGATCTCCGTCATAGGAGGCCACGTAGACGTAGCGCGCATTCGCCAGAGTGTCCGGAAACGCCGGCACCTTTGTAGCACTAGGATTGGGCGCAGCGACAGCAAAAGTAGCCGCCACCGCAATAAAGCAAATTGTCACGAACCAAAAACGCTTCATATAAACACACCTAATTTTTAGATGCCCTCGGGGAGGGTGGAGTTTCTGGAGTGAGGGCTTCACCCCACGCAACTTCTAGTAGCTGGCAATAAAAGGCGCAGGTAGGAGAACCGGTAGAATCTACAGCGGCTATACCACCCGCCGTGTTTCTACGTGTGAGCGAGCAGCACCGGCATTGCGTCGAAGGGCATAGGGCAGACTGCAAGCCAAGGTGATCGACTTGTCATCCTTGGCGTCAAGTGGGATTTTTGTCACCGTCGCCCCGCGCAGACAGAGTCTCGGCGAGGCATGACGCGAGGCCCAGTTTTGGGAGCATCTTGCGATGGGCAGGGAACCGCCCGGGCAGCCTCGATCTCGACCGGAAGCTCCAGCTCTGACGAAACAACAGAGTTGATTGTCCCTTTTCTAACCGGCTCTACTTATCTGGGTGGAACGAGTGCCAATCAGGTGTTCGTCGAACTGCAGTCTGACCAGAATCCTGCCTACTTGCCCGCCGGCCTTGCGTTGGTCTTCTGCTGCGCGATCCACTTGTCGGTGCGAGCTTCCAGCATGTCCAGCGGCAACGCTCCACCGTTGAGAATCTCGTCGTGGAACGTGCGGACGTCGAAGTTCGGGCCGAGCTCTTTTTGCGCGCGCTGGCGGAGTCCGCTGATTTTGAGCTGCCCGAGCTTGTAACTCAGGGCCTGCGCCGGCCAGGCAATGTAACGGTCGGTTTCGGACTGGATGGTCGGCTCGTCCACTGCGCCCGACTTGCGCATGAACTCTACCACCTGCTCGCGGCTCCAACCTTTCGAGTGAATTCCTGTGTCCACCACCAGACGCACCGCGCGGAAGAGCTCCGACGAGAGCCGCCCGTAATCCGACACGGGGTCCTGGTAGAAACCAACCTCTTTGCCCAACTGCTCGGCGTACAGGGCCCAGCCCTCGCTATAGGCGTTGAAGCCTAATCCGTGCTGCCGGAACTTCGGCAGCCCGGTGAGCTGCTGTTGTACCGAGAGCTGCATGTGGTGTCCTGGAACTCCTTCGTGATACGCCACCGCCTCGTTGTCCACCAGCGAGCGCTCGGCGAAGTTGGAGGTGGCGACCACGACGCGACCGGGCCGTTTACCGTCAGGCGTACCGGTGACGTAATGGGTTGCGGCAGCCGCCTGGAACGGCGGAATCGCTTCCACCGTGACGGGCGACTTCGGCAGCAGGGTAAACAGTCGCGGCAGCTTCGGCTCCATCTGTGCGATGTACTTGCGGAAGTCGTCAAGGATCTGCTCCGCAGAAGTTGGCTGGTACTTGGGATTCGTCTTCAGCGAAGCCCGGAACGAAGCAAGGTCAGCGAAGCCTTCCTTTTTAGCGATGACCAGCATCTCGGCCTCGATGCGGTCGATCTCGCGCAGTCCAATCTGATGTATCTCGTCTGGGCCGAGGTGCGTTGTCGTGCGCGCGTAAATCGCGTTTTCGTAGCGCTTCTCGCCATCCGGCAACGACGTGACGGAAAGCGTGGTTCGTCCCGCCGGAGCGTATTCGGCCTTCACGAAGTTGGCGAACTGCTTGTAGGCCGGAATCACGTCGCTGTTAATGACGTCGCTGATCTGTTGCGTGAGGCGCTTCTGCTCTTCCGGTGGAATGCTCGCCGGATACTTCTTGGTCGGCTGCAAGAACGGGTTAGCCGTGATGATGCCCTCAACCTGCATGGGAATCTTCTCCAGCAGGAAGCGTACCGGCATGAGATGGTCTTTCATGCCAGCGCGCAGCACTTCCTCGGTCTGGCTCAACACTCGCGGAATCTGGTGCAGCCGAGCGATGTAATCCTCGTACTGCTTTACCGTCGTGAACGGCATGGCGTTCGGCATGTCCGCGAGGTTGGTGTGAATGCCGTTCTGCTGGTTGATCGGCATCTCGTAGTCTTTCAGGTTGTAGTCGATGATTCGTTGCTGGAGGACGCGCACCATCAGGTCGCGCGAGAGCTGGTCCTGGTCGCTGAAGCCGGTGGTGTCGATGGCCTGAAGGCGGTCCAGGAATTCCTGGTTGGTTTTGTTGCGCTGCGCAATTGCCTCCAGTGAGTAGTCGGCGAGCTTGTCGTTGTAGCGATAGTCGCCGAACGCAGTAGCGCGCTCGGGGAAGTACTTGAGATCGGATTCGTACTGCTCTTCGAAAAGGGCATTCTGCGCGGCGAGGCGATCGGCAACGGATTTCGGAGTCTGCGGCGGGATCGGGTTCTGTGCAAAAAGGAAGCTAGCGAAAACAAACAGGCATAAGAAGCTCAGAGAGAAACGCATAGCAAAAAGCCTAACAGAGGTGCACTGGGAGTTGCGGTTCATGTCCCAAAAACGGAACGACTGTGGTTGGGAGGACACCCTACCCTTCTGCCAAAATTCCTTGTTTTCACTACGATGGCGAGGCAAGGCTAATCACCGTAAGTAATTGATAATGGCGGAGTATGTTCTTGCCAGTGAATCGAAACGGAATTCACTGTGCAAGAATTACGCGTTGGGCGAATTACTGTCAAAGATACGATTAAGACGCCTGATATCGAAGGTATGACTTTGTGCATTGCGGACCAGTGCAGCCACCAAGGGAAACTTGCAATCGTTACGCTAGCAGATTCACGAGTAGAGCGTGGTCTAGCAA
>DASRAA010000251.1:0-25996 GCA_035638375.1 Binatia bacterium | reverse complement strand
CCACAACCACAAGGACCAGAACTGCTGGATGGCGGCCCCGGTCGGTCGATTGGCGGTGCAGAATTATCGCGTGCTTGAGGAAGACTTGGTAACGCAGCACTGCAGTATCGAGGAAACAGACCGCGTGGAGATCACCCCGCTCAGTCCTGTAGCCGTGGATCCGCTGAATCCGGTGCACGACGTGCGCAATCCGCGCGAATTTGCTCAGCGTGCTGTCAGTCTGCACCTCTACTCACGGCCGTTCGACTCCTGCGTGGTGTACTCGGTGGAGCAGCACACCTGCGGCGAGATTGCCCTGCACTACACGTCCAGGTACGGCAAGCTGGTATAACACCCGGCTGCTGTTTGCAAGGGCACCGCTTCAGAGCTTGTCCTGCGCGAAGCGAAGGACGCCGCCTATGGTCGTTTAATTTGGTGTCATCCTGAGCGGAGCGATCGCTTATAACATTCCGACTTGTTTTTTTTGCGAGTGGGGCAAGAGCGGAGTCGAGGGGACGCTGCTGTTGATCTTGCCTCCGCGATTCGCCGCCCAACATCATGAACGCCTGCCGGCACCCTCTACCGGCACCCTATGGAAATGAGACTCCAGACCACAGGGCTCTGCGCTCAACCCGCTTCTTTTACCGCGGCGAAATGCGGCGGATAAGAATACTCTTTACACTGCGCGCATTCGTGGGCGACATTAGGCCCAGGTTGAGCTACGAAGCGCGCCACCCAATCCCAAGTTCTCGGATTGTCCTGTCGCTTCGACCGGCGGCAATGGGCACACATCGTGACTCTACCATCCGCCATGCGATAGCTGGTGTCTTTCGTCGATCGCTCGTGTGCCGGAAGCGGAGAAACGCGCTCCCGAAGCTGCGAGTTCACCACCAGCAACCGTGAGTCGTTGAACGCGTGCAGCGCCATGTGAAATAGACGATACTTCTCGGCACTCGAGCAATCGAAGTCAAACCCTATCCACTGGCCGCGCAGCCGCCACGCCTCGGCGTATTTGAACTCATAAAACCTTCGCAGCACCTGCGGTGTGAAGTCCAGGATCGACTTCTCCCTCACTTCCTCGCCCGAAACCCCGATGCCTCCGTTTTCAGAGGCGAACTTGTCCCAGCCGCGATTGCACTCCACAATACGAAGGTTGCTGTCGAGCAGGCATATTACTTCACCCTCCGTTGTGAGGATGTGATCGACCCAACTTGGTACTCTGCTCACCACGGATGTACGGTACCGCCCCTATAACGGTGAGCTTACTTCCCACCGGCAACCGCTTTCAAGTAGCGATAATAAAAATCGACGCCGCCATAATAAGAATCTACTGGAAGCCGCTCATCACGGCCGTGGGAGCGGTCATCGTCGATATCAATCGCCAAGCCGCAAACCCCATAGGTCGGGATTCCGGCTGGGTTTGTGTACACCCCATCTGTCGCCCCGGTCCCCATCGTCGGAACCACCGGAGCCCCAGGCCACATCTCCGCAGATATCTGCTTCAAAGGATCCATGACATCCGGATTCAGCGGCACCGGCGACAGAGCGATTCTTTCTCGGTCTCCCATGATTACCTTCATGCCGTTGTTGACATAAGTAACCGACACCTTGGGATCGTTCACCACCTTCACTAGCTCATTCAGGATCTCGGCTCGCGAGTGTCCCGGAAGAATGCGGCAGTTCACGTTGGCAGTTGCCCGTTGCGGTAAGGCGTTGTTGGCATGCCCAGCCTGGAGGCGCGTGGCAACGCAAGTGGTGTGCATCGTGGAGTTGTAATAGGCGTCGCGGGAGAGGCGTTCAATGGCGGCCTGGTCAGCTGGGGTCTTGGTGACCGCAAGCATATCGGCCGCTTCCTGACCTGTCTTTACTCTCGCTGTCTGCTCAAAGAACGTCCGGGTCACATCGTTGAGCTCAAACGGAAATTTATAGTTCTGCAAACGCACGAGCGCGTCCGCCAGTCGAGAAATTGCGTTCTCCGGAGTCGGTATGGAGCTATGACCGCCCGGATTCGTCACCTCCAGCTCGTAATCTGCGTACAGCTTTTCGCTCGCGCCCATCTCGACGATGAAGGGCTTTCCCTTCTCCGTAGTAACGCCACCGCCGTCAGCATTCAGCGCGAACTCCGCATCTACCAGTTCGCGATGGTTCTTCAGCAGCCAGTCGATACCGTTGGCTTTCCCACCCTCCTCATCGGCGGTTAGCGCAAGGATGATGTCTCGATCGGGTTTATACCCCTCCCGTTTCAACCGGATCAGGTTGACGACGAAGATCGCGTCCGAGGCCTTCATGTCCTCCACGCCGCGCGCGTAGAAATATCCATCTTTCTCGACCAACTGAAAAGGATTGGTCGTCCAGTCTTCGCGGTTGGCTTCGACCACGTCGAGATGTCCCATCAGCAGCACTGGCTTCTTAGCGCCCGTGCTGCGCAGCCGAACCACCAGGTTCTCCTTGCGATCATTCGGACCGCCAATAAAGATGTCGCTCTCCGCAAATCCAGCGTCCCGAAAACGCTTCGCCATAGCTTCCGAGGCGGTAGTCACGTTGCCCACAGAGTCTGTAGTGTTGATTTCGATGAGTTCCTTCAGGACTTGGTGGGAAAATTGACGGTCTGCTGAGGTGACTTGCGGGAAGGAGGGCAGAACGCAAAGCAGCCACGATGCGCAGAAAGACAGCGCCTTAATTTTCAAAATCAAATGTCTCCAGCTCACTAAGAGGTGATGTGTTGAAGGCTTGTAAATGAGAGTATCAAACCTGCAATCCGATTGTCAGAAGAACCAATTGACGGGCATACTCTTGCCATGACCGGTGTGCATCGGATTCGCTTTCATCGCTTCATCTTTGCCGCCGCTATCCTTGTGTTGTTCGCAGCGGCGCTCAACGCGCAGGAGGCCCTGAACCCAAAGATGGATGAACAGGCTTCTTTTGACGTAATTGGTATCTCGACGCGCACCAACAACGCCGCCGAAACCGGACCGAACGGCGAGATCCCCAAGCTCTGGGAGCGGCTCTTCGTGCAAGGCATCTTAAACAACATTCCGGACCGAACAGACGACGCCATTGTGGTGGTGTACACCAACTACGCCAGCGACTGGAACGGCGACTACACCTACATCCTGGGTGCGAAGGTGAAGCCCGGCACCAAGGCTCCGAATGGAATGGTCGCCGTGACGGTTGCGCCGGGAAAGTACGCAGAGTTCGTCACCGGCAAAGGCCCGGGCGCCGAGGTCGTGCCCGCAGCCTGGAGACAGATCTACGGTTATTTCCAGCAACCCGGCGTTTCGCCCCGGGCCTACAAGACCGACTTCGAGCGCTATACGGAAATGTCGGATCCGAACCAAGTGCAGGGGCACATCTACATCGGGGTGAAGCCGTAGGGCGAAGCGCGTCTGGGCTGAGACCAAAGCTAAAGCCTAAGTGGATTTGCCCCGTTTAACCGGACTCAAGTCCGTTGCTTCCGCCTATCGCTGGTTGATGTACTGAATCACCTGTAACACCACGTCGCCCGCGATTTCGAGGGACTTCGGGCTGAGTTTGTCCATCGTGTCCTGAGTGGTGTGATGGTACGCGTTGGTGTAGCCGTAGTCGATGTCGATGATGTCCACCACCGGCACGCCGATCCTGGCAAAGGGCATGTGATCGTCATCGATGGCGGTTTCCGTCTTGAAGAAGTGCGACTGATATCCGAGTGCGGTTGCGGCCTGCAAGACCAGAGCACTCAACCAAGGAGTGGAGTTGTCGTCCTTCTGAATATCAAGGTCGGCGTCGCCGATCATGTCGAGCAAGATGAAGGCCTTGATATTTGCGGCCGTGCCATCTTTTTGCCAACGTGCTGCGAGATGCTTGGTGCCGTAGAGACTGTCGGCGTCGCTCCACTTCACGAAGGCTTCTTCTCCGTCGGTCCACAGCAGCCAGACGCTGTAGCCGTCCAGCCGCTTGCCGCGAAGCTGGTTTGCCAGCTCCAGTAGCAGTCCTGTAGTCGAGCCGCCATCGTTGGCGCCAACGAATTCATTGGGTAAGGGGTAGTTCGTTTCGTAATGCCCGGCAATGACGATGATGCCGTCCTTCTTGCCGGGAAATTTGGCAATGATGTTGTGGATGGGAAACTTGCCTGCCGGCGTGTCGGCGGTGAAGTTGTCGAGCTCGACGCTATCGCCCTTGAGTTTCGACAGGATGTACTGCTCGGCCTTGGCGTGTCCCGGGCTTCCCGGCTTGCGGGAGCCGATAGCAACGAACTCCTTCACATCCTGAAAGGCGCGGGTGGAGTTGATCTTTTGAGCGGGCTCGGTCTGAGTCGGCCAGGCTGCTGCGGGTGCCGATGCGGAGGTCTCGACAGCGGCGGAGGGCCCGGCCTCATTGGTGCTTGCGGCTTGCGTCTCGGCTTTCGGCTTGGTGCAGGCAACCGGGGTGAGCAGGCATAGGAGACAGGAGAGAACGGTTCGCCGGGCGATCATGCGGAACTAATTGTAAATGTGCCCGAACATGGAAAACGGCGATTGGCAAATGAGAGGTGCTCTCTCGTCAAAACCTGTTATCTGCCGGTCAGAGCGTAGGGCGAATACCTTGTCGCGAGCCATTCACCCCACCTAGGTTGAATGACGCTCATTTGAGCTGCTGCTATAGTCCAGCGCCAATGGCTTGAGGGTGTGCGCGGGGCGCCTGTTACTCCTGAAATTTCACTGCTCACTGCGACGGAAATCGATGGGGAGACGTTTGCCTTGCTGACAGCCTGCGTAAGACACTCCGACCAAAAATCGAGCTGGCGGAAGGTCATGCGTAGCTATGGTAAACGCGGTATCGTGGTGAACCGGAGAAATGGGTCCGTGGCAATCGACTCGAATCAGCTTCTACCCCGATTTCGCCGGCGAATCTCTGACCCTGAAATGCTTGACCTTAGCAAGAAGTTGATCGCAATCCCATCGGAGAACCCTCCGGGCAACCGCTATGAGGACTGCATCCAGATTCTGCTCGAAGAGTTGCGGCGGCTCGGGTTTGACGACGTGAGGTGTGAAGGTCTGTGTGTGCTCGGCTCGGTGGGTAGAGGCCCGCGAACACTGTATTTCAGCGGCCACTACGACGTGGTTCCGGCGCAAAGCGTCGATCAATTTCAGCCGCGCGTTGAAGGCACCAATCTCTTCGGCCGCGGATCATCGGACATGAAAAGCGGCCTTGCGGCAATGATTCATGCAGCCGCCGCTGCCCGTGACGAAGGCACCCTAGAGTGCGGGCGCGTGGGAATCGTGCTCGTGCCTGACGAAGAAACCGCTGGCCCTTATGGGTCTCGCGACCTCGATGCGCGCGGACTCTTGGGGCAGGACGCTATCGGAATGTTGACACCGGAACCGACGGGCGGAGTGATCTGGAATGCCAACCGGGGCGCGATTTCGCTGCGAGCCTCCTTGCGCGGCAAGGCTGCCCACGTTGGACGGCAGTTTGAAGGCGTGAACGCCTTTGAGCGTGCGCTGCCTACTGTCATCCGTCTCGCCGAGATCAAGCAGGAGGTCGAGACTCGCGAAACGCAGCACAATATCGCTCCCCGCGCGGCGCGAAAATCGATCCTGTTACTGGGTGGCCATGTGGAGGCCGGAACAAACTTTAATGTCACACCCGACTTTTTTTCGTTCACGATCGACCGCCGCATTAACCCCGAAGAAGACTTACGGGAGGAGAAGCGTCGCTTGCTCGACGCACTTGACGACGGGTTCGAGGTTGAGACGCTGCAAGAGGAGTCATCGGCAGCAACTCCCGCGACCGACCCCCTGGGCGCAGTGCTGTCGCGACACATCGCCAGCGTGACTGGCAAAGAAGTCGCGTTCGAAATGTGTCCGGGACTACTGGAGACGCGATTCTATGCCGCGAAGGGGATTCCGGCGTTTTCCTACGGGCCCGGCCTCCTATCCGTCTCGCACGGACCAAATGAGTTCGTCCCGATTCGCAACATCGTTGATACGGCTGTCATTTACGCACTGACGGCAGCCGAAGTGCTGGGCTGACATCTTCACAGCGCCCCAGGTTCCTCTCCGTTCGCCAGATGTTTTGTTCGTGTCGTAGCGTGAGGGGGGAGCAACGACTGCCAAAGCTCCGGCATCGTAGCTTCTGGAGTCGCAACCTGGAAAACAAATGTGGAATGCAGAAGCATTTGAATTCGTAGAACACCTACAGAGCGTGCTTATTGGCGCAGAAGAGCGGAGATACCGCCCTGTGTCTTTCACTCATGCAGCAAAGCATTGGCGTTTGGCTCTTGTCCTGGCTGGTGGCGGGCTTTTGGCTTTGAGTACTTGGCACTGTCCGCTGGCCGCTCAGGAGAGCGCATCGCCCCTGCATTCGGATAACGCCCAGCCTGACGAGAGGATCTTGCTACCCGCCGGCACGGAAATCTCGGTGCGCATCGCTGACAGAGTGGACACCAACCATCTTCACTCCGGCGACCTGCTGACCGGTATTGTCGATCCGTCGCTGATGTACAACGAGCGCGTTGTGATCCCGCGCGGCACAGAGGCACACTTGCGGTTGGTGGAGAACAAGAAGGGTGGTCATGTGTATGGAAAGGCTGAGGTGCAGATCGAACTGACGGGCCTAGTGATGAACGGTCAAGAGCTAGAAGTCGTGAGCGATACGTACCAAAAGGACCAAGGGGTAATCGCCGCCAAGGTTAAGGGCGCTGGGCCAGCCAGCGCCGGAGCGGGAGCGAACGTGGCAACCGGCAGCGGCCCAGGCGCAGGCGTGAGTCCGGTAGTCGCCATATTTCATGCCGCGAAGGTGGACCTGCCTCCAGAAACCCGGGTTAAGTTTACCCTTACAGCTCCGCTTACGTTTATTAAGCCGCCGGCGGACGCTGGGAAGTGAGTCGGGAGTTCGGGTAAGCACATCAGCCGCCCTTGCGAGCAGCCGGTCGGAACCAACACTAATTGCTAACTGCTAATGGCTGCTTTATCCCGCCACCTCTTCCAACTGCTTCTGGTCGATGTCGAAGTTGGAGTAGACGTGTTGAACGTCGTCGTGGTCTTCTAAGGCCTCGAGCAGGCGGATCATGGTGTTGGCCTGCTGGCCTTCGAGCTTGGTGTAGGTTTGGGGGATCATGCCGATCTCGGCGACTTCAGGAGTGATGCCGGCCTTCTTCACCGCTTCGAGCACCGCTTCATAGGCGGAGGGATCGGTCAAGACTTCCCAGCTTTCGCCATCGTCTTTCAGGTCATCAGCACCCGCGTCGAGAACGATGTTCATCAGGTCGTCTTCCTTGGCAGCCGACTTGGGAATCACAATGTCGCCCTTCTTGTGAAACATGTAGGCGACCGATCCGGCTGCACCCAGGTTCCCGCCGTTCTTGGTGAAGGCGTGACGGATCTCGCTAACTGTACGGTTGCGGTTGTCTGTGGAAACTTCGACCAGGATGGCCACACCGCCGGGACCGTAGCCCTCGAAAGTGATCTCTTCGTAGGTAACACCGGGCAGCTCGCCGGTACCGCGCTGAATAGCGCGCTTGATGTTGTCGGCGGGCATGTTCTCAGCCTTGGCCGCGGCTACCGCAGTTCGCAAACGCGGGTTCTTGTCGGGATCCCCGCCGCTCTTGGCCGCCATTGTGATCTCCTTGATCAGGCGGGTAAAAATCTTGCCGCGCTTGGCGTCGAGTGCGCCCTTTTTGTGCTTAATTGTGGCCCATTTGGAATGGCCGGACATAGGAAGACCTCGTGTACTCGGTGGCTATTTGGATACCCAAAATCTGCCGCGTGAGCATGATAAAAAGGCTTGCGTCGGAGAGCGCAAACCCTTCTGGGCAAACAATAATTATAGCACCGGCGTTAAGTCGGAATTGTCGGCAATGCATTGGTTCTGAAGTTCAAACAGGCCGGGCATACTCGTGATTGGCGAGCCAGAACTCAAGGATGTTGCCGCGTTTGGCTCGAACTCGAACCGACCGCTTGAGTGCGTCGACCGCATAGGAATGTAAGAAAGGTAAAAGTACGAGGGCACTGCGATCGGGCGAGGCTGGCGGCGCAGAATTGCCGGAAGCCACGACGCACGACCCTCAGCTTGGCGCCAGCCATTCGTGCACCCCGCTTGCAGCTTATCGCACTCCTTTTTTTTTGGCGGTGACCCTTCGCACCGGCTTGCGAGACACCTTGGAGGAGTGGCTCTTGGATGCAGGCCGCAATCTTGTGTTGGCCGCCAGGGCCGCCCACTGGGCGTTCTGGCGGGCCGCCTCGAGCGCGCGCTGGACAATGGCCTTTCTTGCCTTGCGAAGATCGAGGCTGGTGGCCCCCTGCTCTCCCCATTTTCCGGCGCATGGCGAGAAGACCTCGGGATGGTCGTGCATGAATTCCGCCTGTTGCTCGGGCGTGAGCCTGACCATAGCATGTGTCGCGTCGGGATAGCCCATGGTGGCGAAGATCTTGCCGTACAAGCGGAAGTCGGGATGATGGTGGTGCTCGTGTTCCTCGGCAGCGGGGAGAAGCATCACCAAGCGGCGGAATTGTTCGGCGGTCATAGAGTCGTCGGTTAATGGGCCATCGCTTTCATGCGACGCTCCATCTCTTCCTCTGAGACGTCTTCAACGTGGGTTCCTATCCACCACTTGTTGCCTTGTGAATCTTCCACACCGCCCATTCGGTCTCCGTAGAACTGGTTCGCAGGCTCTTGAAGAGTCTTTGCGCCGGCAGCAAGAGCGCTGCGGTAAAGGGCGTCACAATCGGGAACGTACAGATAAAAGTTCGTGGGCATCGGCTGCCAGGGGCCGCCCGCCTGACCGATCATGAGCATCGAGTCTCCCACTTGCACTTCAGCATGGCGAATTTCGCCACCTTCGTTCTCCATTTTGAATTTGACCCGGGCGTTGAAGGCCTTCTCGAGGAACTCGATTTGTCTAGCGGCATCGGTGACGGTGAGGTACGGAGTGACGGTGTGAAAGCCCTCGGGAATCGGCTTTGCGGACATGAGGTCTCCTCCTTCCGGAGAGTTGGCGGGAAGAATCTTATCGCAAAATCGGCGAACGGTGGTTTTCGGCTGAAGGGCTTGTTTGAAAATTCGGTTACTTGAGGATGTGGAATGCCTGCAGGGTCGGCAGTGTGTTGGGAAGCAGGTCACCGGCAGCATGAATCATTACCAGAAGCAGGAAGTTGCGGGTGCGGGCCCAGAGCACTCCGAGGAAGAACCCGGCGACAGATGTGATTACGATGGAGTAGCCGATTGCCATCCACAGTGATGGATGAGAAGACAGGCCCTCTTGAGTAAGGTTAGTGCGAAGGTAGAGTCCGGGGGCGTGAACGAGGCCAAATAACAAAGCCATGAGCACAATCCCACCGAGTTCGGAGCCAAGAGCGGCGGAGAGCCGCGATTGCAGCAGGGCGCGGAAGAAGAATTCTTCGACCACGCCCACCTCGAGCATAAGCCAGACAAAAACAAAGGGCATCCCAAGCAAGAGCTTTTCGGAGGGAACGCTGGCTGCAGCCATGTCGCGAAGCCCTCTGCCGAGCAGGGCCTGAAAGACCAAGAGCGCGATGGCCATCCCAACAAAAACGAGGAGGTGGCTGGTTGGGAGAGCGACCGGAGCAAGTTGCGAAACTCTGTAGCTGAAGCGAGAAGCGATGAGCCATCCGGGGATGACCACAAAGATAGCTAATTTGATGGCCAGGATCGCGAGTGAAGCGGCTGGTTGAGTCGCAACCAGGCGATGAACTGCGTCGAAACCGTATGCGACAACCGCGGCCAGCGGGAGCAGGTAAAGCAAAAGATAAGCGAGTTCTGTGGAAGGTTCGTGAACGTTGTACGCCAGAGGCTTTACACCCAGAGTGAGAAGCCAGGCAAGCAGCGAGAAGCCGACACCCAGAACGGCCAGCACGCCCAAAGCCTCTCCGGCCTCGAAATGCCCAAAGCGAATCATGGCAAAGAGCGTTAGGGCATACAACACTGCATAGCCCGCGAGCAGCGCCATTCCTGTGAGCCGACTAGAGCGCTGTGTCATGGAACCTTGTAAGGCCAAGCTCGTCATGTTGAGAGCAGGTACGCTGGCGAGTGTGGATTTGTTCCCAAGAGACGAGAGGCCCTCACATGGAGGCACTCTTCGGCTGGGCTCAGGGCAGACACGGAGGACAGCAATTAGGAAGAAAATCCGTGATCTGGGCCCGATCTAAAGCCGCGCCTTTGCACGGCGGATTTGCAGCTAGCTTCTATGAATTACATTGCTGGCATGAAGTTATTCATCAACGGAGAGGAAAAGCCGTTTGCCGAGAACTTGACGCTCGCGGGACTTATCGAGCAACTGGGAATGAAGTCAGATCGCGTGGCGGTTGAACTCAACCGCAACATTGTTCCCCGAACTGACTGGGCAGCTACGGTGCTGCGAAACGGCGATCGGCTGGAGGTTGTGCATTTCGTCGGCGGGGGCTAAGTGCGGAAATGTTTTGGCAGGCGCCATCTCGTACGTGCCAGTGTGTGGAAATGCGAAGTCCCACAGGGCTAAGGCCCCTTAACTATTACCGCCGGAGCGGCACGGCTGAAGCCGCGCCTTTCAAGACTGATTTACGACGTGGCTCCGAGATATTTCCGGCTCCGCCACGGTGCGCGGCGAACTTGGCGCAACCGCATGAAAGCCGCATGAAATCTAGGCGTCGCTTGGTTGACATGAACATTAACGGCAAATAGACTCAAGAAGTTACCCGCCTTCGTAGCACGGCGAATCTTAAGTGTTAGCACAACCATGCCGGACTTATATTTCGCTCGATATCTGCCGTTGCTGATTCACGTCCTTGTGGCCGGGGGCATCGCCACGGCTATCGTTGTGCTCTCGTGGTTCATCGGACAGCACAAATTCAATAAGGTAAAGATGTCGCAGTATGAGTGCGGTATGCAACCGGTTGGTGACGCCCGCCAGCGCTTCTCGGTGAAGTTCTATCTGGTGGCGATGCTGTTCATTCTTTTCGACGTGGAAACCCTTTTTCTATATCCCTGGGCAATCATTTTGAAGGACCTGAAGATGTTCGGGTTCTGGGAAATGCTGGTGTACCTTGGCATTGTGCTGGCCGGGCTTTGGTACATATGGAAAAAAGGCGTGATTGACTGGAATAAGCAAGGCAAGGCGGAGAGGATTTAGTCATGGCACTCACGCCGGCCGTTACCGATTTGGAGCAGCTGAAGGAACATCCGGAGGTAGCGTGTCTGCTGGCATGGAAGGCAGCGGCGGTCGAGGGAGCGAAATTCGATCGCAACGAGCTGTCGTTTTACATCGGGCGCACGGCGCTGCGAGAGGCCTGCACCACCTTGAAGAATGATTCCGCGCTGCAATACGACGCGCTTTCGGATATCACCTGCGTGGATTGGCAGCCGCTCACACCCCGCTTTGAAGTGGTTTACCAGCTTTTCTCCACGGTGACGAAAAGGCAGGTGCGTTTGAAGGTGCGACTGCCGGAAGCAGATGCCTCGGTGGACTCGCTTACTCCGATCTGGCAAGGGGCAAATTTTTTCGAGCGAGAAGTTTTCGATTTGTTCGGAGTGCGTTTCGACCAGCATCCAAATCTGAAGCGGATCATGATGCCCGATGACTGGGAAGGTCATCCGCTGCGCAAAGACTACCCCGTCGAGGGTTACCGGTAAGCCATGGCTGAAATGACTCACACCCCAGTCCTGGATGTGGCAGTCGATCAGCCGCTGGTCGTCAACATGGGGCCGCAGCATCCGTCCACTCATGGAGTGCTGCGCCTGCTGCTCGAGATCGACGGCGAAACCGTCGTGCGCATGGCACCGGACATTGGCTATCTGCATACCGGCATCGAAAAGACCTGCGAGGCCAAGTTCTATCAGCAGGTCGTGCCCATGACCGACCGCATCGACTATCTCTGCCCCATGACCAACAATTTGGCTTACTGTTTGGCGGTTGAGAAGTTGTTGGGGCTGGAGATTCCTCCACGAGGTCAGTGGCTGCGCGTGATGCTCAACGAATTGACGCGCATCAACTCACACCTGGTCTGGCTGGGGACACATGCCATGGACATCGGCGCCATGACGGTGTTCCTGTATTGCTTCCGCGAGCGTGAGCAGCTGCTGCGATTGTTCGAAGCGGTGTCGGGCCAGCGGATGATGACGTCGTACTTTCGGATTGGTGGAGTGGCGGTCGAGCCACCACTGGACTTCTTCAATCGGGTGAAGGCCTTTAACGACGCATTTCCGGAGAAGGTCGACGAATACGAAGGCCTGCTGACAAAGAACCCGATTTTCGTAAATCGGCTGAAGGGTGTGGCCTTGCTCTCCCGCGAGGACGCATTGGCACTTTGTGCAACCGGGCCCACGCTGCGGGCCAGCGGTGTTGATGTCGACTTGCGGCGCGACGTGCCCTATTCCGGGTACGAGAATTTCAAGTTCAATGTGCCAACATCGACCGTGGGCGACGTCTACGCTCGCTATCTGGTGCGCGTTGCTGAATTGCGCGAGTCGCAGAAGATCGTACAGCAGGCGCTGGAAGGCATCCCAGAAGGTTCAGTAAAAGCCGACGCGCCGAAGGTCGTGCTTCCCGATCGCGAGAAGATGAAGACCCAGATGGAGGCCCTCATCTATCACTTTAAGATCGTGACAGAGGGCTTCACGGTTCCGGCGGGCGAGGTTTACCAGGCAGTGGAATCGCCGCGCGGCGAGATGGGGTACTACGTGGTAAGCGATGGCACGGCAAAGCCCTATCGGGTACATATGCGCTCGCCCTCGTTTGCCAACCTACAAACGCTCTCGAAGATGTGCGAGGGCCGGCTGATCGCCGACGTTGTTGCGGCGATTGGAAGCATAGACATCGTGTTGGGTGATTGTGACAGGTAAAGACGCTCTTCGCTGTTCGCTCCTCGCATTCGGCGAAGCAGCAAGCGGAAAGCGAACAGCGGCATATGAAATTCTCTGAACAACTGGAAAAACGTTTCGCCGAGATGTCGATGCACTACCCGACCAAGCGGTCTGTGCTGGTGCCGATGCTGCTGTACATCCAGGATGAAGTTGGCGCACTGACCGACGAAGCGATTCGCGAAATCGCGCAGCGGGTTGACCTGACAGATCTCGAAGTGCGGAACGTCGTCAGCTACTACTCAATGCTGCGGACTCATTCCATCGGCAAATACAACTTTCAGATTTGCACCAATGTAAGTTGTCTTCTGCGGGGTGGCGAGGAGATCTTCGAGCATTGCCAGAAGAAGCTCGGGATCGGCAATAGACAATCGACGGAGGATGGGCTGTTTCACCTGGAAGAGGTCGAGTGCATCGGTGCGTGCTCCTGGGCTCCGGCAATGATGTTGAACTACGAGTATCACGAAAACCTGACGCCGGAAAAGATTGACGAGTTGATCGAAGGCATGAAGAAAAAGGAGCAGCAGTAACTCACTCTTTGCCTTTCGCTCTTCGCTCTTCGCCAGAGCTGAGGAGAGAGTAGAGGCGAAAAGCGAATGGCGAAAAGCGAATGGCGTACTTAGTCTCACATCCCGATGAAGTGAGGGTCGTCTCCCGGCGCTTCGGCATGGGCGCGACGAACCTCGACCGCTATCTGGAACTCGACGGGTATAAAGCGACACAGAAGGCCCTCACGATGGAACCTGAGGCCATCATCAATGAGGTAAAGACTTCGAATTTGCGCGGCCGGGGCGGCGCCGGGTTTCCGACAGGACTGAAGTGGTCGTTCGTGCCGAAACAGTCGCCCAAGCCCAAATACGTGCTTTGTAATGGCGACGAAAGTGAGCCCGGCACCTGCAAGGACCGCCTGATCTTCGAGTATGATCCTCACTCCGTCATCGAAGGCGTAATGATTGCTGCGCTGGCAGTTGGAGCAAAGACGGGCTACATCTATCTGCGCGGTGAGTACCGGTATCTGGTGGAGGTGATGGAGAAGGCGGTCGCTGACGCGTACGCGCGGGGCTTTATCGGCAAGAACATCTTTGGCTCCGGTAAAGATCTCGAGATTTACGTGCATTCCGGCGCCGGCGCCTATGAAGTGGGCGAAGAATCTGCGTTGATGGAGTCGCTCGAAGGCAAGCGCGGTGTGCCGCGCATTCGGCCTCCCTTCCCAGCTGTGGTCGGACTCTGGGGCGGGCCAACTGTCATCAACAATGCCGAAACATTGGCTAGCGTGCCGCACATCATTTTGGGTGGAGGCCAATGGTTCGCTGACCTCGGCACCCCGAAAAATGGCGGCGTTCATCTGGTGAGCATCAGCGGCAATGTTGAGAAACCCGGCGTGTATGAGCTTCCCCTGGGCTACAACCTCAAGAAGATGATTTACGAGGTGGCCGGCGGGATTCAAAGTGGGCGCAAGCTGAAGGCGGTGGTTCCCGGCGGATCTTCTGTTCCGATTCTGCTGCCGGAAGAGATTGACATTCCCGCCGATTACGAATCACTGACGAAGGCAGGTTCGATGCTCGGCTCGGGTGCCGTTATTGTCCTCGATGAAACTATGTGCATGGTGCGCTTCGCGTTGCGGGTCATCGAGTTCTACCAGCACGAGAGCTGCGGATGGTGCATTCCGTGCCGCGAAGGTACCGACTGGATCAAAAAGACGCTCACACGGTTTCATGCCGGACACGGGGTGGCGAAAGATATCGACAACCTGAAGTATCTGGCGGAGAACATGCTGGGGCGGACGTTTTGTCCGCTGGGCGATGCGGCGGCGATGCCCATCATCTCGTATGTGCAGAAGTTTCGCAAAGAGTTCGAGGACCATTTAGATGGCAAACCGTGCCCTTATGAGAGGGTCCAGGAACCGGCACTAGTGTAAAGGAGGTCTTCAGCTATGCGCCGATTTCTAGCCAAGCATGAGTGCTTGCAATCGGTGGAAGTCTCGTGGAGTTGATGCAAATGGCGAACAATAGACCTCAAAAGTTAACTTGGAAGAAGGGTGGAACACGCACTACCTAAAGACGGGCGGCGAGTCATCCGACTTGTTAGCTATCCGCTAAGAGCTGGTAGGTTTGAGCTGAGGAATTTTCGTGGCTGACGTAACACTCACAGTTGATGGAAAGAAGTTGACCGTTCCGGCAGGAACGCTGCTCATCGAAGCGTGCAAGAGCACGGGCATCGAAGTGCCTGCATTCTGCTACTACCCAGGCCTGTCCCTGCAGGGCGCCTGCCGGATGTGCCTGGTCGAAATTGCGAAGATGCCGAAGCTGCAGACGGCGTGCACGACCCTGGTTACTGAAGGCATGCTCGTGACGACGGAAAGCGACACGATCACGCAGGCAAGAAAGTCCATGGTGGAGCTTCTGCTGGGCAATCATCCTCTGGACTGCCCGGTTTGCGATGCCGGCGGCGAGTGCGAGCTGCAGGACATGACGTTCAAGTACGGCGCGGCCGAATCGAAGTATATGGACATCAAGAACCATCGCGACGAACAGCAATGGTCGCCGGTGGTGTACTTCGATCGCCCGCGCTGCATTTTGTGCTATCGCTGCATTCGCGTCTGCGGTGAAGGCATGGACGTTTGGGCGCTTGGCATCCAGAATCGGGGTTCTGGCTCGATCATCGCGCCCAATAAAGAAGACCATCTCGAGTGCGAAGAGTGCGGCATGTGCATTGACATTTGTCCTGTCGGTGCACTTACTTCGGGAGCGTATCGCTACAAGACGCGTCCTTGGGAGATGAAGCATGTAGGGACGGTCTGCACGCATTGCGGAGACGGGTGCAAGACGACGCTCGGGGTTCGCCGAAGCGACACGGGCATGCAGATTGTGCGCGGCGATAATCGCGATAAGAGCGGCATCAACGGCGATTTTCTCTGCATCAAGGGTCGATACGCATTCGACTTCGCCCATCGTGAGGAGCGCATCACAAGTCCGCTGATCAAGCGTGAGGGCAAGTTTGTTCCTGCCGCCTGGGACGAAGCGTTTCAGCTGATCGCCGGCAGGTTCAAGGAGGCGGCTGCGGCCGGCTCGTCGGCCAGCGGAGTCATCGGCTCCAATCGAACCAGCAACGAAGAAAATTATCTTCTGCAGAAGTTCGCTCGCCTGGTGCTGGGGACGAATAATATTGACCACCATCGCACTGCCGACTTCCCTGCTTTTGCGTCGGCGGTAGCGGGAAAGTCGAATGCCACAGCCTCCATGCGGGATGTCGGGTCAGCGCCGGCGATTTTGCTGATTGGCAACGATCCGACCGAGCGGCATCCCTTGCTGGCATGGCAGATTCGCACGAATGTGCGATTGCGCCAGGCCAAACTGTATGTGGTGAATTCGGCCCCGATCAAGTTGCGTCGGCAGGCGGTCTCGTTTGCGCAGATTGCGCCGGAATCGGAAGCAAAGTTCGTCGAATTCCTTCAGGGCAACGACGGCGCGGCTGATTCGGTCCTGTCGGCACAACTTACCCACGAAGCTCTGCGCGACTTGCGCAGCAAGCTGAAGGCCGAGCAGGGACTCATCATCGTCTTCGGGTCAGAGATACAGGGGGCGGCGGTTAAGAGGCTGGTTGATTTCGGGCTGGCACAGGGAGCCAAGCTACTTTGCCTGGGAGACTATGCCAACTCGCGCGGTGCCGCTGATATGGGTTTGTATCCAGACATGCTGCCTGGTTATGCCCCAGTAGACAGCCCCACGAAGTTCCACGAGAACTGGACAGAAGCGATTCCCAAGGCTGGGGGCCTGAACCTGCTGCAGATGGTCGATGCTGCTAAGGCCGGCAAGCTGCAGGTGCTTTACATCGTGGGTTCGAACCCAATCGTGCGTTTTAACATCGACCCGTTCGCATTGTCGAAGACCTTCGTGGTCGTGCAGGAGATGTTCCTGACTGAAACAGCCAAGATTGCCGATATCGTGCTGCCTGTGGCGAACGCTTATGAGAAGTCGGGCAGCTTCACCAACACAGCCGGCGATATGCAATTGCTAAAGAAGGCCGGCGAGGTAACTGGTACCCGCAGCGATTTCGAGTGCATTGTGCGAATTGCACAAGCCATGGGATATGAGGTTCACAAGCTGGTTCCCTTCACCGGCGCCGGTGTGCGAGCCGATATGGGACAGACGCGTGGAGCCCAGTCCGGAGAATCGGACCAACACGCGGTGTGGCTGGCGGCGCATAATCTCGAGCCTAAGATGAGCCCCCTGGATCCGACGGCGATGCTGGATGAGATTCAGCGCTTGGTTCCGGGCTATGAGGTTTCGCGCATGACCTTACTGGCCGGACAGGACGAGCACACGCAAGTCGTACAAATCACCGGAGCGACTGGTTTGGGCCAACCCGAACTGATTCTGCCGGCCAATGACAGTCTGTTCACGTCGGGGACCCTGGGCCGGTATTCGGAAACGTTAAACGCGGTCATCGAGCGGCATCCGGCTGCGCAACATTCGGAAGTCGCGGCGGATTAGCTTCAACCCAGTTATCTCGTTTTCTTTATTTTGGGTCGTTTGATTCGCAGCAGAATTGCACCGGAAATATGTCATTCTTCTAATGAGCATTGCAACCTACATTCTCGTTTCGCTGATCAAGATCGTGCTGGTGGTGTTTGTGCTCTTGACCGGGGTGGCTTACACGGTGCTGCTGGAGCGTAAGGTCGTCGGCCATATGCAGAACCGCTGGGGACCCTCGCGGGTAGGACCGTTTGGAATTTGGCAGCCGCTGGCGGACGGCTTAAAGTTTATCTTTAAAGAAGATCTCACACCACCTTACGTTTACAAGCCCTTATATCTCCTGGCACCGATCATTTCCGTGACCGTGGCGCTCAGTTCGATCGCGGTGATTCCGTTTGGTCCGTGGATCAATGCCGGCGGGGTGCACACACCGCTGCAGATCGCCGATGTCAACATCGGGCTACTGGTGGTGCTGGGGCTGACTTCGATCGGGGTGTACGGAGTAGTGCTGGCAGGCTGGTCCTCGAATAGCAAGTACTCGATGCTCGGCGGTCTGCGCGCGTCGGCACAGATGGTGAGCTACGAAATCGCGCTGGGATTGTCGCTGGTCGGGGTCCTGATTCTGTCGGGAAGTTTCAGCCTGCGCGAAGTCGTGGACGCGCAATCCGGCACATGGTTCGGGTTTATACCCAAGTGGAACTTTTTTAAGGGACAGTTTGTCGCATTCTTCATTTACATCATGGCGGCGTATGCGGAGACGAACCGAATTCCGTTCGATCTTGCGGAGGCGGAAACCGAACTCGTAGCCGGATACCATACCGAATACAGCTCGATGAAGTTCGCCATGTTCTTTATGGCGGAATACGCCAACATGATTACCGTTGCGTGCCTGGCGTCGGTGTTGTTCTTTGGAGGATGGTCGGGCCCGGTATTTGGGCCACCGATACTACGCGATATTCTGCCGGTTTTATGGTTCGTGTTACGAGTATTCATTTTCTTGTTCATTTATATCTGGGTTCGCGGCACGCTGCCACGCTTTCGCTATGACCAGTTAATGGCGTTTGGTTGGAAGTTTCTGCTGCCACTGGCGGTCGCCAATACGATCGTGACTGCGCTGGTGGTGGCACTGCGGTAAGGAGAGGCACCCCCACCCTTTCGCCAGAACCGTGCGAAAGGAGGATGGGGCACCCAACAGAAGCAAAAGTTAACGATATGCACTTAGTTCTTTTCCTGATATTCGGGGCACTGTGCGTGGGCGCGGCGATAAACCTGCTGGCGCAAAAACACCCCATTAATAGCGCTCTCTCGCTGATCGTCGTGATGGGATCGCTGGCACTGCTCTATCTGCTTCTTGGAGCAGAGTTCGTAGCGGCGATACAAATCATCGTGTATGCAGGCGCCATCATGGTGCTTTTTGTCTTTGTCATCATGCTGTTGAACGCGGGCGAAGAAGAGGTCCTCCCACACAGCAGTCGGGTGGCCGTCTCTCTTGGCGTTCCCGGGCTGATTCTTGGGCTGGCGATTGGCATCTGGGTCATCTCGAGGTACGCAGGACTGGATCGCATTTCGATTGGTGGACCGATGCTCCTCAACGGCACAGAGAGCTTCGGCAACCCAACTTCCCTCGCTAAGCTACTGTTTCGCGACTTTCTGCTGCCTTTCGAGGTGACCTCGGTTTTGATTCTGATTGCGATTCTCGGCGCTGTCGTTCTGGCACGGAGGGAGGAATAGATGGTACCTCTTTCCTATTACCTGATTCTGAGCGCAATCCTGTTTGCGTGTGGCGTGGCGGGCTTTCTAATCAAGCGCAACATCATCACCATATTCATGTCCATCGAGCTGATGCTGAACGCTGTGAACCTGACGTTCGTAGCCTTTGCCGCTGAATTGAAGTCGCTCAGCGGGCATATTTTCGTGTTCTTCGTGATGGTAGTGGCTGCCGCCGAAGCTGCGGTGGGGCTGGCGATCATTATTGCGGTGTTCCGGACACGCGAGACATTGAATGTGGACCGCGTCAATCTTCTGAAGCTATGAGTCTTAATCTTTGGATCATTCCGCTGTTGCCACTCGCAGGCGCGACCATCAACGGCCTGTTTGGGAAACGCTTCTCCAACCAGCTCGTTAATGTCATTGCCCTGGGATCAACGGCTCTGGCTTTTCTCTACGCACTTTATGTAACGGTGCGATTCTTTGGCCTTTCCGCTGATCAGATCCCTCATATCGAGCACTATTTCGTGTGGATTACTGCCGGCACGTTCATGGCGGAGTTTGGGACATATCTAGACCAACTCTCGCTTGTGATGTTGCTGATTGTTACTGGTGTCGGATTCGTGATTCACATCTACTCCGTAGGCTACATGGAGCACGAGGGCGGTTATTACCGCTTTTTCGCCTACCTGAATCTGTTCATGTTCTTTATGCTCACGCTCGTTCTGGCGAACAACTACTTGATGATGTTCGTCGGGTGGGAAGGTGTGGGCCTGGCGTCGTACCTGTTGATTGGGTTCTGGTTCCTCAAGGATTCGGCGGCAAATGCTGGCAAGAAGGCGTTTATTACGAACCGCGTGGGCGACGTCGGCTTCCTGATCGCGCTCTTTCTCCTGGTCAAGCATTTCGGCAATCTCCAATACGACAACATATTCAAGGCATTGGCAGCCTACCCGGTGGAGACCTCGGTCGGATTCATAACCGCGACCGGTCTGCTGATGATGGTTGGCGCAAGTGGAAAGTCGGCGCAGATTCCGCTGTACGTCTGGCTGCCTGACGCCATGGAAGGTCCCACCCCCGTTTCGGCACTGATTCACGCCGCCACGATGGTCACGGCGGGCGTGTACATGGTTGCCCGCTCGAACGCCATATTCAACCGTGCACCTATCGCTCTCACGGTTGTCGGAGTTATCGGAACACTCACCGCACTCTTCGCTGCGTCAATCGGAATTCTGCAAACCGACATCAAGAAGGTGCTTGCGTATTCCACGGTCTCGCAGCTCGGATACATGTTTATGGCCTGCGGCGCGGCGGCTTATGGGGCCGGTATCTTCCACCTGATGACGCATGCGTTCTTTAAAGCACTTCTCTTCCTCTCTGCGGGCGCAGTGATTCACGGCCTTGGCGGCGAGCAGGATATGCGTCACATGGGCGGCTTGCGCAAGTACATGCCCAAGACTTTCTGGGCGATGACGATCGGAACATTCACTATCTCTGGGTTCTTTCCTCTTGCCGCGTTCTTTTCGAAGGACGAGATCCTATGGAAGGAATGGGCCGGTGGGAACCACATTTTGTGGCTGATTGGAGTCATCGCGGCGGGAATGACTGCATTCTATATGTTCCGCCTGTGGTTCATGACCTTCTTCGGTGAATATCGCGGACCCGCACCGGAGACCGTGAGCCACGGACATGATGCCGACCCTCAGCATGCAGGGCACACCGCAGCAGTACACGCCCAGCAAGCCGACGCACACGGTTCCGACCAGGGACATGGCTTGCCCCACGAGAGTCCGATGATCATGATTGCGCCGCTGTTTGTGCTGGCGGTGCTCTCGGTCATCGGAGGATGGATTGGCATCCCAGCAGCCTTGGGAGGATCCGATCGATTCGATCACTTCCTCGAACCGGTGTTCCATTTTTCGCCTGTGGCCGAGGCAGGCGGGGAATCTGCAGCCGTTGCGGTTGAGCCCGCCGAGCACGAAGACCGCGCAACCGAGATCGGCTTCATGTTGATATCCCTCGCCGCCGCGACGATGGGTCTTTTCGGTGCGTGGTTCTTGTACTACAAACGGACCGACCTGCCGGCCAAGATGGCAGCAGCTGCGGGTGGCCTCTATCGATTAGTTCGCGACAAATACCGGATCGATGAACTGTACGGAGCCACGATTATCCAACCGATCATCCTTTTGTCCACCAACGTGTTGTGGAAGGGAGTCGATGCGACGCTGATTGACGGGACGCTGGATGAGGCCTCGGCGGGGGCGCGCGACCTCTCTGACAGATTGCGGCATATGCAATCCGGCAACATACGGTCGTACGCCGGATGGGTCGCTTTTGGCGCAGGGGTCGTCATCGCCTTCATGGTGTGGAAAGGCGTGCGATGATTCCGACAGTTGACTACATTCGCGTCCTTCCTGAACTGTTGGTCACGATTTTCGGCATTGTGGTGATGCTGGTTGACCCCTTGCTTCCCGCCCACGACTCCAAGAAGTCGCTTGGCATCATCGCTCTAGTGGGCACGCTGGCGAGTCTCGTAGCCACTGTGTACCAGACGGGCTTTTATGGCGACGCTTTCTTCGATATGGTGCGCGTGGACACCTTCAGTATCTTTTTCCACATCGTGGTGCTGCTGGTTGTCCTCGTGGTCGTGCTGAGTTCCTTCGATTATCTGGAAGTTCAGCAGATCAAAGCCGGCGAGTACTACGGACTGCTCTTGTTCGCCGCGGTGGGCATGATGCTGATGTCATCGGCCATCGAGCTGGTGCTCATTTTCATCGCCATCGAGATTTCATCGATCTCAAGCTACGTGCTTGCAGGGTTTCGTCGCCGTGCAGCGGAGAGTGCCGAGTCGTCTCTCAAATACTTCCTGCTGGGTTCGTTTGCGACCGCGTTTTTCCTCTATGGCGTGGCCTTAGTGTTTGGTGCCACGGGTTCCACCAACGTGTACAAAATCGCGGAGGTTCTCTCCAGCCAACATTCCGTGGTTGTATACCTGGCAGTAGCGTTGATGTTCGTGGGCTTGGGGTTCAAGGTTGCCTCCGCACCGTTTCACATCTGGACGCCGGATGTTTACGAAGGAGCCCCGGCTCCAGTGGTGGGCTTCCTGTCGACCGGGCCGAAGGCTGCGGCATTCGCGGTTTTGCTTCGCGTGTTGTTTGCAACAGGCGCTCCGGGATGGTTCTGGATGGTGTGGGTTTCGGCCGTGCTGTCCATGACCATCGGGAACATCGGCGCGCTGGTGCAGAACAATGTCAAGCGGCTGCTGGCGTATTCCTCGATAGCCCATGCTGGATATCTGCTGGTTGCGTTCGCGGCAGCGCAAACCACCGGTATCTCGGCGGCGATTTTTTATGCTGCATCGTACGCAGCGATGAATGTGGGCGCATTTGCCATCGTGGCTCACCTCTCTGGCAGGGGTGAGCGCTATGTCACATTGGATGACTACACTGGCTTAGGCCGGCGCTCACCGCTTATTGCTGGCCTGCTGACCGTTTTTCTGATCTCGCTGATTGGCATTCCGATCACGGGTGGTTTCTTCGCGAAGTTTTATGTCTTCTCGGCCGCCCTTCGTGCCAACCTCATTGGGCTTACGATCATCGGGGTCATCAATAGTGCGATCGCGGCCTATTATTACTTACGAATCATCGTCTACATGTACATGCTTGATGAAAGTGGGCAACCGGAGGCTCCGGTGCCGAAAATGCCGGCGAGCCTTGGCACGGCGGTCGCGATCAGTCTCTTAGCGACGCTTTATCTGGGAGTCCTTCCGGACCGTGTGCTTGAGGACGCAATTCATGCCGCTCAGGATTTGGTGAAGTAATCTCGATTGCTCTGATAAAACTTACGCCCTGCCGCATCGCGGACAGGGCGTTTTAATTTCCTCCGAAGCCGAAACTAGGCGACCTTCACGAAGATGATAACCAGCGTGAACAGCACCAGCGACTCAATGAAGGCCAAGCCGAGAATCAGCGCGAGCAGAACCGCAGGGCGGGCGCCCGGGTTACGGGCCATGCCTTCGCAGGCGGCAGCGCCCACGCGGCCCTGGCCAAGGCCCGCCAGTCCCGCGGCGATCGCCATACCGAATCCCGAGGCAAGGGCGACCCAGTTCGTAGCAGGAGCGGCAGCACCGCCCTGCGCGTATGCCGGCATGGTCATCATCGAAACTGCCAGCACCGAGAGTACTCCGATCATCAGTTTCCGCATCTTGTTTCTCCTTATTAATCGCTGCCAGTGGGTGGTTGACGCTCATCGAGCTGGCGCCCTCACGCTCGCAGCGGAACTTTTAGTGCTCGTGCGCTACCGCCTCGCCGATGTAGACCGTCGCCAGCAGCACGAAGATGTATGTCTGGATGAACGAAACGCCCACGTGCAGTAACATGAAGATTACCGGAATGCCTATTGGAAACAGCGATAAGAACACCAGCGTCACCATGTCACCGGCAAACATATTGGCGTACAGACGGACGGTGAGCGAGAGAATTCGAGCCAAGTGGCTCGCCAACTCAATCGGAAACATGAGCGGCGCTAGCCACCACATCGGCCCAAGGAAGTGCTTGATGTACCCTGGCCCATTTACGCGGATTCCGTTAGCGTGGTAGTAAATCCAGGTCACAACAGCACATCCCAGCGGCACTGACGGAATCGCAGTTGGTGCCTCAAAGCCGGGAATAAGCCCGATCAAGTTGCAGGTCAGGATAAAAATTCCCAGCGTGGATAGGTAATTGGTGAAACGGGCATGACCATCGCCGATGATGTCGTGGCCTTGCTGGTCCACCATTCCGTAAATGCCCTCAAAAACGTGCTGCAGCGGCCCGGGGTTCTCTACAGACAGTCGGGTACGTACCAGGACAAAGACGAAAACCAGCAGCAAGAAAACGACGATCTGCATGGCGACATAGTTGGGGATGGGGGCCTGAGGGTGAGATGAGTGCAGGTGTAACGCACTCAAAATTGCGTTCGCGACACCTGCGAAATACTTATTGAGTAATGCAGTTATCCACAGTTGATGGGGCATATGAATGCGCGATTATGCAATGTGTTTAGAACCTTTGAGCCTGACACACGACAACCCGCCCTGCCGACCTAACTTCCAACGATGATTCGGGGGTATCAGAGCTCGTGCCGCAGCCCAGCGTAAATTTCTACTGCGGCTTCGCAAGCCACGGCAGCAATGGTGAGGCAAATGCCGCCCAAAAAGCCGTACAGAGCTGCCTTAGAAACTTTAAATATAACATATGCTCCGAAAGCGATGAACGCGTAACGAAGCACGGCGCGCGCGACGATCCCTCCACCGCGCTCTCGACTCTGGCCGGTCGTGATGCGTTCGCCAAGAGCCCCAACTACTCGCTCCAACCAGCGCTGATTAACGTAGGAAATGCTCCCTCCGACCAGGAATCCCGCGGCCACCAACTTGCCGAAGCGGAAAAAACTGACCAGCAGACCCGCTGCCCCCAACACGAGAAGAAAGTAACGAATTCGTTGTAAGGCAGCGCCGTAGAAGCGCTCAGCTGCAGAATCGGAAGCTGTGGACGAGGCGGAGTGCATAATCGAACTTCGAATAAGCGGCTTGAAGGCAGGGAGCCTTGGGGCAGGTGTAGACGTTTGGTTGCGGGGGCTGGATTGAACCACCGACCTTTGGGTTATGAGCGGAAATCTGCCCCCAATCCCTTACAAAACCAGCCAACTAACTCCAACAAAGCATTCAGAAAGCGCGAAGCGTAGTTTACCTCATTTTGGCTGCCTTCTGCTGCAATTCACGGACAGAAACGGGCAGACATGAATGCGGTCCCGTCCGACGAGCGCGGGCGCAACGGGCCTGCTCGGTGTGCGCTCACTTGAGGTGCGCAGAAATCGAAGCGGCTTTCACATCATGGCGCAGCCCGGCGGCAACTGCTGAGGAATACGGACTGAGGGACCGGGCCAGCGTTTATCGCCATGCGTTCGGTCCGTTCGCCAAGCGCCAGAGGAACGTCCCGGGGGCGCGGGGGGCGGCAGCGCCGGCGGGGCATCCGGCGTGCGTCGATATTAGGCACTTGCTACCTCTTCCGCGTGAGCTTCGGCACGCCGGTATTCACCCGGAGTAAGGCCAACAATCCGCTTGAAAGCCTTGCTGAAGGCAGCGTCGGACTCATAGCCGACTCTTTGGGCTATGTCGATCAACTTCTTGTCTCGTTGGGGTAGCAACTGAATCGCCTTCTGCATGCGCCAATCGGTTACGTATTCCTGGGGTGTTTGTCCGAGAAGCTCTTTGAAGCGCAGAGCGAAGGCCGAGCGCGACATTCCAGCGGCTGCGGCGAGCGACTCTACAGTCCACGGACGGTCCACATTGTCGTGCACGGCATTGAGGGCAGCCCCGATTTGTGGGTCGAAGATTGCGCGGAGCCATCCTCGTTTGCAGCTTTCCTTGCCGGATGCAATGTGAGCGCGCAATGTCTGAATGAACAGGACTTCGGCCAGGCGGTTGGCGACCACTACCGAACCCGGCGCCTGTTCGGTCATTTCCGATGCGAGCAATTGTATGGTGGTGTGAAGAGCAAGGCTGCGTGCCTGCTCGGATTTGATGAGATTGAGCGCCGGGAGCAGTTGGCTCATCGGTTTGACGCTCGGCCCATCGAAGGAAAAGAAACCCGAGATGATGGTCGTCGGCGCCCCACCTCCTCCGTACTGAATTACGTTGCTGCTTCCCGGGCGTGCCGCCTCACAGTAGCTACGCGGGCGAGTGCGGAGACTGTCGCGCAACGTATAGCCGCTGCCGGGCGCTAACAAGAAGCAGTCACCGCCCGTGAGCGGAATCGGATCGGGAATGCCATTCACACTCAGCCAGCAGTTGCCGCGGGACACCATTCCGAAATGAGCCAGTTGCGACGGAAAAACTCTGGAAACTGAGGTCTGGGCGGCTCTGTTGTCAGCCTCGGTGGGCGAGTGAGCAAGCCCCCAAGGTGCAGTCGCTTCCAGCCTCGAGTGGACAACGGCCCGCAAATGCATGGTTTGCATGATGTCGGTAATAGGGTCCAATTGAGGCCTCC
>DASRAA010000250.1:0-70523 GCA_035638375.1 Binatia bacterium | reverse complement strand
CTCGACACTTGGCATAACCGCAGTCGCAGGTGCAGCTTTCATCGGTTGGAATTACCTCGGTGAGTCACGAAGGCCCTACAGCAGCGCTAACACCAGTGAAGAAACCGCGTTAGCTGCCGGGCACTATCGGCAGCCAATCATAATGGAACTCAAGGGAGCCGTTGTATGGATCCTGGCTTCGATTCTTGCGGCTGGGTGGCTGGATAAGACCGGCCGTGGCGAAACGTGAGCTGTTGATAGCGTTTAGTCTGAGCCCTCAACGATAATTGCACCTATGTCCTTCACCCTCCTCGATTGGTCGGCCATTGTCGGCTATCTCCTGATCACGCTCATCCTCGGCTTGTGGTTTCGCAGCCGCTCCGGCAATAGCGTTGACGACTACTTCGTCTCGGGACGTAATGTGAACTGGTGGTTGGCCGGCACCTCTATGGTCGCGACAACCTTTGCCGCCGACACGCCGCTTGTCGTGACCGGCCTCGTCTACACACAGGGCATCTCGGGCAACTGGCTGTGGTGGGGCTTCCTCTTCTCCGGAATGATGACGGTCTTCCTCTTCGCGCGTCTGTGGCGGCGCTCGGGCCTGCTGACCGACGTGCAGTTCGCCGAGATCCGCTACTCGGGCAGACCGGCAGCCTTTCTGCGTGGCTTTCGTGCCGTCTATCTCGGCCTGCTGATGAACTGCGTCATTCTCGGCTGGGTCACCAAGGCGATGACCTCGATCGTCAGCACCACGCTGGCCAACACGCCGATGCTGAACAACGTCAGCGCCTTGATGTCTCGTTTTGGCTCGGTCTGGAACGGTAACGACGGTGCCGCCCTCGCCATCTGCGTACTGTTCCTCATTCCGTTCACCGGCCTCTACGTCGCGCTCGGCGGCCTCTGGGGCGTGCTCTGGACAGACCTCTTTCAGTTCGTGCTCAAGATGAGCATTGTTATCGCCGTCGCGTATTACGCGATCGCGGCCTGCGGCGGCATGAGCTTAGTCATCACCCGTCTGCAGCAGATGCAAGCGCGCGCCGGCGCCAATGCGGCCAGCCCGCTCGGCTTCCTGCCCGATTTCTCGCACGGCTTCACTGCCGAGCCAATGTGGATGGTCCCCCTCGCCAACTTCTTCGTCTTCGTCGGGCTGCAATGGTGGGCCTTCTGGTATCCCGGCGCCGAGCCCGGCGGCGGAGGCTACATCGCGCAGCGCATCTTCAGCGCCCGCGACGAGAAGCAGGGCCTGCTCTCGGTGCTGTGGTTCAACATCGCGCACTACGCCATCCGCCCCTGGCCGTGGATTCTCACCGGCGTCGCCGTGATCGTGCTCTACCCCGGCCTCGGGCATCCAGAGACCGGATACATGATGGTGCTCAACAGCTACCTGCCGCACCAGTATCGCGGCATCGCCATCGCCGGATTTCTCGCCGCGTTCATGTCCACCATTGCCACGCAGTTGAACTGGGGCGCGTCGTATCTGGTATCGGACTTCTACCGCCGCTTCGTTCGCAAGAACGCCTCCGACGCTCACTACGTGTTCGTCTCACGCCTCGCCACTGTGTTGCTGGTTATCGTTTCGGCGTGGATCTCCGTACAGCTCGGCTCCATTGCCTCTGGCTGGGAGACCGTGCTGCAAGTGGGCGCCGGCACCGGAGCGGTGTACATCCTGCGCTGGTACTGGTGGCGCATCAATGCCTGGAGCGAAATCTCCGCCATGGCGTGTTCTCTCGCGATCAGCATTCTGCTGAACGGCTGGCATCCGTTTAGCGGCAACAGCTCAGTCGTGTTCGCCAAGGGCGCGATTATGACGACGATCGTCACGACGATCGTTTGGGTCACGGTGACGTTCCTCACCAAACCCGAACCGCAGGAAGTGCTCACGCGCTTCTACCGCAACGTTCGCCCCGATGTGCGGGGGTGGCAGCGTATCGCCGATCTCGAGCCCTCGGTCCCGCAGAACCGGGATCTAGGTCGGAACCTCTACGCGTGGTTGCTCGGTTGTGCGATGGTGTACCTTTGCCTGTTCGGCACTGGCAAGCTGCTCTTGCACCAATCCGGAATGGGCGCGATTCTGTTGTTCTTTTCGGCGATGTGCGGGGGGCTGCTTTATCGCGGCGTCGTGCGCAATTTCGCCGTCGAAGCGGAAGATGCGCCAGGCACAGTTCCCGATTGGGTGGAGAGTCCAGCGACGCCCGGGCACTAATCGGTGATCGTGTGCACAGTGGCGTTTAAGTATCATTGCCTCCGACCATGGGCATCGACGTTCAGCAGCAGTGGCGTGAGTTGGAAGAAACATACTCGAACATGGCTGACGAGGAGTCGAGTCTTTGGCCTCGCAAGCATATGAGCTGACCGATCTGGCGAAGCAAGCCCTGCAGAGGGATCAAGTTAAACACCGCAGATCCTCCGGCTCGGACGACGGTCGTTCGCGTCGTCCTCACTCAGGACGACCAGGCGAAGGGAGCCTAGCGCGATCTGGGAATCCGCCTAGTCCGCGGTTAGTATTAATCCAGCCCCTGTCATCCGTAGTCGATTCTCTTTCCTGCCTTCTTTTGTCTGTGTCCGAAGTCTGCCCTGAACGCAGTCGAGGGGTGTCTCCGAATAGTCTCTCTGTTTGACCTGCCACTTGGCAGCTGGCTACTGGGAGCTTCTCTACAACAACGTTCTCGACACACACAGCGCCGCCGCGCCTGCGATCCCTGAATCCGCCCGGTACTTCGCCTGGGCAAACGGGATCTCTCCGCAGCGCGCGTTCACTGACCAGAAGGGCAGCTGTGATGCGATGCGGTCGAACCAGCGCGCGGTCAGCGAACTCAACCCGCCGCCGACCACGATGATGTCCGGCTCCAGCAAATCGACTACATTGCCGAACCAAACCGCAAGAATATCGGCCGTTTCGCGGAGCATCTCCGTCGCCAGCGGATCGCCTTCCTCCCACGCCTTCGCCAATGTCTCACTCGTAACATTCTCGATTTTGCCGCCCGCCACTTCCACAATGCGCTTGCCGCGCGTGGCTTCACGCGCCAGCTTCTCTTGCGCCCGAGCCGCAATCGCCCAGCCGGCAGCAAAAGTCTCGATGCATCCCGCCTTGCCGCAACGGCAGCGCACGCCGCGGTAGTCGATGCTCATGTGCCCAGCCTCGCCGGCTGCGCCGGTCCGCCCAAGATAAAGTTGCGCGTTGTAGGTAATGGCAGATCCTACGCCTGTGCCTAGTGTCGCGTAGAACATGCACTTGTAGCCGACACCCGCTCCCCAAAGGGCCTCTGCCAGCCCGGCGGCGTTGGCGTCGTTGTGGACATGTGTTGGCAGGCCGTACACCTTTCGAATTTCAGCGGCCAATGGATAGTTGTGCCAGCAAGGCAGATTCGACGGGTTGAGCACAGTCCCCGTTTGTGGATCAACTGGCCCGGGCGAAATCAAACCAATCCCGCCGATTTTCACCTCGGGATGCTGGTTGCGAATCGTATCGATAGCAGCGCACACACATGCCCGTCCATCCTCCGCCGTTCCGTGTGCTTGCATCGGCGTGCGCGTCTTGTGCAGGATTTCGCCTTGTGTATTGACCAGTCCGGCGGCGACCTTGGTGCCGCCAATATCCACGCCGATGTACACGTCGGCAGAATCGGGCATACGTGCTCCTGAATGTCGAAAGCTGATCTTACGACATCAGGATCACGCACCTGCAAACCTCCGCTTACTAAGCGGCTGCCGCTTGCCCACGCGGAACCTGCTCCACCACCGGCACTGCCATGGCGGCTCCGGTGCGCTCCACCGCCGCCATCAGGTCGAGCAACAGGTCCTGCTGGATGCCCAGGTATTCATCGAAGTTTGCAGTGAGCACGTAGGCGAAGATCTCGATGTCTAGCGATGAGTCACCGATCCCAATGAAACGAACGGGAATATCGCCGATCTCCACCTTCGGATGCTGCTCGAGAATTTGATACAGGTATGCCACGACTTGCCTCAGCTGTTTCGTGTTGGTATCTCGCCGCAGCTTCAGCGTCGGATGAAACCAGATCTTGTCGCGGGCGCTGAAATTCTCCAATTCCATGGTGGAGAACTGGCCGTTCGGCACGCTCACGATCGTGCGGTCAAGCGTCCGGATACGCGTAGACCGCAACCCAATATGGGTGATGGTTCCCACCCGGTTGCCGAAACGGCAAAAATCACCCACCAGCACGGGACGGTCGCCGATCACCGAAATTCCGCCAAACAGATTCTCGATCGTTTTTTGCGCTGCCAAAGCTATGGCCAGGCCGCCAACGCCCAAGCCGGCGAGCAGCGTGTTGGTGTTATAGCCCCAGGAGGCAAGCACCGCCAGGATGGCGAAAAGGAACAGCAGCAGCTTGAGAATCTGCCTGCCCAGGGGCAACACCGAATAGGTCATCGCCCGCATGCGAGGATCGAGCCGCGCCCGCCAGCGCTCGCCAATGACGTCAATCACCTCAGCGCTTGCCCATGCGAGAGCCAGCACGAAGATCAGCCCCAGGCCACGTCCCAGGTACAGTCGCACGATGGCGGAAGGACGCGCGAACTCCATGGCCGCCCGAAAACCAATCACTGCCAGCATCAGACGAGTTGGCCCCCACAGCGCCTGGATATGTCCATGGCTTAGCACCGTAAAGTGTTTACCTAGGGCAGCTGCGCCCTGCGCCACGAGGGCCGATGCAATCCAGATCAACAGGCCGCTGATCAACAGGAAGAGCCAGCGCCAAAGCGGCGTATCCAGCCACTCGTGCGTCACCAGCTCCTGCGGCAGCCGCTTCTCCAGCGCCGTTTCCGAAAGAACTTGATGGGCCTGTGGAATCAAAGGAATGCTTTCGGCGGCCACCAGCCAGACTTTCAAGCCGTGTCCCAGGTCAACCCGCTCAAGCTCCAGCTCCTGCTTCTGCCCCCCGGCCTGAGCGGTAAGCAGGTGTTCGCGTGAAGACGGCAAACCATCCTCCAGCTCGCCTTCCGGGTTGCGGCTTAGCGTGGCGATGTCAAACGGCGTGTCGTCCAGCAGGTCTTCCAACTGTTTCGCCAGCTCGGGACCTTGCTTCTCGCGCTCTGCCGGCGATAGCTTCCGCAGATCGAGATAGTGCGCTGCCTTCGCGTACTGACGTGCGTGGCACGCTTCCAGGAACTGCATCACCGTATCTTGGGGCGTGGATCGCCCCAGTGGGTCATGCAGGGAGTCGGCGGCGGCCTCGGCATTCTCTGGCGGATTCTTCGTGCCAGCAGCCTGGGCCAGGGCCGCCGTGTTCAGCACCAGCAAGAGTGCCAGAATCAGCAACTTCCCGGTTCCCGCGCCACAAAATCGAGTAGTCATCTTGTCAAACACAACCCGTCGCTCTGAGTCTTAGGATGCATCGCTGTTATCGCGTGTCTCCCGATGGTGATGCACGTTCTATGCCACGCCCAATCAGTTGATAAAATTGAGGTTACGCAAATGAGAGAATTCTACGCATGCGAAGTTATTACGCTCTTGTGACGCCCTGTAAAGGGTTGTTGGTGTCAATCGCATTGCTTACCCTGCAGAGCGCCGTCCTTGCGCAAGAACGGCCTTGGGCCGTCTCGTCATGCGAGCTTCTGAAAAACCCCGGCATGTACGCCGACACCCTGGTCAGTGTTCCGGGATTGATCCTCTACGGCCCAAGGCAATTCACTTCACATGGGTACGACTGCCCTGAGGAACATGGCCCGCTTCAACTCGTATTCGGCGGGGACCCCACCGATCCCAAAGACCAGTTCCGGCTTCCGCAGGCCCGGCTCGAAGCCGGCACCGTACCTCTCAAGAGAGACAAGGATTACGAAGGCATGCTAAGCCTGATGAAGCAAGCCGACGATTCAGGGCAGATAAAGATGCTGCGCGCAACCTTGCGAGGCCGTTTCTTCACCGGCCCTGGCTTCGGTTCCAAATCCGGAGCAATTAGTTATCCCGACGCGCGGCTGGTGATCTCCGAGGTGGAACTGGTGACTAATCGGCTGGAGGATCCGGTGGACTTCATGCCGGTTCCGCACACTCTGACTAAACCGCGGAAAGGATGCGCGACGACGGAGATTGGTGTGCCGACACGCGAGGAAGGGGATCGTCTGCAGCGCCTGAGCCGTGAACCGTCGGAAAACCTGGAATACCTGTCGGATCCCAGGCAAGTGGCTGCTCACACCATCGCCTCGCAAGAAAATGCCGAAGCCAAAGACATTGCAACCAACCTGAAGGCTGGCCCAAAAGGCATCGCGCTGGAAGACTTCACCTGGACATCTGCCGACGGAACGCGAACCTACGCTGTCACCGTAAGTCGTCCTTACTGGCTGCTCCCCAGCACTTACTCTGGCGACACGGTGATCTGGGTGCCCAAGCAGATCACAAGGATCGAGTGTGTCGTGGCGCCCTGATCGTGTGCGAGATCGTCGCTCAGGGTTTATTATGCTTTGTTTGGCTAGTTGCTGATTGCTAATCGCTGCCCATGTCTACCCATCGCAAGATTCGCGTACTCGTCGCCAAGCCCGGTCTCGACGGCCACGATCGAGGCGCCAAGGTAATCGCCCGCGCCCTGCGCGACGCCGGGATGGAAGTCATCTACACCGGGCTTCGCCAAACTCCCGAGATGGTTGTTGCCGCCTCACTCCAAGAGGACGTAGACGTCATCGGTCTCAGCATCCTCTCGGGAGCGCACAACGCCATCGTGCCACGGATAATCGAACTGCTGAAGCAGAATCAGATGGATGATGTGCTGCTGATCGTCGGAGGCATTATTCCTGACCAGGACATCGAAGGCTTGAAGAAGGCCGGAGTGTCGGCCATCTTTCAGCCCGGCACCCCAATGGAGGCCATCATCGATTTCATCCGCGCAAACGTAAAACCGCGTGGCGTGACCGCAGGTTAGTCTCTCCGCCGACAATCAACAGATGACTTTTCCAGTTGATTGCGAGTCGTCGTACCTGATTCTCACATCTAAAGCGACCCAGAGAGAAGAAACCATCACCGAAGGCCGACGTTGCTCGCGCTTCTCGCCGGACTGTATATACAAGAGCTCTCTGGTCCTGATCCTGGCAACAGTCGGTTAACTCGCCAGCGATTCTCAGCAGTCGCAGAAATTCATAGGAGGAACTATGGCAACCGCAGTCGCAGTAGCCACGATGAAGGTAGCAGAGATCCCGAAACCGGGAGCAGATTTTCATGTGATTGAGCGCGAGATTCCCAAAGCCGGGCCCGGCCAGGTGCGTATCAAGGTGCAAGCCTGTGGCGTATGCCACAGTGAAGTGTTTGTGAAAGAAGGCCTCTGGCCGGGAATTCAGTATCCGCGGGTTCCTGGTCACGAAATTGCCGGCATCATCGATGAACTGGGCGCCGAGGTCACGGGATGGAAGAAGGGACAACGGGTCGGTGTCGGCTGGTTTGGCGGGCAGGACAACACGTGCCCCGAATGCCGTCGTGGACGTTTTCTTTACTGCCACAACCTCAAAGTTGCAGGCATCAGCTACGACGGAGGATATCAGCAATACATGCTCGCTCCGGTTGAAGCACTGGCAGCAATACCGGACACACTTAGCGATGCCGAAGCAGCCCCGCTACTGTGCGCAGGAGTCACCACCTTTAATGGCTTGCGCCACAGCGGTGCGTTACCCGGCGATTTGGTTGCGGTGCAAGGTATCGGGGGTCTTGGTCACCTCGGAATTCAATTTGCCAACAAGTTTGGATACAAGGTCGCGGCCATTGGGCGTGGTAGCGAAACTGCGTCTCTGGCGAAAAAACTCGGGGCAAGCGTATACATCGACAGCAAAACGACAAATGCGGCCGAGGAATTGCAAAAATTGGGTGGCGCACAGGCAATTCTGTCGACAGCACCCAACTCAAAGGCTATGTCTGAGTTGATCGACGGGCTGGCACCGACCGGGAAGTTCATCGTCGTTGGGATATCACCTGACCCGATAGCGGTCACACCGTTACAGCTCATCACCGGAGAGCGTAGCATCCGAGGCTCTGCGGTGGGGACAGCGACGGATTCCGAAGACACGATGAATTTCGCCGAGCTGACGGGCGTCCGGCCCATGATCGAAACCTTCCCGCTCGAAAGAGCGGCCGAAGCCTATGCTCGGATGATGAGCGGCAAGGCAGAATTCCGAGTTGTTCTGACAATGTGAATTTCAAGTGCCCAGGTTCGCGCCTTTTTTGGGCGCTTACCTGGGATCAGGCCTTTTTTTAGTCTCTGCTCTCTTGAACCAATCCATCTCAGGAAGCTTGTGCCAGTTGGAGATGAGCAGCGACACGGCCGTTCTGCGCCTCTTCTCGGAGGATGGGACCAATCGCCTTACCCGTTCCCGCGTACTCGCCATGACCAAATCCGTCGAGGAGCTCGCGGCGCCGCCCAAACGGCTTGTCATTACCGGCAACACTCAATTCTTCTCCGCCGGTGCCGACCTTCACGAAATCGCCGAACTCTACGGCGCCGCGGCTTTTCGGTTCGCGCAAATGGGGCAGCAACTGCTGCAAGCCATCGAGGACTTCCCTGCCCCAACCGTGGCTGCGATTCACGGCTACTGCATGGGCGGCGGGCTCGATCTCGCTCTGTCGTGCGGTGCTCGCATTGCCAGTCCTAATGCCATCTTCGGACATCGCGGAGCTGCACTCGGCCTTATCACGGGCTGGGGCGGTACGCAGCGCTTGCCGCGGCTGGTCGGCAAAGGGCGCGCGTTGCAGATGTTCCTTGCCGCCGAAAAGCTTCACGCCGCCGAAGCTCTGCGCTGCAGACTGATCGACGCGATTGCAGACGATCCAGAGGAAAGCGGCGTTTTCGTGAATTTTCGCATCGCGTGTGCTGAGCTATGCTGTACCCATGCGGTATCCTCTCCCCACTCAGGACCGGAAGCTGGTGCAGATAATTGACACCGCTCTGCTCGACAGCAAGTGGCGCAGCAGAGAGTGGCTGCTGTGCAAGCCCGGCTGCACCCCTTGCTGCATCGGAGTGTTCGCCATTGACCAGTTGGACGTTCTGCGGCTGCAGGACGGTCTAGCCAAGCTCGAGGGGGAGGATCCTGAGCGGGCAGCGCGCCTGCGTCAGCGCGCACTGCAGTCGTGGGAGCGGCTTGCGCCGGAGTTTCCCGGCGATGCTCGGACTGGCATCTTGGACGGCGACGATGAGGCCGCCGCGGCTTTCGAGGAGTACGCAGATTACGAGGCCTGCCCGGTGCTCGATCCGGAGCGAGGCACATGCGATCTGTACGCCTCGCGCCCGGTGACTTGCCGCGTGTTTGGGCCTCCAATTCGTACGAATGGGGGTCTTGGAGTATGCGAGTTGTGCTATCACGGCGCCAGTCCGGATGAGGTCGCCGGCTGCGAGATCAGTCTGGAGGAAGCCCATGAGTTACAAGCTAAGCTCGTCGAAGATTTAGAAAGATCAGGAATTGGCGGCAAGACTATTGTTGCTTACGCGCTCGCTCATCATTCAGAGGGCATCGGCTGAAGCCCCCGGAAGCTATGAGAATGGCCACCGCGGCGAAACCGAGATTCTTCTTCAGTTGCGGTACAAGCGAACTGAAAATCTTGATGCATTCCGTGCATAGTCACCTGCCCAGAAGTGGATCATGACTACTGGATCGCTTGCGGTTTCTGTGCCATCAATTCGGCGAAGCGTGGGTCTTCACGAAGGTTGGCGAAGACGGCGTCGTTATAAACCTCTTTGATGTTCTTGAAGCCCTCTTCCATCGCCTTGCGCAGATATTCGAGCGAGTGTTCGATGTCGCCGGACTGCGCGTACATCTTGGCCACCATAAAGGAAAAAGCGGCGCGGTCTTCGGGCGAGGAGGTCTGGGCCATTATTCCCATCTTGGAGACGCGCTGAAAGATCTCAGGATCAATCTGGTAGGCAGTGTGGTACTCCTGGGTGGCCTTTTGGTAATCATGCTTGGCGAAGTAAGCCGAACCCAGGTTGTAATGGAAGGTAGGCGAATTGGGCCGGATCTCGAGCGCTTTGTTGTAGTACTTGATGGCGCGGTTGTAGCGCTTCTCGATCTGCGCGATGAAGCCGAGATTGTTCAGCCCTTCGGCCGAGTTCTTGTCGATCGCCAGCGCCTGCTCAAAACATTTCTGGGCTTCCTTGGTACGCTGGAGAAAGAGCTGCGCAATGCCTTCTTTGTTCCATAACAGCGGGGTTTGCTGTTTGGCGATGGCGGCCTTGTAGTAGTCAACAGAATCGAGGTAACGCTTTTGGGCGCGCAACTGGTCGCCCTGGCGCTCGAGCTCCTGCGGCGTTCCGGCGGTCAGCGAAACGAGCGGAGGCGGCGGCGGAGTAGGAGAGGCCGCTGACTCGTGCTCCTGCTGCTCGGTTGGTTGCTGAACGGCTTGCGTTGGCTGCGACTGTGGTTGCGTCTGCTGATCGACAGCGAAGAGTTGAAATCCCGATGCAAGGGTGGCTGCCAATACAGCCATCCTAAACCAATGCAGCAGACGCGACTCCGTATGCGGAGACATAGCTCTACCCCCGTCATCCCACAATTGCCAAAGAGGGGCAATTATGGGCCACCCGTTACTCCGCAAATGCCTCCCGCGGCGGGTCGGCGTTGCGGTCCCCCTGGGCAGTTATGGACACCCAATAACTACCCAATGCACCTACGATATTAGACCTATTCCTGGGGTGGTTTGTTCCCTTGATTTTGAGAAGAATTTGCGGCGGGGTCGTTCCGGGCTTTGTCTCCGCCCTTGCCGCCAAAGATACGGCCGAAGAAACCCTTCTTCTTCTGGTTTTGGCTGGCAGACGCGGAGCCGCTCGGTTGGGGGGCTTCAGGGGGCGTCGCTCCCGCACTCCCCGGCGCCTGTACCGGCCCATTGGTGTTGGGCGGCGGAGCGACTTCAGGAGAGCCCAGCCCGAGAATCTTCGAGAAGATCCCGCGATGGTCAGAAAAAGCCTGCTCGCAGGTCTGTTTGGGCTCGGTTCCGGCAATGAAGGCTACGTAATACGTTTCCGGACAAGCCGGTGTCGCGATGCGATTGGTAACCTTATCGATCTGGAGATCCACTACGCCTGATGGCGCAGGGAAACCCTTCATGTCGGCATAACGCGGAATTTTCTGAGCGCGCTTCATGAACTCGGCCCAGATAGGCGCGGCGGTCGTGCCGCCAGCCAGCTTGATGTCGGTGTAATCGTCGTTGCCGACCCACACGACGCAGAGCAGGTTGCTGGTGTAGCCGGCAAACCACGCATCGTGCGAAGTGCCGGTCTTTCCCGCCGCCGGAGCGGTGAAGCCGCGAGCGCGAACAGTGGCGCCAGTGCCATTGTCAACAACGGCTTGCATCATGGTAGTCATGACGTAGGCAACGCGCGGGTCAACAACATTCTTCGACTCGTTGTGATAGTCGTTCAGCACCGCACCATGAGCATCACGAATGGACTTCAGCATGACGGGCGATTCGTGAACGCCTCCGTTGCTGAAAACGGTGTACGCCCCAGACATGTCGAGCGGGCTGGCGTCGTATGCGCCTAAAGCGATAGCGGGAGTAGCGCGAACGCTGCTTATTCCAGCCGACTTGGCCAGCGCGGCAACGGAGCCGAAGCCAACACCTTCCGCCACACGAACGGTAGCATTGTTGAGCGAAAGAGCAAGCGCATAGCGGGCTGTGACCTCGCCGTGGAACGTCTCGTGATAATTGCGCGGCTCGTACACCTGATCGCCGAACGCGATACTGACTTGCGAGTCGTCGACTAGCGTCGCGGGTGTGAAGACTGCCGGCGCGCCGCTGGTGTCAACATTCGGCGGGCCATTGCTGCCGGCATCGAGAACGTGGCCAACAGAGATCAACTGGCCGGTTAGCCCGGTGTTAATTGCTGCGGCGTAAACAAATGGCTTGAAGATCGATCCCGTGGGACGCTTGGCGATGGCGTGGTCGAGCTGGCTCATGCCGTAGTTGCGTCCTCCTACCAGAGCGAGCACTTCGCCGGTGCGTGGATCAAGCACTACGACCGCCACCTGCGGCATGGGGCCGTTTTCTACTGTGACTTCGATCTTGGCGTCCTTGCCGGTGCCGACTTTCGTTTTCCTGGTGCGCTGCTTGATCACCTGCTCGTCCACCAACTTCATACCGACCTCGACGGCATCGGCGGCAGCGCGCTGCAGGTCGGGATCGAGCGTGGTATAGATACGCATCGCCTGCTCGTTGAGCTCGCTCTCGTTGTATTGGCTGGAGAGTTGGTCCTTCACCAAGTCGACGAAGTAAGGCGCGTCACTGGCCTCAACGTTGGGAGGGGCGAGCTTCAGGGGTGTAGCTTTGGCGCGGTCGGCCTGGTCGCGGGTAATGACGCCGGTCTCGACCATGGAGTCGAGCACAAGGTTACGCCGCTCAAGAGCGCGCTCAGAATGGCGGTACGGCGAGAGATAGCTGGGACGCTGAATGATGCCGGCCAGCAACGCACACTCAGGCAGGGTAAGGTCCTTGATGTCCTTGTTGAAGTATGCGCGTGAGGCCTCGCCAAAGCCGTTGATGCTGAATGAGCCGCGCTGACCCATCGGCACCAGGTTGGCGTACATCTCGAAGATGCGCTGCTTGGAGAATTTCTGCTCCAGCTCGATCGAGATAAGGATTTCCGTCAGCTTGCGCTTGAAGGTCTTCTCGGGTGAGAGGAAGAATCCGCGCGCCAGTTGCATGGTAATGGTCGAGCCGCCCTGGCCACGGTGGCCGTGAGTGACATCGCTAAAAGCGGCCTCCATGAGGCGGAAATAATTCACGCCGCTGTGCTGAAAGAAGCGGCGGTCTTCGATAGCGACGACAGCGTTCACTAGGTTGGTGGGGATCTGGTCGAAGGTAACGAGCTGGCGTTTGGAGCGGTCCTCGCTGCCGAAGAGCGACGTAATCATCTGCGGCTCGAGCTCGTAAGAGCCCAGCGTTTGTCCTTTGTCCTTTAGCCATATCGACGCGACTTTGCCGCTTTCGAACTGAATGCTCGCTACCTCGGCAGAGTGGAACGACTCTTCCCCGGGCATGATGTCGAGGGTTGAGCCGCGGTGCCGGAACTGGCCCATCGGCGAGCCGCCTTCTTTGCCCTGCTCGGTGTATCCAGCTCGACGAAGGTAATTAACCAGCTCCTGCTCTGAGGCCTTTTCACCCACCATCAGGATTTCCGGTCGGGCATAGATCTTCGCGGTGTTGTTGAAGATCTGGCCGGACATGCGCTTATCGACGATGCCCTCGTACTTGACGTAGAAGATGGCGAAGACCACCAGCAGCAGGATTCCGGTAACCAGAAAGCCTGCGACCAGCATCTTCACCACGGGATCGCCGAGGTGAAAGTGGTGACCGGCTGAGGACTTGCGGACAACTGGCCGGACCGAGCCGGATCGGGCGGAACGAGGCCGGGTGCCGGCCATTTTTACTTTAATTGCCACGTCAGTCGGTATGCGGAGAACGCCGTTGTAAGACGGCTCGCATGAGCAATTGGTTATCTACGACGAACCGCACCTGGGGATCTGCGAGCAGGGACAGCGAGTCGTCTGCCAAAGCTCCTACTATTCTACTGGTTTTAGCTACTGCCGTATCTGTTCGCCCGAAAGCCTGGTGTCATGAGGACCAGCCAGGCCCGCTTGCGGGACGGCAAGGGATAGGCCAGCGCTTTAGCAAACTGGGGAGGATCGGAATCCAATTCGGAGCCGTTTTAATCGGCGTCACAAACGAGCGAGAGCATGAGCCCCAGCGCCACACCACCTCTCCACTTGCTATAGTCAGGGATACAGACTGGGTCCCCAAATAGCGCGATCTTGCGCTCGGTGCTGGAATCCTGCCCCTGAGGTGCTCAAATGCGCAGAATGCTGTTACCTGTTTTGGTTCTCTTCTTGCTGACAACCATCGCAATTGCCGCTAAGAAAGAATCGGGCAGCACCACCTTGAAAGACATTCAGCCAGCCGGCACGACTGGCAAGGAGCACAAGAAACAGCAGTATGACCTCACCTTCTCCACCCCGAACAACGAATACACCTGTCGTACCAATGAGAAAGAGAAAGTCAACGCGACCAACTGGGTGGTTGGCAGCTCGATTAACTACCAGGTCAACGGCAACAAGGGCGCAGTCAAAAACCTCCAGAGTGGCAAGAGCGCAAAATGCACGGTAGTGCGGGTGGCAGCCTTGACGGCTTACCCACAGTAGACCGACTTGAACTAGCCACTACAAACAGCCCGGCGGCAGCACCTCGGAGGAAATGCCGCCGCCGTCATCGGGGAGGGCTGTGTTGACCCGTACAAACTCGCTATTGCGGGCAACCTCTGGGCGTGTCGCCGTCGGCGCCTATCACTTCAACCGGACACTGACGACGGGCTCCACCAGTCGCAGGGTTAAACCGCAAAAACATAGACTTCAAGACAGCCACGGCGGCAGCACCTCGGAGGAAATGCCACCGCCGTCGGGGTGGCTGTCGGGCCCGCAGAAACGTGCTATTGCGGGCACGATCCGGCGTCAGGCAGAACCTGGCTAGCAGTGCAATCAGGGAAAGCCGGCGCGAAGGGTGGTGGTGCGCCGGACAACTGCAGCTTCGAGGAACAACCGAACGCCATTAACTTCGTTTGATAATAACTTATACATCGTGCAACTAACGATGTCAAGGTAACATGTTGTGGGTTCGGCCAGGAGAGCAGCGTGCCTCGTATATCCAATGCGGCACTGGAGGGAGAGATCATAGCGGCGGCCATGCGCCTGCTGGACAAGGGCGGCGATGACGCGGTGACGCTGCGTGCCGTGGCCAAAGAGGCGGGCACCACCACACCCACGATTTACGAGCGCTTTCCTAATCGTGATCGATTGATGGAAGGCGTTACCGACCGGGTCACGGAAGACCTGCTCCAGGTTCTGCGGCCCTGCAAATCGGTGCGAGCTATGTTCTTCGCCTACCTGCGCGAATCGCGTGCTCATCCTGCCCGCGCCAGCTTTGAGGTACGGACCTTCGCAGGGCGCTACGTTAGAGGACAGGAGACTCCGGGCTTCGATTTACTGAAGTCACGGCTTACCGAAGAGATTGGCATTAAAGGTAGTGCCGCCGAGGACCTGGCTTTGGCGATTGCGTCCTTGGCGTTTGGTACCGCGCAAGGCATGATCGCAGCCGGCTCGGATACGCGTCAGGCATTGCAGTTTCAGCGCTCGGCCGTCCGGGCGCTACAGATCTTGCTCGAAGTGTTCGAAGGCAGCCAACATCGAAAAGCAGCGCTGGTGCGTGACTGATGCAGGCGAGGCCCTCAAGCCTAACGCAACACTTCCGCCAGTTTACCGCTCGAAATCAATTCCGCCACAAGGCAAAAGTCTGCGGTAAGAATACGATCCTGCGCCATGGTGGGCGAGACGGAGCGAATCGCAGCATGAGCTTGCTGACCAAGTCTGCCGGTCTTAAGCGGCGCGCGGAAGTCGAGCGCCTGTGCTACGGCGAGCGCCTCCAAAGCGAGAACATTGCGTGTGTTCTCGATCACGCGCCGGAGTTTGTTGGCCGCCGTCATTCCCATAGAGACAAAGTCTTCCTTGTTACCCGAGGTGGTGATGGAGTCCACCGATGCCGGGTGGGCATGGACCTTGTTTTCGCTGACCAGGGCTGCGGCTACAATCTGCGGCATCATGAATCCTGAGTTGAGTCCTGCACCGGCAGCTAGGAACGGCGGCAGGCCCTCGTTCAGCGCAGGATTCACCAGGCGTTCGAGCCGTCGTTCGGAGATTCCTGCCAGCGCACTGAGTGCGATGGCCAGGAAATCGAGGGCGAAGGCCAGCGGCTCGCCGTGAAAGTTGCCGCCCGAGATGATGTCTCCTTCGGCTGAGGTTTCCAGCGGTTTCGGTGCCCCGACCTTCTTTGCCGCAGGAAACACCAGGGGATTGTCCACTGCCGAGTTCATTTCAATCTCGAAGACTTCGCGGCAGTGGGTCAAGGTATCGCGCACCGCGCCGTGAACCTGCGGAATGCAGCGCAGAGAATAGGCATCCTGCACCTTGCCGCAACCGCGATGCGATTCGCGAATCTCGCTGCCCTCTAGCATGCGACGCAAGTTGCGTGCGGAATGGAATTGCCCGGGATGAGGCCGTGCAGCGTGGATGCGCTCATCAAAGGCTACGTCGGTGCCTTTAAGGGCATCGACGACAAGCGCGCCGAGTACGTCCGCGGTATCGGCCAGAATCTCGCTCTCCAGTACGGCGAGGAGGCCAACTGCGAGCATGGCCTGCGTGCCATTGATGAGCGAAATGGTTTCCTTGGCTTCGAGGACAAGAGGCTTGATGCCGGCGTGCTTCAGGGCATCGGCCGCCGGCCGCCGCACGCCCTGGAACATTGCTTCGCCTTCGCCAATCAGTACAAGCCCGAGATGCGACAGTGGCGCTAAATCGCCGCTGGCGCCAACGCTCCCCTGCGAGGGGATTACCGGATGCACGCCGCGATTGAGCATCTCGCAAAGGGTGTCGATGACGACAGCGCGAACCCCAGAGCAACCTTTGGCGAGGGAGTTCGCGCGAAGCAGCATCATGGCCCGGCTGACGTTTTCGCTGAGCGGCTCGCCCACGCCGACGGCGTGCGAGCGCAAAAGGTTGACCTGCAGCGTACGGATGTCGTTGGGAGGAATGCGGACATCGCTGAGTTGTCCCACGCCGGTGGTAACCGCGTAAGCTAGGCGGTTGTTGGTAACCAGGTCTTCCACCACGGCGCGAGCACGATCGACCGCAATGCGGCCGTCGGGTTCCAGCATCACGGGGCGCCGCTCGTACACGACGGCGGCTACATTATCGAGGGTCAGGTTGTTGCCGTTGATATGCAGTAGTTTCATTTTGCTTTTGGACGCGACCAGGCCGTGGCTTACGAAGAACTCAAACCTCAAACCTAATCGTCTATTGTTCAGCTTTCGCCTGTGGCCTTCAAGAACGGCACCAGGTATTTTTCCGGCAGGTGCCTGCGCTGAAACTGCGAGTCCACGACGATGTGTACGCTCTCACCTTCCGCCAAGACTTTGCCGTCCTCGGCTCGCAGGATTTGATACGCAAAGTGGAGCACAGAACCCCGCACCCTGACCAAACGTGTGCGGATCGTGAGCAGGTCGTCATACATCGCGGGCGCTTTGAAACGGCAGTGTACGTCGGCCACCGCAATGTGGATGTCGTCAACCTTCTCCATCTCGCGATAGGTGAAACCGAGTTGGCGAAGCAATTCCACCCGGCCGACTTCGAACCACACGACGTAGTTGGAGTGATAGACGACGCCCATCTGGTCGGTTTCGGCGTAGCGCACACGCACTTGCGCATCGCAGACGTGCGCCTCTGGAGTCATCAATGGCAGCATGTTCCCTGCTTCCAACTTATCATGCAGCATGCGTAGTCCTGGCGGGGCGAAGCCCGCTCGGAATTGTGGAAAGGAATATCCGGAGGCTAGCCTGTAGGTTAGCTCTACCCGAAGTCGGGCTTTCCGCGGCGATCGATGCCGTGCTTTGAAACGAATGAGCGATAAGTCCAAAACCCTTTGCCGATCTATTTCTTCTCTGCCGCTGCTGTCGTAGTCTCGGTTCCGTTGCGCACGAATTCTCCGCGAATCGGTTCACCCGCCGGCACTGGCTTTCCGTCGGCAATGTAATCAACGAACAGCGCCGGCAGCGTGAAAGGAAAAACCGGCGCTCCTTTGGAGTTCTGCAGCCGGTACTCGAGATGCGGCGCGGGCGAGTTGCCGCTGTTGCCGCACTCGGCAATGACGTCTCCTTGCTTCACCTTTGCTCCGGTTTTTACCTTGATGCTGCTTTGCTTCAAGTGCAGCAACAGCGAGTACTCCTTATTACCATGCGCAATGATGATTCGGTTCCCGCCGGGCATGGCCAACTCAGCCCGCCCGGGAAGGTTGTCCACAAACCTGTCGTTCACCAGCACCACCGTTCCCTCCGCTGGCGCAGTGACCGGTTGGCCGTAGCAGAAGTATTGTTCATTCTTGGTGCCGTCGCCGGTGAAGGTCTGGCCATCTTTCAGGACGGTGAAGACCATCGAGTAGCGGTCGGCATCCCGGTAGGCATCAATGTTCTGGTAAATCTCGCGGCCGCCCTGCATTACAAACCATTCGCCGTTGAATGGCAGCTTGAGCTTGGTCTGCACTTTGTAATCGACATACCGATTGCCCGGCGCCGGCGGTAGGGGGTGGAACTGCAATGTGCTGATCTGGCCCTGCTCGTCAATTGCAATCACAGTAAATACCGGATCTTTGCTCTTGGCGAACTGCGAGTAGCGAGAGTAGACCGTGTTCCTCGACATCAACTCAGGAGCGAAATTTTCGCCCAGCATCTTCTGTTCGCGCCCAAGTTTGCCCGCGAGCTCTTTCTCCATCGCAGACACGTTCGCAAGAGTGCCGCCCCTCTTCATCTGCGGGGAGAACGCTGTATACAACTGCGCCGACTGGCCGCTCTCGAAATTGCCGAATAGTTGCCGCAATCGCGACTTGGCCCCAGCACTCATTACTGGATAGCTGCCGGATGACGCGGCCTCGGTGCTGGCCGCAGGTTTCGCGGTTTGTGCGGCTAACAGGGTTGGGAACAGCAACATCGCAAGGCAAATTCGCCTACGAAGTTTCATGGTCTACCTCCCCGTCCAACTGGGTTTGCGCTTCTCTAGGAACGCGCTTATGCCCTCGCGGAAGTCATGCGTAGTACGAATGCGTGCATTTTCATCGACTGCAGCCGCAATCTGATGATCGAGCTCGAGATGCGAGTAGGTGCGCAGCAGGCGCTTGGTGGCCAGCAGCGACGCGGGACTGTTGGCTACGAGCGTTGTCGCCAGCTCACGAGCGCGGTCCATCAGATTCTCCCCCGAAACGACTTCATTCACCAGCCCCAGGCGAAACGCCTCTTCGGCAGAGATGATGCGCCCGGTAAGTAGCAAGTCTCGGGCGTGCTTCTCGCCTACCTGGCGCAGCAGAAACGTTGAAACGATTGCCGGCACAAAGCCGATGCGAACCTCGGTGTAGCCGAACTTCGCTTCGGGTGCGGCCAGCGTGAAATCGCAGAGTGTCGCCAGGCCACAGCCGCCGGCCAGGGCGACTCCGTTCACTGCGGCGATGGTTACCTTCGGAAAGTCGTAGAGCACGCGAAACATGTGCGCCAGGCGGCCGGAATCGGCCAGGTTCTCTTCTTCGGTATGGCGAGTGATTTCGCGGAGATTGTCGAGATCCATCCCCGAACAAAACGCACTGCCCGCGCCGGTGAGAATCAGAATGTGGGACTCGGATTTGTGGACCTCGTCGAGCGCGTGATGCAGCTCCTCGATCAGGTCATAGCTAATGGCGTTACGCTTGTCGGGGCGGTTCAGTGTGAGCGTCGCGACGGGACCGTCTTTAATGAGAGTTAACGTTAAGTAATGCTGCAGATCGTGCCGGGTCATGGCCTTGGTTCGAAGCTTCCAAATTCACCGGTCGCTTCGGTTCGCATTATCACACCGATAAGGAATTTCGTAACTGACTTCTTTTGAGCCAAGCGCGGAGTGGGCATAATTTCGGCCCCGTTTTGGGAGAATCACATCTTCAGGCCACTAAACATTCGGCCAATCTCGCCGGAGAGCTCGACCAGATTCGCAATCGGTTCGCGGATGGGAAGAGACACATTGCGCTGCTGCAGTGCAGAAAGAACAGTTTCAGTCGGGATGTTGCCCACCAGCACGTCCTGGGCGAATGGGCAACCACCAAGACCACCGATGGCGGAGTCGAATCGGCGGCAACCGGCGTCGTAGGCGGCGAGAACTTTCTCGGCGGCTTCGTTAGGGCGGCTGTGCAGGTGGACACCGATCGCTAAGTTGTCGAAGCGCTCGATCACTGGGCTGACCAGGTCGGCAATCTGTTGCGGCGTGGCGAGGCCAACTGTGTCGGCTAACGAGATGGCCTGCAAGTCCATGTCGGCCAGAAGGCTCACGCCCTCGAGCAGTTCTTCGGTATTCCACAGGTCGCCATATGGATTCCCGAAGGCCAGGGAGATGTAAGCGATGGTGTCGAGTCCGCCTTCGTCAGCCTTTTGCTTGACGTTCTCGAGCATCTCGAGATTCTCTTCCGGAGTCTGATTCTGGTTGTTCTTCAGGAACGTCGGAGACAGTGAGTAAGGAAAACCGACGGTCCGGACCGCCTTGGTGGCAATAGCGCGCTCGACGCCCCGTTTGTTGACTACGATTCCGATAATCTCGACGTCATCCGGAGGATCTAGCTCGCTGAGCACGGTTTCGGAGTCGGCCATCTGCGGAACGGCCTTTGGCGAGACGAACGAGACGGCATCGATGTGCTTGAATCCGGCAGCAATGAGGGCCTTGAGGTACTCAACCTTGGTCGCGGTCGGAATCTGGCCAGGGAGACCTTGCCAGGCGTCGCGGGGGCATTCGATAACTTGGACGAATTCGGGCATAGCAAGGGGCAAGCAACTAGCAACTAGCGACTAGCCTTGGTGGCTGGCAACTGGTAACTGGTTTGCAAGGTAACGCCGCTACGCGCATTAACGTCCTCCGCCGTTTGCCGTAGATCCAGCCCTGTCAACCGTTCGCGGACTCTCATAAGAGCAATGAGCAGCGTTATCAGTCGCCATAGCACGACAGACAGAATCACCCATGTGTCATACCCGATAAAGTACAGCACTGGTCCTGGACCTTATGTTTGCAACACTCCCACATTCAGCTTCGGCACTTCGGGGTTCAGCGATGCCGCCTCCAGCGCAGTAATTAGCGCTTCTCGGGTATCCATCGGGTCGATCAGCTTGTCGATCCACAGACGCGCCGCGCCGTAGCGCGGATCCATCTGCTCGTCGTAGGTTGCTTTCACTTCGTCGTACAGCTTCTTCTTATCTTCCTCGCTCAGCTTTTTGCCGCCGCGCTCAAGTTGCTTGATTTTGATTTCAACAAGCGTGCTTGCTGCGGAGGCTCCGCTCATCACGGCGTATTTTGCCGTCGGCCAGGCGAAGACGAAGCGCGGATCGTAGGCCTTACCGCACATGGCGTAGTGCCCTGCGCCGAACGATCCGCCGATGATCACCGCAACCTTCGGCACCACCGAATTCGACACCGCATTGACCATCTTCGCGCCTGCACGGATGATGCCGCTCCACTCCGCGTCGCGGCCCACCATGAATCCGTTGACGTCATGCAGAAAGACGAGTGGCACGAGGTTCTGGTTGCAATCCATGATGAAGCGCGCCGCTTTCTCGGCAGACTCGGTATACACCACGCCGCCGAATTCCACCCGCTTGTTGCCGGAGTGGTCCATCTGGTGCACATGCTTCTTCTGGTTGGCAACGATGCCTACGGCGTAGCCGCCAATGCGCGCATAGCCGCAGAGCATCGTTTCGCCGTACTCGGCCTTGTACTCGTCAAATTCGCTGCCATCAACGATCCGCGCGATGATTTCCTTCATTTCGTACTGACGTGCCGGATCGTCATCGAAAATGCCGTAAATCTCCTCAGCCGGATAGAGCGGTTCGCGCGGCGGCTTGCGATCGAAGACGCCAAGCTGGCGGTTGCCCATCTTGTCGACCAGCAAGCGAATACGCGCTAGGCAATGCTCATCGTCGGGCTCACGGAAATCGACCGTGCCGCTGATCTGCGCGTGCATCTTCGCGCCGCCCAGCTCTTCGGCGGAGTACTTCGCGCCAATGGCCGCCTGCACGAGCGCTGGTCCGGCAAGAAACAGGCCGCTGCCTTCGGTCATCAGGATGTGGTCGCACATGACGGGAAGGTAGGCTCCACCGGCAACGCACATCCCCATAATCGCCGTGATTTGCGGGATACCCATCGCCGACATGACCGCATTGTTGCGAAAGACACGGCCAAAATCGTCGGTGTCGGGGAAAACATCTTCTTGCAGCGGCAGAAAAACACCCGCCGAATCCACCAGGTAAATTGTCGGGATGCGGTTATCCATGGCGATGTTCTGGGCGCGAATTACCTTCTTGGCGGTCATCGGAAAGAAGGCGCCAGCCTTTACCGTCGCGTCGTTGACGATCAGCATCACCAACCGGTCCTGCACCCGCGCCAGACCGGTCACGACCCCGGCCGCTGGCGCGCCACCCCATTCTTCATACATGCCCCAGGCAGCGTAGGAGCCCAACTCGAAGAACGTCGACCCCTGATCGATAAACCTGGCAATTCGCTCGCGGGCGGTAAGACGACCCTTCTTGTGTTGGGAATTGATCGCCTTTTCACCACCACCCTGTTGGACTTGTTCCTCGTCCCTGCGCACCCGCGCCACCAACTCGGCCACGGCATGCTGGTTGCGCTCGAAACGGAAAGAGGAGGTGCTTACCTTGCTGACGATCTGAGCGGCGGAGGCTGCAGGGTGCGTGTGCTCTGTCATGGTGAGGTCATCCGCCCGCGAGGCAGACCGATAACGATAAAGCAGCACGGCAACCCTACGCAACGCGGTTGCCTTAGCGGTTCTAGACACGAAAAAGCCAGCAAATCAAAACAATTACAGGTAACCAAGCAATAGAAAATCTTGGCTTGGGCCTTATAGTGGATTTCTGCTTGACAATAAATGATAACTTATATAATTTATCGCTTATGAATGGAGGCGGCCTTAATCTCGATGCAGCTTTTTCGGCTTTGGCCGATCCCACACGACGGGCGATTCTAGCCCAACTCGCGCAAGGCGAGGCGACCGTGATGCATTTGGCCAAGCCGTTCGAGATGACACAGCCGGCAATTTCTCAACACTTGAAAGTCCTTGAACGAGCCGGATTGGTGACTCGCCGTAGAGACGGTACGAAGCGGCCTCGCCGGCTCGCAAAGGAGGGTCTTGAGGCCATGGACCAATGGCTTGCCATGCTTAGAAAGGCTCTGGAAACAAACTATAACCGGCTGGACGGCCTTCTGGCCGACATGCAGCAACACAACGCAGGAGAAGAGCAATGAGCAAAATGACGCTTAGGACCGAAGGCGACACCCTTGTCATCGTTACTAGACACTTCGCGGCACCTCCCGAGGCTCTGTATCGCGCACATACCAACCCGGCGCTGATTCAAAAGTGGATGCTGGGACCGGAGGGATGGACCATGCCGGTCTCTATCAGCGAGCCGAAGCCGGGCGGCAAGATTCGCTATGAATGGGCCAATGGCAAGGGCCAAGGCTTCTATCTCACCGGTGAGTACCTGGAGCTGGAGCCTTACAGCCGGATCGTTCACGTGGAACGAATGCACCTACCCGACCCAACGCCTGACAACCATATAGAAACTACGTTTGAGGCCAATGGAACTGGTACTCTGATGACCATGCGCATGACCCTTCCCAATGCGGAGACACGGGCCGCCATGCTCACAAGCGGCATGGAAAAGGGCATGGAAGCCAGCTACGGGCGGCTGGAAACGATGCTCTAAAACACCTTGCGGCGCTCCCACTGCAGTTCTTTCGCGGGCATGGCGGGAACGCCACAAGATTTGAGGTCTTGGGAACTTCGCACTAGCTTCCTCCCCGCTTTCGCAGAAACGCCGGAATCTCCAGGTCGCTTGCCTCGTAAGTGATGTTCATGCTGCTGGCAACGTTATCGATGGTCGGTGGCTCTTCGGAAACGGCATTTGTTCCTTTGACCGCCGCTGCGTATTTGGACTCCGCTTCCATTGCGTACTTCCTAGCGCCGTCTCCCTCTTCCACCACTTCCGCGTGGCGGACGACCTCAGAACCAAGCTCCATGTCGTCCACGGAATCGGGAGCATAGCCGGCATTGCGCGGCCGCTCGCCGATGCGTGGATCGGCAGCCATGCTTGTGGTTGAGGCATTCGACTCAGACTCGCTCATCGGACCTACCTGGTAGGTAGAAGTCGAAGAGGGACGGTGACTCAGCACGGAGCCAACCGTCACATGAGCACGATCGCGGTTGCGAATTGTTTCTTTGAAGCCCGTCGCGATCACAGTGATCTTGACCTCGTCTTTCATCTTTTCGTCGAGCACTGCACCGAAGATGATGTTAGCGTCTTCATGCGCGGCGCTCTGAATAATTGTGGAGGCCTCGTTCACCTCAGCCAGTCGCAGCGAGCTGGAACCGGTCACGTTGATGAGGATGCCGCGAGCACCGTCGATGGCTCCGGCTTCCAACAGCGGTGAGGCGATCGCCGCCTGGGCGGCTGCTGTTGCGCGGTTCTCACCGCGCGCGGTCGCAGTGCCCATCACCGCGTAGCCCATGCCAGCCATGATGGTCTTCACATCGGCGAAGTCGCGGTTGATGATGCCGGGAATGGTAATGATGTCGGAGATGCCCTGAACCGCCTGGCGCAGAATGTCATCGGCCACGCGGAAGGACTCGAAGAAGCCCGCGTCTTTGGCGACTGCAAGCAATTTTTCGTTAGGGATGACGATGGTCGTATCAACCGAGTCTATGAGCTCCTGCAAGCCACGCTCAGCCTGGTTCTGACGACGCTTGCCTTCGAAGGCGAATGGCTTTGTCACTACAGCAACTGTCAAAGCTCCCATTTCGCTGGCAAGCGAGGCGATGATCGGAGCCGCCCCAGTTCCGGTTCCGCCGCCAAGACCTGTGGTGACGAAGACCATATCTGCGCCTTCGAGAGCTTCGATGATCTTGTCGGCGTCTTCCAGCGCGGCCTTGCGGCCGACTTCAGGATTAGCGCCCGCGCCCAGGCCGTTGGTGAGCTTCACGCCGAGCTGGATTTTGACCGGAGCACGCGACAGCTTGAGCGCCTGTAAATCGGTGTTCGCCACCACGAACTCGATGCCTTCGAGGTGGGACTCGATCATCCGGTTGACGGCATTGCCACCACCGCCGCCGACGCCGATCACCTTGATTTTTGCGCTGTTCAGTGTGTCTTCGTTAAAGTGAATGCGAATGTCGCCTGGCTGCTCTTTCTCGTTGAAATTCTCGATCATGGTTACCTCTCGCGGGCTAAAGCCCGTGTGGAAATTCAATTGCCTGCCGTTGCGGGACGGCTAAGCCGCACCCTTTAGAGATCAACCTGGGATGCTGGCCTGCGACTGCCCTCAGGACAGGCTCTAAAGCCCCGCACTTCCCACTACACGCTCCTGCTCACGAACAGGGCCTTCAGCCTGGCGCCAAACCCGCGATCCACGTTCATGCGCGCCTGCCGCGCGCGGTGTCCGTACAGAACCAAACCAATAGCAGTGGCGAATTCCGGCTCCAGCAAGTTGGAAGGCAGCTTGGCAATCGGAACCGGATAACCCAGGCGCGTTGGCCGCCGCAGGATGTCCTCGGCGGTATCGATTAGAGAGTTCAACCGTGAACCGCCGCCTGTGAACACCACCCCTGCTCCAAGCAACTCATAAACGCCGGCCTGGCGAAGGTGCTCGCGCAGCAGTTCCATCAGCTCGCGCGCTCGCGGTTCCAGGATCTCGCCCAGCATGCGCTGCTGCATCAGGCGCGAGGGACGATCGCCAACCGAAGGCACCTCGATTTCGTTGCCTTCGGGAATACGCGTCACCATCGAGCAGCCGAACATCTTCTTGATGTTCTCAGCATCGGGAATCGGAGTGCGAAAGCCGACGGCGACATCGTTTGTAAAGTGATCTCCGCCGACCGGAACCGCTCCGGAGTGAATGACCACGCCTTCGTAGAGAACGATGAGGTCGGTGGAACCGGCACCGATGTCGGCAAGACATACGCCGAGCTCACGTTCATCGGTCTGCAGGACGGAGTCGGCGCAGGCCAAGGCCTCGAACACTGTATCGTCTACGTGTATGCCCGCGCGATTAGCGGCGCTGACGACGTTCTGCGTAGCCGTCGCTCCAGCGGTCACCATGTGCACTCGGACTTCAACTTTCTTGCCCATCAGTCCGGCAGGATCGTGAACGCCGGGTTGCCCGTCCACGATGAACTCCTGCGGCAGCAGGTGAAGTGGCTCGCGGTCCTCGGGCAGTGGAACAGAACGCGCCTTCTCCACCGCCGCACGGACGTCATCGCGGCTGATTTCGCGAGTGCGTCCGCCGAGGACCACACCTCCATGGCTGTTGACGCCACGGATGTGCGATCCGGCGACGCCGACGATGGCGCGCTCTACCGGAGCCTGAGCGACGTTTTCGGCTTCCTCCACCGCCTTCTTAATGGAGTCGACCGCTTTATCGAGGTCGGCAATCACCCCTTTGCGCATGCCGCGGGAATCGGAAATCCCGTGTCCGCGGTAGCGGAGGGCGTAGTCGTTGACTTCGGCGACGATGACACAGGTCTTCGCGCTTCCAACGTCAATGACCGTAAGCAGGTTTTCTGTCTGACTGCCCATTCGTGTCTCTAGTGCTTCCTGTTCCCCTTCTTCCTGGCCGGAGTTGCATGCTTGGCCGGCGGCACAACCGCCGCTGGCGGTTGTGCTTTCGCCGTCGCAGCGTTAAATCTGCCTTGTTTTGCGCGTGCCGCAGCGGTGTCGGGATTCATAATGACCTGGCCGTCGTAACGCAGGTCCACGGAATCGACGTGGGTGAACTGCGTTCGCCACTCCTGCACATGCGCCTCATAGACTCGAAAGCGCGAGAGAAAGTTCGCCGAGCCGAGATGAACCAGCACGGCGCCCTTGGGGTCGTCTACGATCACCTTCACGTCGTCTGGATCCGAGAGATCGACTTCGCTCAACTGCTGCGAGTAGTGCGCGCCGGTTGAGTCGAGCTCCCGAACAAGCTGGTTGTAAATCTTCATGCGGGCTGCGCGCGTGGAGAGCGGCTCGCCGTCGCTCATGCCAACCACGACTGGGAACGAGAGGCTCGTCTGGGTGCCGGGCGGCATTTCCATGATCATTCCGTGCGCATCGAGGAATGCGATGCGCCCGTTGACGTTGACGAATGCGACAGGTACGCGCTCCAGCAACTGGATGCGTAAGCGATTGGGCAGAAGGCGCATGACCGTCGCCGACTCTACCCAGGGAATCGACTCCAACTGCTTCCTCTGATCGGCCAGAGAAAGGAAGAAGATGTTGCGGTCAATGTCGGCACCGAGGGCGTCAAGCACCTGCGAGCGAGTGACATTGTGCATGCCGAGAATCTCGATGTTTTCGCTGGAATCCATGCGGAAGCGCCACGATTGTGTGGCATACCGATAGAGTGTCACGGATGCCAGTCCGATGGCTCCGAGGAGCAGGAGCAGAACCAGCAGCAGCTTGATTCGGTCGGCGGCTTTGCGCGGCAGCACGCCGCGGCGGACGGGGACGCGCTTCTGTCCGCGAAGGAATGGCGACTCGCCCTCCTCATCGAGGTCGAGCATGCGCGCGTCGAGGGGAGACTCTTCATAAGAACGCGAGGGCGCGCGAGGCGCAGGCACCGCCTCGAAGTCCTCTTCCGGCAATGTGGACGTGCTTCGTCGAGCCATGCAGACAAAAATGGCCGACAACTTCGGCTATTTGCCTCACTATATCCGGTTTCGTCGGCAGCAAATCGCAGGTTTTTGCACGATTTCCGGAATCACCAAGAAGGTAAACAGGGCCGCGACAAATTGGGCTTCCGTCGGTCACAATACAGGGTCATGCGAAGCGGAGAATTAGCGCGCCTTGCCGGCGTGAACATCGAGACATTGCGCTTTTACGAGCGCAAGAGATTGCTGCGCGAGCCGTCGCGGAACGCGGCCGGTTATCGCGAGTACAACGAAGGCGACCTGGAGACGGTTCGCTTCATCAAGCAGTGCCAGCATCTTGGATTTACGCTTCGCGAAATCGGACAACTTGAGGAGTTGCATCGCGCCTTCCCGGAGTCTGCCGCCACAGGGAAGCGAAAAATCGCCGAGATGACGAAATTTCTCCGCATGTCGAAGGAGCGGATCGAAGCCATCGACCAACAGATCCAGGCATTGCAGACCATGCGTACCAGTCTTTCGCGGCTGGCACGCGAGTTGCGCCGCAGCAAAGGGATAGTCTGCCCGGCTTCGCGGCAGTAGACCGCGTTTGGCGGCAATTCGTCCCATCTGTCGCAAAGCAGCTTGACCCCGTACCAAAGTACGGGGTTCACAATGGCTAGTGTTGCCCCCAGAGGGTCGCCAGGGAGAAGATAGAAATGCCCAGTCCTCGCAACACTGGCCGCCGGATCCTGGTTCTGGCCGTTGCAAGTTCATTCACCATCGCCGCCGCGATTACCGTCGGACGCAGAACGATGCGGATGGCGTCGGCCATGGCGGCCGCTGCCGACCGAAATGCGTTCGCCAACTTATCCCCGGGCAGCACGACGCAAGCGGTAGCGGAGATTACTTCCACAAACCAAAAAGGCGACGCGCAGGGCAAATTGCTGGATCGTAAGCGCGAGGACCTCTATCGCCGAACGGTGACGCCGGTGGAAATCCACTACACCAACTCGACGCCGTTCGTTATGGGCAAACGCGAAGACTTGCATGCCAATGCGATTGTCCACGTGAAAGGCAGAGTGCGCGCTGACCACAGCATTGCGGCCGAGCAGATTGTCATCCTCACTGGATACGTGCAGGTGCAGTGAGCCCAGCGATGTGGATTTTCTTCTACGCAGGAGTCGGTGGCTGGCTGGGATTCACTCTGATCGGAGTGACGGCCCTGTTGCCATATCTGCTGCGGCGGTCACGTGTGAGTGCACTTCTGCACACGGTGCCAACGACCGGGCGGCCATACCTCGCACGTATGTGGCCTCATTTCTGGCTGGCCTATACAGCGACTGCGCTTGCCCTCGTACATGCGTGGATTTTCATGACCAGGGCGCCCATGCAGCGTATGAACAGCGCAGGACTCTCGCTTGCGAGCCTTGCGCTGCTCTGGTTATTTCTGCAAATGGCCATCGGTTTGCTGCTGCGACAACGTGACCTGCGCGAACGGAGGCCAATGCGGCAATGGCACTTCTGGTCGATGGTGGGGATTCTCGTTCTAGTGGGTGTTCATGTCTGGCTGAATGGATGAAGGTTTGTTTCGTGAGCAGCAACACGTTCGAGTTCTTCGAGGACCAGCGGACCAAGCTGCGACACGTTTCCGGCGCCCAGTGTCAGGACCAGGTCGCCAGGATCGGTTGACGCAGCGACACTCTCGACCGCTGTTGCGAACGAGGCCACATAGGTCGCATCGCCGCTTCTGGCTTTGGCGATTTTACCCGCCAGCAGGTTTCCGCTAATTCCCTCGATGGGCGCTTCGCTGGCGGCGTAGATATCGAGGACAGCCACAGTATCAGCATCGCCGAATGCGGCCGCGAACTCATCGAGCAACAACTGAGTCCGTGTGTAGCGATGGGGCTGGAAAATGACATGAATACGGCGAAAACCACACTGCCGGGCCGCCGCAAGGGTGGCCCGGATTTCCGTGGGATGGTGGCCGTAATCGTCGATCACCGTGACACCGTTGGCGCGACCCTTGAGCTGAAAACGGCGGTCAACGCCGCGAAAGTTCGCTAGCCCTTCACGGATCTGGTCGATTGGGATATCGAGTCCGAATCCAACCGCGATCGCAGCCGTAGCATTACGTACGTTGTGTTCGCCGGGCACGTGCAGAAGGAACTCGCCCAAGTCGCGGCCGCGATAGTTAACCGTGAATCTGCTGGCGAACACCCCATCATCGCCAACCGCCCCCCGCATTCGCGAGATTAGAAAGTCCGAACCCTCCCGCGCACCATATGTCATGACGCGACGGCGCACGCGTGGCAAGATGCAGCGCAGTGCATCATTGTCCTTGCAGGCGACTACCATACCGTAAAACGGCACCTGATCGAGGAAATGTATAAACGTTTCCTCCACGTCGGCCATGTCTCGATAGCAGTCCATGTGCTCGCGGTCGATGTTCGTCACCACCGAAAGAATGGGCCACAGCTTCAGAAACGAGCGGTCGCTCTCGTCGGCTTCAGCGACGAAATACTGCGACTTGCCCAGACGGGCGTTCGAACCCATGGCATCGACACGGCCGCCGATCACGACAGTCGGGTCTAGGCCTCCCGCCGCCAAAACCGCTGCCACCATCGAAGTTGTGGTGGTCTTGCCGTGCATACCGGCGATGGCGATGCCGTACTTCAAGCGCATGAGTTCGGCCAGCATTTCGGCGCGGGGGATGACCGGTATGTGGTTGGCGTGTGCGGCTGCGACCTCGGGATTGTCGCCAGCAATGGCGGAACTGGTGACCACGACTTCGGCTCCGGCGAGATTGTCGGCCCGGTGTCCTTCGAAAGTGGTCGCCCCTAAAGACGCAAGACGATGTGTAAGCGCCGAGGCCTTAAGATCGGACCCTGAGACCTTATAACCCATGTTCAGCAGCACCTCGGCGATGCCGCTCATGCCTATGCCTCCGATGCCCACGAAATGGACGCGTTGGATTTTGGCAAACATGATCAGTACCCAGTCGCCGGTTGCCAGTTGTCAGAAAAAGCCGACCGCGCGAATTCGCCGTGGTCTAGCCTACAGCGTGTGCGCCCGTGACGCCAGCAAAGTTGGCCGCCATGGAAGCGATTGTCGCGGCTGCGTCAGGATGAGCAAACTGCCGGGCGGCCGCGCCCATCATGGTGAGCCGGGTTCGCTCCCTCAGGAGCTGGACGATTGCGTTCCCCAGCCGTTCGCGGCCCAATTCTGACTGGGGCAGCAGAAGCGCAGCGCCAGCATGGGAAAGGGCTTCAGCGTTGTGGCGCTGGTGATCATCAGCAGCGGTTGGCAAGGGAACGAAGATGGCAGACTTGCCCGCTGCGGCGACTTCCGCAACCGTGCTTGCACCTGAGCGGCAAAGCAGCAAGTCGGCGCGCGCGAAGGCCGCAGGCATGTCGTCGATGAAAGATGAGACCTCCGCTGAGATGCCGGCGCAGGACACCGCCGCCTGTACCTCTTCGTAATCTTTTTGTCCGGTCTGGTGAATGAGATGAATTTCCGGAATCTGCTGCGCGATTAGGGACAGGGCTTGCATCACGGCGACGTTGATGGCATGGGCGCCCTGACTGCCGCCAAATACAAGTAGAGTTGGTCGTTCTTCCAGAGAACGCGGAGGAACAGAGAAGAACTCGCGCCGCACTGGAACTCCGGTGACGACGGCATTGGGGAAATACTTCTGAGTTTTGGGAAAGTGCACGGCAGCGGTCTTCACGAAGCGTGCCACCATGCGATTGGCTATACCGGGAACGACGTTCGGCTCGAACGCCATTAATGGAATGCACTTCGCGGCGCCGGCAAGCATTACGGGACCCGATGCATAGCCTCCCACGCCAACGATGACATCGGGACGAAACGTTCCGATCAGACTTACCGATTGCGACAACGCGCGAGGCAAGTCGAAAAATGTTTTCAGGCGTGTGGTCAGGCTCACGCGGTTGAGCGCGCCGACGGTGATCAGCTCGAGGCGGAATCCGGCTGCTGGTACAAGGCGGGTCTCGATCCCCAGTGCTGTACCGACAAAAAGGAGTTCGGCCTCATAGCGGGACTGCAGTTCACCCGCGATGGCAATGGCGGGAATGACGTGCCCACCCGTGCCTCCTCCGGCGATCATGACACGCATGTCAGTTGTTTTGCTGAGTGATGTTCAGCAGGATGCCAACGCTAGCCAGGGTGATGAACAGCGATGAGCCTCCGTAGGAGATGAAGGGCAGGGGGATGCCTTTGGTCGGCATCATACCCAGCACGACGCTGATGTTGATGAGCGCCTGCACCACGACCATGGCTGTAATGCCGGTTGCAAGAAATCGGGCGAACGGGTCTTGGGTCTTCAGAGCCACGCGAATTCCACGCCACAGGAAGATCGCGAACAGGACAACCACCAGCACGGCACCCCAGAGTCCCAGTTCTTCGGCGATGTTGGCGTAGATGAAGTCGGTGTGCGGCTCAGGCAAGTAGAAGAGCTTCTGCTTTCCTTCCATCAAACCGGCACCGGTCAGGCCGCCAGTGCTGACCGCGATCATCGATTGGATAATGTGAAAACCGTGCCCTTGCGGGTCTTTCCAGGGATCGAGAAACGCCACGATGCGATGCCAGCGCCAGGGTACGCGCACAATCAGGACGTACAGCGGTAGCAAGGAAGCCAGAAGACCGTACAGGAGGTAGCGCATCTTCATGCCGGCGATGTAAAGCATAGACGCGGTGATCGCCATGCATGCAACCGCAGTACCGAGGTCTGGCTCCTTCACGATCAGCAGCGCGAGCAGGATGCTGGGCGCGGCTGCAGGCAGTAACACGTGTTTCCAGTCGGAGATCTGCTGCCAGCGCGACTCCAGGAAGTAAGCCAAGTAAAGAATGATAGCCGGCTTGGCTAACTCGGAAGGCTGGAAGGAGAGCGGGCCGGCCTTGATCCAGCGATGGGTGTTATGTGAGTCATGAAAGGCAAATACGGCAACCAGCAGCAAAGTGGTGAGACCTAGAAAAGTGAACACGACGGTAGGCCGCGCATACTGCCGGTAATCGATGTTCATTATCAGCAGCATGGCAGCGATGCCGGCGGCCGCCCAGCCCAACTGACGCAACAGAAAGCTGTAAGACGACCCGAAGCGCGCTTGCGCCATCACTGCCGAGGCACTGAACACCATTACCAATCCGAGGAAAATCAGGAGCAGGACCACTGTGAAGAGCCACTTATCGACGCTGACACGCATTGCCATTAGGGCTTACCTCCAGTGCGATCTCCGGTGGCTGGTTGTAATTCACGTGCCTCGAGCTGCCTGACGAGGTCTTTGAAGACACGTCCGCGATGCTCATAGCTTACAAACTGATCGAAGCTGGCGCAGGCGGGCGCGAGTAAGACGACATCACCTTGCGTGGCGAGCTCGCCGGCGTGGCGGACTGCGTTGTCGATGGTTGCGGAATTTGAGACTGGAACACCCTTAACCTGCGACTCGATCTTCGCCGCTGCCGTTCCTATGGTATAAACGCGCTTCACGCGCTCAGCGAGGAGGGGATTCAGCACACTGTAGTCGCTGCCTTTGTCTTTGCCGCCCAGAATCAGGTGGATGCGGCCGGGGAAAGACTCTAGCGCCTTGATGGTGGCATCGACGTTGGTGGCCTTGGAGTCGTTGTAGTAAGCGACGCCGCGGACCGTAGCCACGTATTCCAGGCGGTGCTCCACGGCTTTGAACTGCCCCACAGCCCGACGGATCTCAGACGGTGCAACCCCCGCCAGCACCCCGGCACAGACTCCGGCGAGCACGTTCTCCACGTTGTGAGCACCTTTCAACCCGATTTCGGAGACGGGCATGACTTCCAGCTCGGCGTTAGTGTCTCGCCAGAAAACCTTCTCGTCCAAAACAAAGGCGCCGCGCTCCACCGGTTGCTGGCGGCTGAACCAGTAGACCGCAGCCTTCGTCTTCTTTGCCATGGCGACGCAGGTGGCGTCGTCGGCATTGAGCACGGCGGAATCGCCGCCGGTCTGGTTCTCGAAGATACGGGCCTTGGCGGCGGCGTACTTCTCGAAAGTGTGGTGACGATCAAGATGGTCGGGCGTTACATTCAGAACGACGGCGATGCGGGGGTGAAAGGTTTCGATCGTCTCCAACTGAAAGCTGCTGACTTCGACGACGATCCAAGTAGCGTCGGTGGCGTCGCCAACGAAGCTGATCGCCGGAGTGCCGATGTTGCCGCCAACCAGCGTTTGCTTGCCGCTTGCCGCAATGATCTCGCCGATCAGGGTCGTAGTTGTAGTCTTGCCGTTGGAGCCGGTAATGGCGACAAACTTTCCCTTCATGTAGCGGGCAGCTAACTCCATTTCGCCAATAACAGGAATTCCTGCCTGTCGCGCCTGCATGAGCTGGGGAACCTCGGAAGGCACACCCGGGCTGATTACGATGAGTTGCTGTTCCTTGAAGGTGCGCTCGCCGTGATATCCGGCCTCTACTTCAATTCCGCGATCGAGCAGCTGCGGAATTTCGTGGTGCAGTTCCTCTTCCGACTTGGTGTCAGAGACAGCGACTCGAGCGCCCTGGTCGGCAAGAAACAGGGCGCTGGCAATGCCCGACTTGCCCATTCCAACGACCAGTACGCGCTTGCCTTTAACATCCATGTGAGGGTGTGCCCGAATGGTCATTGTGCCACGTTTGCCGGACGCTAGCGCAGTTAGAAGAGCAGTTAGAAAACAAGTGTAGCCCCATAGTACACAGCCTCTGAACGCGCGGACTAAAGTCCGCGCGGCGCAATCGAGATAAGAGTGCTGAGCGGCAAGCTTCGACGAGCTCAGAGCAGGCTCTGAAGCCGCGCCCTGACATAGTAGGGCCCGAACTCACGCCGTCGGGGTTAGCGGAGTTTTAAGGTTGTGAGAGCAAAGAGTGCAAACACCAGGGAAGTGATCCAGAAGCGGACAATCACCTTACTTTCGCTCCAGCCCAGCAACTCGAAATGATGGTGTATCGGCGCCATCTTAAAAATGCGCTTCTTGCGCAACTTGTAGGACCCGACCTGCAGGATAACTGAGAGCGCCTCAATCACAAAGACTCCGCCGATAAAAGGCAGCAGCAGCTCCTGCTTGATGAGCACAGCGACTGTACCAATAGCACCGCCCAGCGCCAGCGAGCCTACGTCACCCATAAACACTTCAGCCGGGTGGGCGTTGTACCAGAGAAATCCGATGGCCGCGCCCACCATGGAGCCGCAGAAAATAGTCAGCTCAGAAACCTGCGGAATCTTGGAAAGCTCCAGGTAGTCGGCAAAGACGGCGTGTCCGCTGACATAGGTGAGGACGGTTAATGCCCCGGCCGCAATCACAGTGCACCCAATCGCTAGGCCGTCGAGACCATCGGTAAGGTTCACTGCATTACTCGAGCCCACGATCACGATCATTACGAACAGCAGAAAGGGCAGGTAAGCCAGCGGCCAAAGATCGGTGTGCAAGAGCCTGCCGATCACCAGGTCGGGCCGAAAATGCTTCAAGAACGGCACGATCAGCCGGGTCGAGTATAGGGAGTAGCGCTGAAGGATGATCAGCGTCAGGCCGATCGCCAGGGCCGTCGCAAACTGGTAGAACAGTTTTGACCGCCCCGTCAGTCCCAGGTTTCGCCGGTGCACGACCTTCAGGTAGTCGTCGGCAAACCCTATTCCCCCGTAGGCGAGTGTGGAGATGACGGCAATCCACACAAAGCGGTTGCTCAAATCGGCCCACAGCAGAGTGGGGACGAGCATCGCGACAACGATGAGGACCCCACCCATGGTCGGCGTGCCCGCCTTGCGCTGGTGCGCCTGCGGGCCGTCTTCGCGAATGTACTGGCCGATCTGAAAGTCGCGCAACCGCTTGACTACCGCCGGACCAATGACCAGTCCCATGAAAAGGGCGGTGAGGCTGGCGAAGGTGGTGCGAAAGGTCAAGTAGCGAAAAATACGAAACGGGCCGATATGCAGTACGACAAAGCCCTTCTGGTAAAGCAGCCAATAGAGCAAATTATTCCCGTCCTTCGATTAACGTCTCGTTCGGCAGATTAATGCGATATGTCCGCAGTCATCGCCATCCACACGTCCAAAGCGCACTCGAGCCGGACTCCCCGAGACGCCTTCAGCAGCACCAGGTCGCCGGGCTTCACATTGTCGTGGAGCCACACTCCCGCTTCTTCTGGAGTGTCAACAAAGGCTCCGGCGACGTGCTCCTCGGCTCCGCCTTCCACGATGTGCCGGGCCAAGCCACGAACGCCGAGCACAAGAGACACACCGGAATTACCCATGTGCCGGCCACATTCGCGGTGCAACTCCTCGGCGCTCGTGCCCAACTCCAGCATCTCGCCGGCTACCACGATGCGGCGCTGCGCCGGCATCGACGCCAACGCGCGAACCATGCTGTCCAGTGCCTTCGGGTTGGAATTGTAGCAATCGTTGATGATGGTCGCTCCGCCGAATTCCACAAGCTGTCCGCGCTTGTCGCCCGCCGATAGCGAAGCCAGCGACTCTGCGGCTTCTCTCAATTCGATTCCGTATTGCAACCCCACGGCGATTCCGGCAAGAGCGTTGTAGATGCTGTGTTCGCCCAACAACGAAAGAGTTGCGCGAACGCTCTCGCCGTTGCTTACTACCTCAAAAACCGACCCCAGCAGTCCGCGGGCTTCGATGTTGCGGGCGCAAACACCTGCCGGTTTCTGCAACCCAAAAGTCACGACCTTGCCGTGAAAGTCTCGCCCAAATTTCGACACGTACGGATCGTCGGCGTTGAGCACGGCAATTCCACCTGCCGGAAGCGACTCGATCAGTTCGTACTTGGCGCGGGCGATGTCGGCAAGGGAGTCGAAGAACTCCAGATGCACCGGCGCTACCAGCGTCACCACACCGCAATCCGGCCGTGCCAGCGCCGTCAGTGCACGAATTTCGCCCGCGTGCGACATCCCTATTTCGATCACGGCAAACTCATGCTCCGGCTCAAGCTTGAGCAGTTGCAGCGGAAGGCCAAAGTGGTTGTTGAGATTGCCCTGCGACTTGAGCACGTTATAGCGGGTCGCAAGAACGTGAGCCACAATTTCTTTCGTGGTGGTCTTGCCGGCCGAGCCGGTAACTCCCACGAGCGGTTTCCCCCATATTAAGCGCACGGCGGCGGCAAGCCGCTGCAAGGCTGTCAGGGGTTCTTCCACAGAGAGAAGTCGCGAACTACCTGCAAACCTTGCAGTCTGCCGGCGCGATACTACAGCGGCAACTGCACCCTTCTCCAGCGCGGCTTCCACATAGTCATGCCCGTCGAGTCGCTCACCGCGCACGGCAAAGAACAGTTCGCCCGGCTGAATTGTGCGGGAATCGATGGAATAGCCCGAAGCGACCACTTGATCAAAATCGCCGGTCGCCTGCATGAGCTCGGCTGCCCTCGCCAGGCTGAGTTTCATGATGCAACCGGATGCGGAGCTGCGTATCCGGCACGTTGCAGCGCTCTGTGAGCCACTTCCGCGTCGTCAAATGGAACCTCACCGTCCCTGGTCACCTGGTATTTCTCGTGACCTTTGCCGGCGATCAACACCATGTCGCCTGTGTCGGCTTCGTGAATGGCCAACTCGATTGCTTTACGGCGGTCTGGCTCCAGCACATACCGAACACCCGTGCGCTGTAGGCCGGGCAGGGCATCGTTCATGATGGCGGTGGGGTCTTCACTGCGCGGGTTATCGCTGGTCAGAATCACAAAGTCGCTGCCGCTTCCGGCGGCGTCACCCATCAGCGGACGCTTGGCTCGATCACGATCACCGCCACAGCCGAACACGGTGATGATGCGCCCCGGTCCGCCGCGCTGGTGCAGGAAGTCATGGGCGACTGCTGTCAGGTTGCGCAAGGCATCATCGGTGTGAGCGTAGTCCACAATCACCGTGAACGGCTGGCCCAAATCGACTTTTTGAAAACGTCCCGCCACATGCGCAATCTGATCGGCAGCTTCGGAAATCGCGCTCGGTTGCACATGCCGCGAGTACGCTGCCGCGGCAGCGGCCAGCAAGTTGTACACGTTCACCTTCCCCAGCATCGGACTCCAGATGGGAAGCTCACCTTGCGGCGTCACCAATTTGAAGCCTAATCCGTTACTGCTAACCTTCAGGTCTTTGGCATGAAAGTCGCCGCTCGTGAGACCGTAGGTAATCACCTCATGCCGCTTCGCACAAAGCTTTAGCAGCCGCCGGCCGTATTCATTGTCCAGATTGATCACCACCGATTGCGGTGGTTCCACACCCAGCCCGTTGAACAGAATGACCTTCGATTGGAAGTAGCTCTCCATGGTCCCGTGATAGTCGAGATGGTCCTGCGTCAGATTGGTAAAAACGGCCACTTCGAACGGAATTCCAAAGGTTCTCTGCTGCTCCAGCGCGTGCGAAGAAACCTCCAGTACCGCCTCGGTGCATCCGCCATGTACCGCGCGGGCAAAAAGTCGATTCAGTTCCAGCGCCTCGGGAGTGGTGTGCGGGGCTGGGAAGGTCTCATCTCCAATGCGATACTCCACTGTGCCAACTAGCGCAATCTTGCGTCCCGCAGCTCGAAGCATACGGCTGAGGATGAACGAAGTGGTTGTCTTGCCGTTAGTTCCCGTGATGCCGATGTTGCGGAGCTTTTCGGCGGGATGTCGATAGAAATTTGCACTCAGACGCGCCAGCGCACGCCGGCCATGGGGCACTCTGGCCCAAGCGATACCCTCCCGAGGAGGGAGCGAATCGCTAACGATGGCAACGGCTCCATTAGCGATGGCCTGATCGATATAAAAATTCCCGTCCGTGTGCTCGCCTTTCATAGCGACAAAGCACCAACCGGGTTTTACGCACCGGCTGTCATAGTCCAGTCCGACAATGGGCGGGTCGCCTCTTTCGTCCAAATATTCCGCGCCGTGCAGCAACTGTAGGAAGTTCATGGCAGCAAAATTATAGTTCCGCCAGCGAGCGCGGGAGCAGCGGTTTGCGTCGTTGTCCGCAAACGTTTCAAAACGGCACGGCGCGAGTCCAGCGCTTTCTAGTGGCTAAACCTGACCGTCACCTTCTGTCCGGCCAGCAGGTGGGTTCCCGGCGGAGGTGACTGTTGCCGCGCAATGCCACTACCCAAGGCATTGATCTCCAGCCCACTCTGCTGCGCTGTCTCGATCGACGCTCGCAGCGACTTGCCCATAAACGACGGCACTACGATGCCGCTGTCTACGTTGAGTATGACAGTGCCATCTGAAGTCTGGACAGTCCCGGTCGCGGTTTCCGCTGGGGGAGCGGTAGCCGATGCCACGGGTTCGCTCGCTACGGCTGCGACGGGTGTTAGTTGCTTGGCTGATCGGATAATGCCTATCGCAGCGCTCTCCGCCGGCGAATTGCTGGCCGTCTCGGTGGCGGTGGCGTCGTCGTTGTCGGTCAGTAACGCGAAGCCCAAACGGTCCGATCCTTCTTCCGCCAGATCATCGTTCTTGGTCGAAGCCAGCAGGATCAGCCGCTGCTGGTTCTTCGGCTCAATGTCGTGCGGCACGTGCATATACTCCAGCACCTGCTGGGCGATGCTTCTGAAGACGGGCGCGGATACCTGTCCGCCCTGGTGCAAGCCCTGCGCAGAGTCGAGAATTACGGCAATCGTGATTGCGGGGTTGTTGACTGGCGCGAAGCCGACGAATGACGCAACGTATTTGGTCTTTGAGTAAGCGCCGGTTGCCGGATCGACCTTTTGCGCTGTACCCGTCTTGCCTGCAACCGTGTATCCATCAAGAATGGCACGGCGCGCGGTGCCGTCGAGCACGACGCTTTCCATCATTTTCTTCATCTTTACCGCAGTCAGGGTGGAGATCACACGATGCTGTTGGGGGGGATGAAACACCACCGGCTTGGGTCCCGCGTTGGGCGGCAACTCACCGGCCACGACACGCGGTGGCGTGTACAGGCCATCGTTCGCGATGGTGGAGACCATGGAAACCACCTGCACGGCGGTAACGCCAATCTCCTGCCCCATGGACATGGAAGCGATCGAGACCTTCGACCAGCGGGTTACGGGCTTCTTAAGTCCGCGGCTTTCACCCGGGAGTTCGATGCCGGTTTGCTTGCCGAAACCGTAGGCACGGATGAACTCGTCGAAGTGCGTATCGCCCAGCTTCATTCCGGTCTTAATAGCCGCCACATCGCTGGAGTGCGCATAAGCCTCCGCAATCGTCATCACGCCCATCTTGTGGGCATCGTGAATCGTCATGCCGAATACGGTGATGGCCCCACCCTGGCAATCCACCATGTCTTCAGGCTTGACGACGCCCTGTTCAATGGCTGCCGAATAGGTGACCGTTTTGAAAACCGAGCCGGGCTCATACACATCGCTGACGGCGCGGTTCTTCAGTGCCTCTTTGGGCACGCTATTGAAGACGTTAGGATTGAACGTAGGCCGGTTCGCCAAAGCCAGGATTTCACCCGTGTGCGGATTCTGAACGACCACCGTTCCAGCCGCAGCGCCAGTATCCTGCATGGCTTGCTCAAGTTCTTTCTCGACGATGTACTGGATGGTGCCGTCGACTGTGAGCACCAGGTTTTGTCCTGGGTCAGGTTGGCGCTCGACGCGTCCAAACCATTTGCGACGTGCGTCCACTTCAATGATCTCGCGGCCGGGAATCCCACGCAGATCATCGTCATAGACCAGCTCTAGACCGCCCAGTCCCTCATCATCCGTTCCGACGTACCCGATGACTTGCGCCGCCAAATCGCGCTTGGGGTAGAAGCGTTTGGGCTCCTTGCGAAAGTAAATGCCTCGCAGATTCAGCGCACGCACCCGTTCACCTGTCTCGGCGTCCACTTTGCGCTTCACCCAGGCGAAGTTCTTTTGTGAGCGCAAGTGCAGCAGCAGTTCCTGCGCATCAAGCCCCAGCACATTTGCGAGAATCTGCGACGTGGTCTCCTGGTCGGGGATTTCGCTGGGAACCGCGAACACCGAGTCCACGTCGATGGACATTGCCAGCTCGGTCCCGTTGCGGTCGTAGATAGTCCCGCGTCGAGGGTCGACGTCAAGTACACGGCCGCGCTGCCGCGAAGCCAGGTTAAGGAAGAACCGATATTTGACGACTTGCAGGTAAACCAGGCGACCTAGGACGGCGGCTACCCACAAAAACAGCACAGCTCCAAGAATCCATAATCTCCTGGCTGGCGTTTTAGCAGGTGCGCTCGCCCGCATTCCCTCTTGATCCCTTCACACAATCCCGCTTTGCGGAGATTGCAAGTCTCACAGTGTAGTACCCATGCAATGTGGTACTACGCACAGAAGGCGGTCCGTAATCGGCGGACCGCCAGATGAACTTCGCCAACAATACCCGGCTGGGATGCTTCGCCAGCCTGCTTACTGCTGCACTGAAACTACTGAAATTCCGCTGGAGTTCGCGCGCGCCATCACTGGAACCGTAGGATCTCCGTTTCCACTTTCGATGGGTTGGATCTGGCCAGCCACCGGAGGCATCATGCCTAACTTGCGCGCCTCGACCTCAATGCGCTCCAGGTCAGTCAACGAGGATTCCTCCAGCTTGAGTGCGCGATTGCTTTCCACGATCGTGGCATGTTCGGCCTTTGCCTGCTCGATGCGGTATCCGTATTGGATAGCGCTGAGGTGTTGCAGCAGGTAAACCATAACCACCAGAAACAAAAGGCTTAGCATTCCGCCGAAGTACAGCATTTCGCGACGGCGCTTCGGGTCAACCACACGTACCACCCGCGAATTGTCCATGCGCTTGGTGAAATAAATCTCGGGCGTACCCATGAACATGCCACGGGTTTCCGAGAGTTGACTTCCCCAATTGTGGGATTCTTGCATTGTGGGATACATCACGCCTGCCGCCATTGCAATCTCCTGCCAATCCAAGGTCTTCGGAACGACCCAACTGGCGCTTCTCTACTCCCCTCGGCCTTACCTTGTGGGATATCCACATTTCCCACAGTTTTTTCCGCAGAATCTTTGGATCCGGAGGCGGAAACTCCTCATTTTTCGCAATTCTTTAACAAAACTAGATGCGCTCCGCCGCCCGCAGCTTGGCGCTGCGCGAGCGCGGATTGCGATCAATTTCTTCCTCGCCGGCTATAACCGGCTTCTTAGTAATCAGCCGGTACATCCCTTCCCGCGCTCCTTCGCGTAATGCATCCTTCACAATTCGGTCTTCCAACGAGTGGAAGCTGATTACCACCAGTCTGCCGCCCTTCTTCAGCACCTGCGGCGCCGCGCTTGGACTCAGCAGTTTCCGCAGGTCATCGAGTTCACGGTTCACCAGAATTCGGAGCGCCTGAAAGGTACGTGTCGCAGGATGAATTCGACGTTCAGCCTGGTTCATTGGCCGGGCCGCAGCCGATATCACTGCCGCAAGTTGTGCGGTAGAGCGAATCGGCCGCGCCCGAACAATGGCTCTGGCGATTCTCCGCGACCTCCTTTCCTCACCGAATTCGTAAATCGCATCCGCGAGCTCGCGCTCGTCGAAGCGGTTTACCACTTGTTCGGCAGTCAAACCCGATTGCGGATTCATCCGCATATCCAGGGGCCCTTCCGCCTGAAAACTAAATCCCCGCTCGGCATCCTCAAGCTGCATCGAGCTGACGCCTAGGTCCGCAAGCAACCCATCGGCACTTGCCGGGGACAGGTGTTGCGCCACTTCGGCGAAGCTCGCGTGCACCAGCTCAATCTGCGGCCAATCGTTGGCCAGCTCCAGGGGAGGTCCGGTCAACCGCTCCCGCGCCCGGTCCAGCGCCGCCGGGTCCTTATCGAAGCCAATCAAACGACCCGGTACGCCGAGGCGTTTTGCGATTTCCCAAGCGTGTCCGCCCAAGCCGAGGGTCAAATCGATAATGGTCCCGCCGCGCTGCACGGCCAGGAAATCGATCGTTTCTTGTAAAAGAACCGGTACATGGCCAAACCGCTTGCCGCCCGTCTCGCCATGTTCGCGCCCTGTGGCGCCGCCCGCTCTTGAATCCTCTTTGTCCATTCACTCCCGTTCCGAGACGTTGAATGGATCCCGCTGCCTCACTAAATACCCAGATCGCCCAGGGTTTTCGCATCCTCATCCGTAAAGGGTTCGAGCACCTCTTCGCGAAGTGCGTCGGCATTCTGAACTTCGAGGTACGTCAAACGTCCTGCCACTGAGACTTCGCCCTTCAACCCGGCCGACTCCCGCAAGGTTGCTGGCAGCAGCAGACGCCCTTGGTTGTCGAACTCCACTTCTGACCCGTAATAGCTTGTGCGCTTCAACAGCTTGATCTTCGAAGCATTGAAAGTGGGCAACGCGATCAGCTTGCGCTCGATCGTCTCCCACTCCTGGATGGGATAAACATTGGCACTCTTGCCATCCCAACTGGTGATGTAGAATTTGCTGCCATACTTCTCGTCGGCCAGACGCTTGTATTCCGCGGGCATTTTGAGCCGCCCCTTGTCGTCCAGCCGGGTTAAGTGCGAGCCACGAAACATAATTGCCGGCGCTTGTGCGCCGGGTGTGAAAATCACCGGGAGTGGAGGAAAACCTGAAAAACCACGCCAAAGGGGAGCTGTTTGCCGCTTTCAGTGCGCCTTTGGTCAACTCAACCAATTCGCTCTAGAAGCCCCCAAGGTGGCCCACAAAGTCCCCTAATATTCCACTTTGTACCACACTCTTGAGTTCGGAGTTTATACCCTTTTGCGACCTTGTCAAGGGGAAAAGTCTTTATTTCTTGTTATTTTTGATGGAATTGCTGGAGGTTCGAGAGAACTCCAACATCGTGTTGTTCGATCAGCAGACCACAATAAGTAGGGTTTTTGATACTTAAGCCAATGCTCAAGTATTCGATGGCCTGTTTCAAAAGTTTTGAGGACTGAAGGCGAGGCGTTATAGTGTCATCCCGCCATGAGTCAGCGCCTGCTCACTGAGCACTGGGTTCCGGTTCCCCTTCCGACACTGTTCGCATTTTTTGCCGATCCGCATAATTTGCCGCGCATCATGCCACCCTCGCGGGCAGCGAAAATCCTCAAGCTCAACCTCGTACCGCCGCGGCTGCTGGAGGGCCAGCGTGCCAAGGGCTTTGAGCGCCTGGCGGGCGCCGGAACGGAAATCCACCTCAAATTTCGCGCCATCCCTCACATCCCAATTCATGAGCGCTGGGTCGCGTTGATCACCGAGTTCTCGTACAACGAGTATTTCAGCGATATACAGAAACAAGGCCCATTCAAATCGTGGCATCATACGCACACGTTTGAAGCCAAGAGCATCGACGGACGCGAAGGCACATTAGTCGGCGATGAAGTCGAGTACGAAATCGGATTTGGAGTGGTAGGGAGCATACTGGAAAAGCTGCTCTTCCAGCGCATGATGAGCTCGATGTTCGAGGATCGCCGGAACGCGCTGGAACGGATTTTCGCGGCAGAATTTGCAGAAGCACAACTCGCGAAAAAATAGCAAAAGCGTACTTTGTTATTCTCTCTCCACTCATGAGCCGTGACAGCGGGAAAACACAGCGCGTTCTGACCTTTCTGCCGCTGGTCGCCGCGACTTACTTTATGGTCGCCGGAGGCCCGTACGGACTGGAAGAACTCGTCGCAAAGACGCGAGTGAAGGAGCCTGATTTGCTGCGGCCCTTCCAGATGCTGGGCCTCGGCCCTATGCTACTCGTAGCCCTGGGCTTTTATCGTGGAGAGTTCCTCAGCGCCGCAGGAGACGACTATTTGGTCTCGGCGCTCGGCGGGTTGGTTGTCCTTGGCCCGCTCATCTATGCCTGGACGTTTCGGCGCTCGCGTGCGCAGGCTGCAGCGTCTCTCGTCGAGTAGTTCTGTTGAACGTTTCAAGAGCTGGCCATAACGTTCTTGCTCCAGCTATGCGATATTCTGCCCACATGGACTTGTTCGCCCTCACTCACAAGCTCATCAATATCGAATCGATTACTGGGAACGAAGCCACTATAGGCGCTGCCATCGCCGACGAACTTACGCGATTAGGCTATGAGGTCGAAAGGATGCCTGTCGAAGGCGATCGTTTCAACGTGTGGGCCAGGCACTCGGGTACGCCGCGGCCAGAACTGGTGTTTTCAACCCACATGGACACGGTTCCTCCGCATGTCTCTTCCCGCGAAACGGCCAAGCGGATATATGGACGGGGATCTTGCGATGCGAAGGGCATTATGGTGGCGCAAATTGCGGCAACCGAGAAGCTCAAAGCAGACGGCATTCACGCTGGATTACTTTTCCTGGTTGGGGAGGAGCGCGACAGTCAAGGCGCACAGAGGGCAAATTTGGACCCGCGCGGAGCAAAGTTTCTCATCAATGGTGAGCCGACGGAGAACCGGATTGCTCTGGCGTCGAAAGGGACGCTACGGGTAGAGGTGGTTGCGAAAGGCCGCATGGCGCATTCGGCATATCCGCAGCTTGGCGAGTCGGCAATCGAGAAGCTGCTTGATGCGCTGGAGAGGATTCGCAAAATCAATTTGCCTCAGCATCCCAAAGCCGGGCCTTGCACGATGAATATTGGTCTGATCGAAGGAGGACGTGCTCCCAACGTGATTCCGGATCATGCCGCAGCAAACCTGCTCATTCGACTAGTGGGACCGACCAAAGAAATACGGCGGCAGATCGTTGAGGCAGTCGACGGTAAAGCAGAAGCCAACTTTATTCTTGAGATTCCGTTCATGGAGCTTGAAACAGTACCTGACATTGAGACCATGGTCGCGGCATTCACAACCGATATTCCCGCACTGACGAATTGGGGCAAGCCGGTGCTGATTGGGCCCGGTTCGATTCACGTCGCGCATACCGAGGGTGAGTACATCGAAAAGAAACAGTTGTTGGATGCAGTGGAGCTCTACGCGAGGATCGGGCGGCATCTGCTCTCAAAAAATTAGCCAAGATGACTTAGCAAGTCTGCCACTTTGAGCAAAACAGCCACGTTTCACTTGTTCGACCGCGGACTTTCTGGTATGCCAACAAAGGCCGCAATGCGGCAGTTCTATGACATCCGCCGAGAATTCATCCCCTGCCACTAGCACTTCGACCAACCAGAAGAAGATCTATGTCATTGAGCGCGGACACCCGCTGCCGCTGGGCGTGACGCTGCACCGCAGCGGCACCAATTTCTCGATTTTTTCTAAGCACGCAACGAGTTGCTCGCTGTTGCTCATGGAACCTGGAGTACCCGGTGGGCTCATGACGTTCCCGCTCGATCCCCACTCCAATTGCACGGGGCAGGTGTGGCATATCTTCATTGCCGGACTGGATGCGGGTGCACACTACGCATATCGCTTCGACATGCGACCGAATCCCAACCCACAGATCTATCGTTTCAAAGAGTCGAACCTGCTGCTGGATCCTTATGCGCTCGTGTTGTCGGGCGGAGCCGAGTGGGGAACTTATCCAGCAGGAACCAGACCGTTTCGGCTGGGCGTTATCACGGATAATCACTTTGACTGGGAACAGGACCAGCCACTCAACACGCCGCTGGTGGACAGCATCATCTACGAGATGCACGTGCGGAGTTTCACGCGGCACCCTACGTCGGGAGTTGCACATCCCGGAACGTTCGCGGGGCTGATCGAGAAGATCCCGTACTTGAAGTCGTTGGGAGTGACCGCCGTCGAATTGCTTCCGGTCAACGAGTTTGAGGAAAGCGATACAAACCGGGTGAACCCATTCACGGGAGAGCCGCTGAGGAACTTGTGGGGCTATCAGCCGACGGCGTTTTTTGCGCCGAACGCAGCCTACTCGTCGAAGCGCGATGACGGCGACCAGGTGCGCGAGTTCAAGCAACTAGTGAAGGCTATGCACCAGGCGGACATCGAGGTGATTCTCGACATGGTATTCAACCACACTGCCGAAGGAGCGGAAGATGGGCCGACCGGGTCATTCCGAGGCATCGATAATACGACCTACTACATTCTCGATCCGCAGACTGGGCAGTATCTGAATTACTCCGGTTGCGGTAATACCGTGAACGCCAATAACCCGGTAGTGCGCGATTTCATTATCGATTGCCTGCGTTACTGGGTGACGGAGATGCACGTGGATGGCTTCCGCTTCGACCTGGCGTCGATACTGGGGCGCGGGCAGGACGGCTCGGTGTTGAAGAATCCTCCGCTGCTGGAGAGCATGGCGTACGATCCGGTACTTGCTAATACGAAGCTGATTGCGGAGGCCTGGGACGCGGCCGGGCTGTACCAGGTGGGGACATTTCCATCATGGGGACGCTGGGCAGAGTGGAACGGCATCTTTCGCGACGATGTGCGGAAGTTTGTGAAAAGTGATGCGGGGATGACGTCGCCACTTGCGACGCGGTTGCTTGGCAGTCCGGATCTATATGAGACCAGTGCGCGCGAGCCTTATCACAGCATCAATTTTGTGACTTGCCACGATGGTTTCACGCTGACCGACCTGGTTTCCTACAACGAAAAGCACAACCTCGCCAACGGCGAGAACAACCAGGACGGCAACAACGCCAACTTGAGCTGGAATTGCGGCGTGGAGGGACCATCGAACGATCCCACAGTCAATGCGCTGCGCGCGCGCCAGCGCAAGAACTTTGCAGCGATACTTCTGTTCGCACATGGTGTGCCGATGATGCTGTCGGGCGATGAGATGGGACGAACGCAGCAAGGCAACAACAACGCCTACTGCCAAGACAATGAGGTGAGCTGGCTGAACTGGGACATAGCGAAGGAGAATGCCGATCTGCTGCGCTTCTTCCGGCTAATGATTGCGTTTCGCAAGCGCTGCCCGATGCTGCGAAGGGATACGTTTACGCTGGATGCGGGGACTGGGTTTCACGTTACATGGCACGGTGCGAAACGAATGTCGGCTGACTGGAGCCCAGAGTCGCGCTCGGTAGCGATGCAATGGACACAGACACACCTAGATGGCTCGCAAGATGATATGCACTTTATCGCTCATGCACACTGGGAGGACCGCAGGTTCGAATTGCCAGAGATCGCCAGGCCGAGGAAGTGGTATCAGCTGGTAGATACCGCGCTACCGTCGCCGCGGGATATTGCGGAGGAGGGCAAGGAGTATTCTTTACGCACGCAGAACTCCTACAACGTGAAGGCGCGCAGTGTGGTGATTCTCGTGGCAAAATGAGGGGCGTCTGGGCCAAGGCGCGAGAGTTCTCCGGCCGGATTGGCCGCGCGTACAGAACCGTCGCCGATGTCGTAGAGCCAGCCACGAATTTCAACTTCGCCGTCAGCAGACGGTCACGCATGCTGGGATGCGTTTTGATGTGCTCGATCTGCGCCAGCACGTTCAACTTGATCATTTTCTGGAGCTGCTCTTCATCGGCCACCCCTCCGAAGACAGCGTAACATGCGGTTTCGCACCGCGAAGCCGTGCCCCATCCAATGGCGGACTCCGGGCATTTCTCCGACTCGCTCGGGGATGGAGGAGGCATCCATGACGGCGCAATCGTTGCGGCTGCAGATGATTATTAACGGCGCTGTCAGCGCCAGCACGCCGGCAGTAACGCCACCGATGAATTCGACGTATGGCGGCACCATGTTGCCGGATTGCGCTCGATGAAAAGATCTTTTCGGGTTTGGTTTGCGTGAACAGATTCGGCACCATGCGCACCGGTACAATTTAGGACAAGGGCGACAGGCTCTTGCCTTGGCTGCAAGCATCGAACATCTCCGTTAAGCGGGTTAGATCTTGGACTGGAATTTTGCGACACCTCGCAGTGCACGCCAGCGCCTCCGCTTATTCTGCCTATTCATGAACCAACCCAAACACCGGAGGCACCCCACATCCGGTTTTCGCATCTGTCCGTTGAGTCTCACGAGTGGTTCTACCGAACAGCAGAACCGCAGTCATTCGGTCTCGGCTTCAGTATTGATCACAATCGCGACCGACGCTCCCTGCTAAACTGAACCCTATGACTGACGCCCTGAATGCACTTTCGCGCGCTTCCTCCGCTTACTTGCGCTCGGCCATGCATCAGCCCATTCACTGGCATGAGTGGGGCGAAGAAGCCTTCACCCTGGCAGAGCGCGAAGGAAAGCCGATTCTGCTCGACATTGGGGCGGTGTGGTGTCACTGGTGTCACGTCATGGACCGCGAATCGTACGAGAGCACGGAAACCGCCGAAATCATCAATCGCGAATTCGTTCCGGTAAAGGTGGATCGTGACGAGCGTCCGGATCTTGATAGCCGTTATCAACTGTCGATCTCGGCGATCTCTGGCACCGGTGGCTGGCCGCTGACGGTTTTTCTTACGCCCGATGGAAAGCCATTCTACGGCGGCACGTACTTCCCGCCTGATGATCGCTGGGGCCGTCCGAGCTTCAAGAAAATCCTGCTGGCGATTGCCGAGGCTTATCGCGAGCGCCGAGAAGAAGTCCTGAAATCGGCCGACGAAACCATGCATATGCTGCACCATGCGGAAGGATTCGCCGGACATCATACCGGTTTCTCGCCGCGCATTGTCGGTGTCATGGTGCAGTCGGCTATCGCAAACTTTGACGAGAAGAATGGCGGCTTCGGTGGTGCGCCAAAGTTTTTTCACGCTCCGGCCATTGACCTATTGCTCGACTGGTACGCGCATACCGGCGAAGAGCGCGTTGGCACCGTTATCAAGACCACGCTCACGAAGATGGCGAAGGGCGGTGTTTACGATCAGCTCGGAGGCGGCTTCCATCGCTACTCGGTCGATGAACGCTGGATCGTTCCGCACTTCGAAAAGATGTCGTACGACAACTCGGAGCTGCTGAAGAACTACGTACATGCATACCAGGTGTTCGGCTACGAATCCTACCTGTACATTGCCGGAGACATTGTGCGCTGGATGGACGAGTGGCTGAGCGATCGCGAGCACGGCGGCTTCTACGCTTCGCAGGATGCAGACATCAACCTCAATGACGACGGCGACTACTTCACCTGGACTACGGACGAAGCTCGCGCGGTATTGAGTCCGGATGAATTCCGGGCGATTGCTATGCATTACGACATCGCCGAGCACGGCGAGATGCATCACAATCCGGCGAAGAACGTGCTGTGGATCAGCATGTCGCCGGACGAAATTGCCGCGAAAATGGGGCGTGGCGCGACAGAGGTGCTGGATCTGCTGGCAATTGCCCGCGCCAAGCTCAACGCCGAGCGGCTGAAACGTCCGACGCCATATATCGATAAGACGATTTACACCAATTGGAATGGGCTGTGTATTTCAGCGTATTTGCACTACGCGCGCGTCACGCGTCGCGTGGACGCCAGGCAGTTTGCGCTGCGCTCACTGGATCGGATTTTGGCCGAAGCCTGGGTGACCGAGCGTGGGCTGTCACACGTGATCGCGTACGGTGACCCGGCCGCACAAAAGCGGTTTCTCACTGGATCGCTCGATGATTATGCCTACACCGTCATTGCCTGCCTGGATGCCTACGAAATCACTGGAGCGTTCAGCTATTTTCGGTTTGCCCAGCAGATCGGCGACGAGATGATCAGGCGCTTCGCCGATAACACCAGCGGGGGTTTTTTCGACACCGAGGCCACGTTGGAAGAGAAGCTGCGAATCGGCGTGCTTTCGGCGCGCCGCAAGCCGTTTCAAGACGCTCCTACCCCCGCGGGGAATCCTTGCGCCACAATCGCTCTGCTGCGGCTTTACGCCTACAAAAACGACCAGCGCTATCGCGAAAAAGCGGAAGATACGCTGGAGGTTTTCGCCGGAGCGGCGGAGCAATTTGGCATTTACGCGGGAACATACGGGCTGGCAGCATCGTGGCTGGCGCGGCCGTATACTCAAGTTGTGGTGCTCGGCGGGGACGAAAAGGCCGAATCGCTATTAAATACTGCCTCGGCGCCGTATTCCATCAATTTGTCGGTCGTCCATCTCACCGACAGCGAGGCGGTGGCGCAAAACCTGCCGTCGGCTCTGGCAGAGACCGTCCCGAACTTGCCTGGGCTACAACAAAAGGAGTCGTTCGCCGTGGTGTGTAGTAACCTCACGTGCCGGCCTCCGATTGAGGATCCAAAAGAGCTTTCAGCCGTACTGCGCGATTCTATCGCCCTTGCTCAAGTGCAACCTTAGATAGTCTAGGGAGGGCTATGCCCCATTATTCGCGCAGGGTTCCGCTGCAATTCAGTAGGCTTCGTTCAGTAACTCGATCACGTGCGCCACGCGGGTCTGCATCTTCTTCCGCCGGACGCCGACACGGAACTGCAACATGCAGCCTACATTGGCCGTGGCGATGATGTCTGGGTCGACGCTGGCCACGAAACCCATCTTCTCGTCAAGGATCTTCATCGACATTTCGTTCTGAACTACGTTGTAAACGCCCGCACTGCCGCAGCAGGAGTCCGGCCGCGGCGAATCTACCAGTTCGGCGCCCACGTGGCGCAAGAGTTGCCGTGGGGCGCTGCGCACGCCCTGGGCGTGAGCGAGATGGCACGAATCCTGGTAGGTGACCCGCGCGTGCAGTGTACGATTGGGCTCTCGCATCCCGATTGCCGCCAGGTACTCATTAATGTCGCGGGCTTTGGCGGTGAACTCACCCGCCCGTTCTCCGTAAGTTGAATCTTCTTCCAGCAAAGCAGCGTACTCTTTCAGGGTCGAACCGCAACCGGCGGCGTTGGTGACGATGGCGTCGAACGGCTGGCCCAGCATGGCATCGATATTGCGTCGTGCCTGGGCGCGAGCGAGGTCCAGATAGCCGGCGTGCAACTGCAGCGCACCGCAGCAGGACTGCCTCTCCGGCACGTGCACCTCGATGCCGTTCTTCGTGAGAACACGAATAGTGGCGCGGTTCAGCTCGACAAATGCCACGCTAGCTATACAGCCGATCAACAAAGCAACCCGTCCGCGACGCTCGCCTTCGGCCGGGAAGACCTTTCCTAAATCCGAGAAGGAGAACTTGCTGTCGATTGGCGGTGACAGCTCATCCAATTCGGCCACACCCATCAGCTTCAACAGCCCAGTGGCGCGTGCCAGGGCCTGCAAGCCCGAGCGCTGATAGAAGCGCAGAGACTTCGCATGCCAGGCGAGCCGGCCGAACGACGTCAGGATGTCGGCGTAAAAGTGTTTGTGCAGCCAGGTCGCCAGCCAGGGCCGCTGATAGTTCTCGGCGATTTGCGCGCGTGCCCGCTCGAGCAAGCTGCCATAGGCCACACCTGAGGGGCAGGCGGTTTGGCAGTTCAAGCATCCGAGGCAGCGGTCTATGTGAGAGACGAAAGAGTCACCCAGCGCAAGGCGTCCCTCAGCTACCTGGATGATCTGGTAGATGCGGCCGCGCGGAGAATCCATCTCGGTTCCAAGCGCGCGATAGGTGGGACACTGATCGAGGCAAAGCCCGCAATGCACGCAGCGCGAGTAAAGGTCCCACAAGTTCGAATGGCGCGGTTCGGCGGCAACTGGAACGGTGTTCAAAAGATGTTCCTCCCGCGCAACGTGTTGTTCGGATCGAGGGCTTGCTTGATGGCGCGCATGCTGGCGAGGTTCGGCGGAGGAATCGGCCAGGGATTCACCGCGCCTCTGAGCTTGAGGGTGATTTTGTCTCCAAATACCCTTTCGAGGACGACAATTAGCTTGTGGATCGCGGCTGTGCCCGCTTCTTTGTCCGCAACTCGAACTAAGAGCAGACCAACACCGACACGACCGATCAAGGAGACGTCAACGCCGCTAAGTGCGCTTTGCTTGAGAAGCGTGTCCACTACATCCGGTACTTCGCGCGGCCACACTGAGAGGTAAATCAATTCTGGAGCGCGTGCGTCGTCGCGCCCGTCCCCGGCATAACCGAAGTTCTGAATAGCGCGCCACATGCGTTGCTCGCTGTCGCCTTCTAATTCACGTGTAATTACCGAACCAAGCTCTTTCTGATATCTCGTCAGAACCGCATCACTGCCGGCCGCGCGCACACACATCACCCAGGTGTCGCTGGTCATCTCAGGGCGCATCAGCTTGCGGGCACCGGGCGAAACCAATTCCAGGCACACGGGCGACAGAGGTGAACGCAGGATCCTGTCGCGGAACTGCAAAGCTTCGTTGGCGGTAGCAAACTCAGCCAGAAACGTCTTCGTCTGGCGCGGCGACGGGAACAGCTTAAAGCTGGCCGACGTGATGACCGCCAATGTCCCGTAGCTGCCGATCAGCAGCTTCATCAGGTCGTAACCCGCGACGTTCTTTACCACACGGCCACCGCCCTTGCCACGACGACCGTCGCCGGTCACGAAACGAACGCCGATGCAGTAGTCGCGCACCGCGCCGTAACCGTGGCGCAATGGCCCGTAAACCGCTGTGGCAAGTAAGCCACCGACTGTGCAACGATCGGGCATGGGAGGATCGCCGGCAAACAGGAGGCGGTCGGCGCCGACCATCAGGTTGAGTTGGGCTACGGTTGCACCCGCGCCGATGCCGACCGTGAGATCACCGTGGTCGTAATGCTCGACCTCGGTGAGGCGGTTAGTGTGGAGCACAATGTCTGTCCGTAGCTCAGCGGCGCTGCGCTCGGTCGATCCGCCGGCCGGGCCGATACTGAGATGGTGCTCGTTGGCAAAGGTGAGCACCTCCGCTACTTCTTCTGTCGAGCCCGGACAAACATACACGCCGCCGACCGGGCGTTCGGCAACGTTGTCATGGCCGCAGATGCTGCGCAATTCGCGTGCCACGTCCAGCGATACACCCGTGGCGCTCACATTCCCTCCGCCTGTAATACAGGGTTCGTGGATGGTCCCGACGTCTCGCGACACATGCGTGTGGTCGGAAACAGCTTACCGGGATTCAACACAGCCGCAGCGTTGAAGGCATTATGCAGGCTTAACATCACGTCGAGATCATCGTCGGTAAAGAGGAGAGGCATGAGGTTGCGCTTCTCCAGGCCGACGCCGTGCTCGCCGGTGATGGAGCCGCCCATCTCGACACAACGCTCGAGGATTTCAGCACCGGCAGCCTGCACCAGCTCGAGTTGGTGCGGGTCGCGAGGATCGAACAGAATCAGCGGGTGAAGATTGCCATCCCCTGCGTGGAAGATGTTTCCGATGCGCAGCCCATACTTTTGGGAGATGCCTTCAATGAACTGCAGCACCGCAGGAATTTTGGTGCGCGGCACTACGCCATCTTGCGAGTAGTAAGATGGCGCCAGGCGTCCTAAAGCGGCGAAGGCGTTCTTGCGGCCTTTCCACAGTAGCCCGCGCTCATTTTCGTCCTTCGCTCGCCGCACCTCTCGTGCCTTTTGCTGGAAGCAGACTTCGCGGACAGCTTCTGCCTGCTCTTCCACCTGCTCAGCGAGACCTTCCAACTCAATCAGCAGCACGGCGCCGGCATCCAGCGGATAGCCGGCATGGCAAGCGGCTTCGACCGCGCGCAGGGTCCATCCGTCCAGCATCTCCAGCGCCGCAGGAGTGATACCCGCAGCCGTGATTGCTGACACGGTTTTTGCGCCGTCGTCAATGGTCTCAAAGATGCCCAGCAGCGTAGCGATGTTTTCCGGACGGCGTAGCAGTCGGACGGTGATTTCGGTAACAATGCCGATTGTTCCTTCTGAGCCGACGAGAAATCCTGTGAGATCGTACCCAGTGCATTCGGCTGCTTTGCCGCCAAAGCGCAGGATCTCGCCGCTTGGCATTACGACAGTGAGACCGGTAACGTGATTCACCGTCACGCCGTAAGCCAATGTATGGGGGCCGCCGGAGTTCTCGGCTACGTTGCCGCCAATGGTGCAGGCTTTCTGGCTGGAAGGGTCGGGCGCGAAATATAGGCCGAGATATGCCACGCTGTCGGAGAGCTGCTGGTTGACGACTCCGGGCTGCACCACGGCGCGCATGTTTTCGGCATCGACTTCGAGAATGCGGTTCATGCGTGCGAACGCGATGACGACGCCACCCTCGGGAGCTATAGCGCCACCACTCAAGCCCGTACCCGCCCCCCGCGCCACTATTGGAAAACCAGCCGAGCCGGCCAGCTTCATGATTTGCGCAACTTGCCTGGTCTCTTGGGGAAACACAACCGCCGCCGGCGTACACTTGCGCACACCCCCATCGTATTCGTAAAGCATCAGGTCTTCAGGACGGTGGAGAAGAGCGTCTAGCCCGACGATTTTACGGAGTTGCGCAAGTACTGCAGGAGACGGCATAGACGCCACGAGTTTAGCACCGCCAAGGGGAAGGCGCCGTGATGTGACCCAGGTTAGGCAGGCGGCGGGGCGTTGTTAGCCGCAGTAGCCGACGCGCGGCGCTAAACTTACCGAGGTCTGGATGTAGGCGCGCATCATCTCAGCCTCACCGGATTTCTCTTCTAGGGTGTGGCGCATCAGGTCGCGAAGCGAAAGAAATCCCACAAGCGTATTGCCATCGCAAACCGGCAGGTGCCGTACGCCATGGGTTTGCATCACGAGCAACGCTTCTTCGCAGGAGGCATCGGGTGCCAGCGTTTGAAGCCTGGTAGTCATTACTTCCGAGATGCGCGTGGTTTTTGGATCCAGGCCACGGATCACCAATTTGCTCATGATGTCGCGCTCGAAGAAGATTCCCTCCAGCCGGCTTCCGTCCAGAACTGGGGCCGCACCCACATTAGCCTCCACCATGTACGTGGCCGCCTCTAGTACCGTCTGCTGGGGCTCGACGTAATGAATAGTGCGGTTGATCAGCAAGTCACGGATTGACGCCATGGTGCCTCCGCCGAAGTGGCGCCCTGACTTTGCGGGGAGGATAGACCCTCTAGGGACTGGAGAAAAGCGAAAATCCCGTGGACCTGGGCTCGTGCAGGCTCACGCAAGACATCGTCGTCATCTAACTGCTATCCTCATCGATTGACCCTGAAGCTCTGAGCACCCGAGGAGGGACTGCAGCCCGCATGGCAATCAGCATGGAAGGACGCACGGCCGTAGTGTTTGGCGTAGCCAATAAACGAAGCATCGCCTGGGCCATTGCCCAGCAGATGCAACAGGCCGGAGCGCGTTTGGCCATCACTTATCAGAATGAACGCCTCAAACGGGAAGCTGACGAACTGATTGCCGGCCTTCCGGGTGCCGAAGGGTTTCAGTGCGACGTCTCCAGCGATGACGAGATCGCCGCCTTGTTCGATACCTTAAAGGCCAGGTATGGCAAGCTCGACGCCCTGGTTCACTCCGTTGCATATGCTCCCAGTGATGCTCTGAAGAACGAATTCGTCCAGACCCAGCGCGAGGCCTTCCGTATTGCCCTCGACACCAGCGCGTATTCGCTGGTCGCGCTAGCCCGATCTGCAGCACCGCTAATGACGGATGGCGGCAGCATCATCACCCTCACTTATTACGGGTCGATGCGCGTCGTCCCGAACTACAACGTGATGGGAGTGGCCAAGGCAGCCCTCGAGTGCTGTGTTCGCTATCTGGCCTTCGACCTGGGCAAGCACAATATTCGCGTGAACGCCGTCTCGGCTGGACCTATTAAGACGCTGGCCGCTCGCGGTATCGGCAACCTGGGGGATATGCTCAAGGCTCAGGCTGAGCGCTCTCCCATTCCACGCAATGTGGATGTGAATGAAGTAGCGGCCACGGCGCTATTCTTGGCAAGTCCCGCCGGCAGCGGCATCACCGGGGAGACGGTCTATGTGGATTGCGGCTACAACATCATGGGGTTCTGAAGCAGTGGTCAGTGGCTATTGGGTAGCAGCTACAAGGGCTAGCCTTCGCTCGTTATCCCCGACACGCTCAATCCGAATCTCCGCATCACACTCAGCTACTAGCCGTGGGAACTTCTCGCCCCACTCCAGCAGCACGAGATTGCCCTCGTCGGCGAAGAGTTCATCCAATCCAAGGGTGTTTAGTTCGCGCTGTGTGTCGATACGGTAGAGATCGACGTGGTATAGCGTGACATCGGGCGCGCGGTATTCGTGAATGAGCGTAAAGGTTGGGCTGGTGACTTCGTCTTGGGAAGCCGCATTCAGTCCTTCGGCAATTCCTTTTACCAGCGTGGTTTTCCCTGCTCCCAGATTGCCATGCAGGATAACCATGCGCATCTCGCGCAGTCTGGGAGCCAGTTCGCGCCCAAGGGCAATGGTCTCTTGGGCGGAATGGGTGGTGTACTCGTGAGTCCTCATCCGCTGATGCGCACCACGCTCTCGCCCGACCACTTTGTCGCCCGGCGAAACGCCTTCGGCAATCCGATCAGCAGATCCGTCGCAACCAGCGAATGCTCGCCTATGCTTTCTGCCGCCGCATCGCCCGCCAGTCCGTGGAGGTAGACAGCCGCTATAGCAGCACGCGCAGCGTCGTTCGGCATCTGCGCCAGGATTCCTGCGGTGATACCGGTGAGGATGTCGCCCGTGCCGCCGGTAGCCATGCCAGGATTGCCGGTAGGGTTCACCCACGCCGTGCCGTCCGGCAGCGCAACCACCGTGAGGTTGCCCTTCAACACCAACACTAGCTTGTGCTCGCGCGCGAAGCTGCGCGCCACGCCCAAGCGGTCAGTCTGCACAGCCTTGGTGGAAATTCCAGCCAACCGCGACATCTCGCCGGGATGCGGCGTGAGCACCAGCGCTCGCTGGCTTCCATCGAGGGCTTCCGTCTTGCCATCGAAGGCATTCAGCCCGTCGGCGTCGATCACCAGCGGACATTTCAATACACTTACCGCCGTGCGCACAAACTCGACCGTTTCCGGCTGCCGCCCGATTCCTGGTCCAATCGCGACGACAGTCCTGGTCGAGGCCAACTGCTGCAATTTGCCGCTCTTCATCGCGGCAATGCTGATCCCGCCCAGGTCCGTCTCGGGCAGCGGCTCGGTCATCAACTCGGCAGCAAATCCTGCGACACTCGGTAGAGCGCTTTTCGCCGTCGCCACGGTCACCAGCCCTGCGCCTGCACGCAGAGCAGCCATGCCAGCCATCGACGCTGCACCCGATTTCCCCACTGACCCGCCCACAATCAGCACATGGCCATACATGCCCTTGTTGCTGTCGCGGGGACGCGACTTCAACAGCGGCGCGAAATCTCGCGGCGTGACTACTTCCAACTTCAGCTTCGATTCAATCGCCGCATCGGGTGACCCGATCGGCGCCACCAACACCGGCCCGCGCGTTAGTTCGCCAAAAACGTGCGCGGGGCGTGGTGCGGTAAAGGTCACGATTGCATCCGCCCTTGCGATGCCAGCTTCCGACTGATGCGTCATCGAATCCGAGTTCGCGCCTGACGGAATATCGACGGCAACTATGGGCTTGCTACTGCTGTTCATCGCTGAAATTGCGTCAACATACAAACCCTTCACCGGCGGCTTGAAACCCGTTCCCAGCAGAGCGTCCACCACGAGCGCTGTGTTCGCCAAACTCCGCAACGACTCCGTCTGGAAATCCTGCGGAGTCTGGATCACCACCGGGCGAACCGGTAGCTTTTCGAACATCGCCGCTGCATCGCCCTTCAGTTCCGACGGAGCCGCCAAAAGCAGTACTTCCACCACCCGTCCTGCCTGGTGCAACTTGCGCGCTATGACGAAACCGTCGCCGCCATTGTTCCCCTTCCCACACACCACGGCTATGCGCTGTGCCTCTCGATAATTTGCCAGGATGAAATCAGCCACCGCGCTGCCGGCATTCTCCATCAAGGTCAACGAGGGGATGCCGAACTTCTCCGTGCTGGCGCGATCAATGGCGCGCATCTCCTCGGCGGTGGTGATCTTCATGCGCGCTCCGACGACGAATCTTCCAGCTTGCGCAGACCTTCTGGGTCGCCCATAGCGATCAGGTGATCGCCTGCATGAATGATCTCGTCGGGAGGAGGATTGAACCGCATGGGAGAGTGTTCTCCCTTGATGGCAAGCACAATGACGCCGAGTTCTTGGCGTATGCGCGAGCCTTCCAGAGTTTTGCCGACGAAGCGTGCGCCCTGGCCGACCTTGACCTCTTCGATCTCCAGCGGGCTCTGGTTCATCGCAGTATCGAAGAAATCGACCACATTGGGACGCATAAAGGTCTGGGCAATACGGTATCCCGCAAATCGGTACGGGGACACTACCGAATCGGCTCCGGCGGTGTACAAATGCTTTTCAGCTTCTTCCTCCGCCGCGCGTGCAATGATCTTCAGTTTCGGATTGAGACTTCGCGCAGTGAGGATGATGTAGATGTTGATAGCATCGGTGGTTGTTGCCGCAACCAGTCCACTGGCGCACTCAATGCGCAATTGCTCCAGCACCGGTGCCTGGGTGGCGTCCCCTAGGCAAGTCAGCCATCCCTCCGACGCGTACTTCTGCAGCTTCGCTTCGTTAGTGTCGACCACCACAAAAGGGAGCGGTCGCCGGGCCAGTTCGCGGGCCGCGCTACGTCCCACACGCCCTGCGCCGCAAATGATGAAATGCCCCGTCAACCGGTTGATTTCGCGGTCCATGCGTCTCCTGCCAAACACCGATTGCAGCTCAAATTCTAGCAAGGTACGGGAAGCGCCCCCGACCAGCAGTAGCACCAGCCCCACACCCAAAATGATGACGAAACTGTTCCACAACCTTCCCGCGTGTGACAGCGGATGAATTTCTCCATATCCAATGCTTGTAATCGTCGTCAGCACCATGTAGAAGCCGTCAAAGCAGCTCCAGCCTTCGATAAGGTGGAACCCGGCAATCCCCACGATGACCAGCAACACCAGTAGAATCGCGAGGACCTTCAGGTTGTAGGGAATCTTCACGTCAGCCATTCTGCTCGTTCTTTGCAATTACGCGCAATGACATAAGGGCTTTTTGGGGGGCCACGCGTTCTTCGTGACCCGCTGCTCTTACGCCTATCCGCCTTTTCTCGTATCCTGTAGGCTGGAATGATGAGGTCGACTGCGACCCGGAAACGCCTGGCGTGAATTCCCCACTACCAGGTTCATGCGCTTCCGGATTTGCCGCAAAGTTGTCTAGTAGCTTTTCATGATCAACACGAAAATCCTTCGCGTCACCTTGGTGTGGCTGATGCTCTCTTGCATAGCAGCCGCCGAGGGCACACGCCTTTGGCAGCAAAACAAGTACGACGAATTCGAAAAAGGTACGGCTCGCTCGGTAGCCATCAATAGTGATGGCAGCCTTTCGCTGGCGCCGTTGTTCACAGCCTTGTACACCTCTCCTTCGACATACTTTTGGGACCTGGTCTGCGATACAGAGGGCAACGCTTTCGCCGCCGCCGGATTGCCGGCTCGCGTCTATCGCGTAACGCCAGATGGGAAAGCGATCGCCATCTTTGGTCCGCAAGAACTCTCCGTTCAGGCGTTGGCCATCGACGCCGGCGGGACTATTTATGCGGCGACGTCGCCGGACGGCAAAGTGTACAAACTCACGCGCAATGTTCCTGCCGCTCCTAAAAAAGCCGAGACTTCAAAGACGGCAGCAAGGCCGGCAACCGATGCTGACTTGAATTACAGCGCCAGCCCATACTTCGATCCCAAAACCAAATACATCTGGTCGCTGGCGCTCGACAAGCAGGGGAATCTCTATGTCGGAACCGGCGACCGCGGCGAGATTTATCGCGTTGACGCAAACGGAACCGGAACACTGTTCTTCAAAAGTGACGAAGCTCAGATTCGCGCCATGACGTTCGACGTTCAGGGCAATCTCATCGCTGGAACCGACGGTAGCGGTCTCATCTACCGCATCACGCCGCAAGGCGATGCATTCGCACTCTACAGTGCTGCCAAGAAAGAAATCACCGCGCTCGCGGTTGACGTAGCAGGAAATATCTACGCGGCCGGAGCAGGAGACAAGCGCGGTGCGGGTGCAGGCGGGCCATCGGGAGCGGGGCCGAGCGGAGCAAATCCCATAGCCATCCAGCAAGCCGGGGCGTCGGCGGCGCAAGGCGCACCCGGAGTAACGCCTGTTCCTTTCCCGAATGTCGTCAACGTCGGCGGCTCGGAGATTTACCGCATCGCTACAGATGGCTCGCCGAAGGTCATTTGGTCGTCCAAAGAGGACATCGTGTATGCGCTCGGATTCGATTCGGCGGGACAGCTCATCGCCGGAACCGGCAACAAGGGGAAGCTGTACGCGATTGGCGACAACTCCTACAGCACCCTGACCAAGGCAAGCGCCAACCAGGTCACGGCTCTCGAGCGGGCTCCGCAGGGTGGCCTATATGCGGCGACCAGCAACCTCGGCAAGATCTTCCTGATTGGTCCCAAATTGGCGCCTGATGGTCACTACGAAAGTGACGTATTTGACGCCAGGATGTTCTCTCGTTGGGGAAGGGCTGAGATTCGCGGTACCGGCAATTTCGAACTTTACGCGCGAAGCGGTAATGTCGAAAATCCCGATCGCAACTGGAGCAATTGGACCAAGGTAGATTTGGCAAAAGGACAGCTTGTCGATGCTCCTCCCGCCCGTTTTTTGCAGTGGAAAGCCGTGCTTCGAGCCGGTAATCCTCCGCCTGTGATCGAGCGGGTTGCCGTCAACTACCTTACCCGCAATGTCGCTCCTGAAGTGGACGAAGTAACCGTTCTGCTGGGCGCCCGAGTGCCTTCATCCACGCATGCAAGCAACACGAATGCCGACAGTTCCGGATTCGAATCACCCATCCCGACAGTGCCTGATAAGCACTACATTGCCGTACGGTGGCGTGCACACGACGCCAACGACGACCAACTCAGCTATGCGGTTTATTACCGCGGCGACGGCGAAACCCAGTGGAAGGTTCTGAGAGAGGATCTTTACGAGCGCTATGCCAATCTGGAAGCTGACCTGTTTCCGGACGGCGGATACACAATACGGATCGTGGCAACCGACTCGCCTTCGCATTCGCCCGGGGAGGCATTGACGGGCGAAAAAACGAGCGACCACTTTGACGTGGATAACACTCCTCCTCGCGTTGAGTTCAGCGATGCCCGCCTCGCGGGGAATAATGTGCATCTCGTCTTCCGCGCTACGGACAGCTTTTCACCGATCAGTCGGGCTGAATTTTCGATTGACGCCAGCGACTGGCAGACGATCGAGCCGGTTGGACAAATCTCTGACAGCAGGGCGGAGAGCTACGACCTCGTTGTGCCGCTGCCCGCGGTTGATCCCAAAGAAGGCCGCCTGACGGAACACGTTGTGGTCGTGCGAGTTTTTGATCGATTCGATAACGTCGGCGTGGCCAAAGCTGTCGTGAAAGCGGGTAGCGCAGCGCCAGCGGCAACGCAGCCTAAGTAGATGGCGAAGTTGCATTCCATACTAGACCTCATTGGTTTGCTCGTCGGCTCCGTCTACGCCACCATTCCGCTGTTCTGGCTGGTCTTTCATCCCTTCGTCGAGCGGTGGCGTAAGCACGGACGCAAAGCGTACCTCGCCATAATGCCGCTCTGGGGGATCTTCAGTGCCGCGGCGTTCATGCTCGCCTGGCCTATCCGGCATCTGCATCTGTACGAAAGCACTATCCCGTGGATCTTGGGCGTCATGTTCCTCCTCGCAGGATTCTCCATCTACCGGTCGGCCTCACAAGGTTTTGTGCATGCCCAGGTTATCGGATTGGCCGAACTAGAACCCGCCCAGCATGAGCAAAAGCTGGTGGTTACGGGAATCCGGAGCCAAGTGCGGCATCCCATCTACCTCGGCCATCTCTGCGAGGTCTTTGGCTGGACTGTGGGCACCGGTTCCCTTGCGCTTGGCGTGCTGTTGGTGTTTGCCGCCATTACCGGGACCATCATGATCCGCAAAGAAGATGTCGAACTCGAAGTTCGCTTCGGAGACGCGTACCGCCGGTATCGGGCGAGCGTTCCCGCGCTGCTGCCGAAGTTTCCCAGGTAGTCGTCTGGTCTTCGGCACTTTACACTACCTAGCGAGGCAGGAGGTACAAGCCGAACAGAACTATGGAGACGATTGAGAACCGTACCATCAGCCACCATTTATTTCCGTAGTAAGCGGCGAGTGAGCAAAGAACGAAGTCCACGGTAGCCGATGCCGAGCTTATGAGCCAATGCCATCCCACCTTAATCTCGGCAAATTCCATTGTTATCGCCGGAACCCCGCTGGAACCACCGTTCGCTACAATGAGCTTTTACCGGGTCTGCGCACGACCGGGTGCACAATCGATGCGATTCGAACTGTTTGTAGCCGCACGATATCTCAGAGCTAAGCGTCGCCAGGCGGTCATCGGCGTCATCACCGCAATCTCAATCATCGGCGTTGCCGCCGGGGTCGCCTCTCTCATCATTGCCCTCGCCATTAATAACGGCTTTCGCCAGGACCTTCAGGATCGTTTGCTGGGCTCATCGGCTCACGTCAACCTCTTGCGGGTTGAGGCTGACGGCATTCGCAGCTGGCAGCCTCTTCTAGCCGAATTGAGCAGGCAGCCGCACGTCGTCGCCGGCGCGCCGGCCATCTACGAACAGGTACTGATCTCGCGGGGCGCTCGCGCGCAAGGTGCTGTCCTTAAAGGGATCATTCCGAGTGAGGAAAACAGGGTCAGCGATCTGCTGAATTCGGTAAAACAGGGTTCAGCCGATCCTCTGTCAAACTCCGCGCCGGCCCCAGCGCCAACGCAGGATTCCGGCGAGCCCAATCCGCTTTCGGCAAAGATCACGGCCTCCATGGCACCTATCGTGCTGGGCAAAGACATGGCCGACCAACTCGGGGCTACGGTCGGTTCGGTCGTTACTGTGACCAGCCCGCAAGGGGAACTTACGCCCTTCGGCATAGTCCCCAAATACGCTCGGTTTAAGGTTGTGGGCATCTTCGACTCAGGTTTTTACGACTATGACAACAGCTGGGCCTTCATCCGGCTTGCCGATGCGCAGCGGCTCTTCGATCTCAGCGACGTCATCTCCGTGCTGGAGTTCAAGGTTGACGACATCTACAAGGCCGCCGAGATTGGCCGAGAGCTTGAGAAAGCCGCCGGCAAGGGCTTTATGTCCACCAACTGGATGGAGCAGAACCGCGCCCTTTTCCGTGCCCTGCGGCTCGAGCGCGTGGTAACCATCATTACGATCGGGCTAATCGTCTTCGTCGCGGCGCTCAACATCCTGATCTCGTTGATCATGATGGTGATGGAGAAAACTCGCGATATTGCCGTGCTGGTCTCGATGGGGGCGAAGAAAAAGCAAGTCCGGCGCATCTTTATGTATCAGGGACTGCTTATTGGCGTGATCGGAACGGTCATCGGCTTAATAATTGGCTACTCAGCCTCCTGGGCAGCCGGGAAGTACCACCTGCTGTCGCTCTCCGCTGAAGTCTATTCCATCGATTACGTGCCATTCGTGCCTCGCATGGTGGATGTCGCTTTGGTTTGCTTCGTGGCCATCGCCATCTCGTTCATAGCCACCCTCTACCCGTCGCTTTCCGCAGCTGGTGTGCTGCCGGCCGAGGCATTGCGTTACGAATAGGCGACCAGTTCTGGCGTAATTTCGCAAATTATTTGCCTTATATGCGGCGGAAGTGTCACTGACGCAAATACCGTCACCATGTTCTAATTCAGGAAGGCCAATGAATTGGCCTCAGAAACGGTGGTCGGCGCTGTTTGGCTTACCCAAGTGTGACGGGAGGGGGAAATCTGCATCTAACGGAGCAGGCCGGATTGCTAAGGGTGCAAAACCTGCGGAAAGCATTCCGGTCGGGCAATTCGGAGTTAGTGCTCTTTGAGAATTTGACGTTCCAGGTGCAAGCCGGCGAAATGCTTGCGATCGTGGGTGAATCGGGTGCCGGGAAGAGTACCTTGCTGCACATCCTCGGAGTTCTTGATAGGGCTTCCGGAGGTGACGTATACTTCGCCCAACTCGATTTGGGAAAGCTCTCGGAAGAGGCTGCCGCGGAGTTTCGGGGGCGCGAACTGGGATTCGTTTGGCAGTTCCACTACCTGCTGCCGGAGTTCACAGCAGCCGAGAATGTCGCGATGCCGCTGCTGATGAAGGGCGCGCCTCGCCGGGAAGCTGAGAAACAGGCGTTGGAATGGTTGCAGGAAGTGGGAATAGCGGACCGGGCCAGTCATCGGTCCGGTGAATTGTCTGGGGGAGAACAGCAGCGGGTAGCGCTGGCCCGTGCGTTGGTAACCAGGCCGAAGATCCTGATGGCCGATGAGCCGACAGGAGACCTCGATAACCGGACAGCGGACGCGGTATTTGATTTGATCGCGAAACTACATAAGGATTATCGGCTCACTTCTCTCATCGTTACCCACAACCATGCGTTTGCGCGGCGCTGCGACAGAGTTTTGCACCTGGAGCGGGGACGAATGATAGAGGTGTCGCCACGCTCACTTTCGGCTTAACGCAACTTAATGCAACCGGAAGTAGAGTTGAGGGTTTGAAGTAATCGAGGGCTCTGGAAAGGGTCCTCATCCATCGGGTCCAAATGTTTTGCGGGCCGGTGATCAGGGGTACGGCGGTGAAAGGAAGCTCGCGGGAGGCCTCAGGTCTAGGGGGAAGCGTCCCGCAGAGCTTCGGGAGAACAACCCATGTTTGAACGGTACACGGAAAAGGCCCGGCGCGTTATCTTCTTCGCACGCTACGAAGCCAGCCAGTTCGGATCTCCGTACATCGAGACCGAGCACCTGCTGCTGGGGTTGTTGCGTGAGGACAAGGCGCTTACCAATCGGTTCCTGCGGTCGCACGCTTCGGTCGAGTCCATTCGCAAGCAAATCGAGGCGCACACTACGATCCGGGAGAAAGTATCTACCTCCGTGGACCTTCCCCTGAGCAATGAGTGCAAGCGCGTGTTGGCCTACGCCGCCGAAGAGGCCGAGCGTCTGTCGCACAAGCACATTGGGACCGAGCACCTGCTGTTGGGCCTGCTGCGCGAAGAGAAGTGCTTCGCTGCAGAGATTCTGCACGAAAGAGGACTACGGCTCTCAAACATTCGTGAGGAGCTTTCGCGTACCTCGCAGGAGAAGGCCCAGCCGTCGCAGCGCAATCGCGAGTCTTCCTTGCTCTCGGAATTCTCGCGCGACCTCACCCAGGCCGCCATGGACAATCAGCTTGATCCGTTGGTTGGTCGCGAGAACGAACTGGAACGGGTCGTTCAGATCCTCTGCCGCCGCACCAAGAACAATCCGGTGCTGATCGGCGAGCCCGGCGTGGGTAAGACCGCCATTGTCGAAGGTCTGGCGCAGCGCATCGCCGACGGCGAGGTTCCGTCGTTCCTCGCTGACAAGCGAATCTTGGCTTTGGACCTTTCGCTGATCGTCGCAGGCACGAAATATCGCGGCCAGTTTGAAGAGCGTCTAAAGACCATCATGAAGGAACTGATGGAGTCGCAGAACTCCGTCATCTTTATCGATGAGTTGCATACCCTGGTGGGCGCCGGATCGGCAGAGGGTTCGCTCGATGCAGCGAACATCCTAAAGCCGGCGCTGTCACGGGGTGAGATTCAGTGCATTGGCGCGACCACGCCGGCCGAATTCCGCAAGTCGATCGAGAAAGATCGGTCGCTCGAGCGCCGCTTCCAAGCAGTGAAGGTTCCGCCACCGACCGAAGAAGATGCGATCAAGATTCTCTTTGGCATCAAAGAGCGCTACGAGAAGTTCCATGCGGTCACCTACACCGACGACGCCATCAGCATGTCAGTGGCGCACTCGAATCGCTACCTGCCCGATCGCTTTTTGCCTGACAAGGCCATCGATCTAATCGACGAAGCAGGCGCGCGTGTGAAGCTGCGCCAGACTTCTCTGCCGGAAGACATTACCGAGGTCCAGAAGCGAATCAAGTTCATCGTGCATCGCATGGAGAACGCCATCGCGAACCACGAGTTCGAGAAGGCACGCTTTTACTCCGACGAGGAACGCAAAGAGCGCGATAACCTCCGCGCCTTGCGCGAGAAATATCACCTCGACGAGTCCTCGACCGGCGTCGTTGGCCGCGAGGACATAGAAGATGTGGTATCGCGCTGGACCGGGGTTCCGATCGCTTCCATCAAGGAAGAAGAGAGCCAGAAGCTGCTTCGCATCGAAGAGGAGCTGCACAAGCGGGTCATTTCGCAGGACCGCTCCATCTCTGCTCTGGCTCGCGCTATCCGTCGCTCGCGCGCCGGACTGAAGAACCCGAACCGGCCCATCGGTTCATTCCTGTTCCTGGGGCCGACAGGTGTCGGCAAGACGGAAGTGGCTCGCACCTTGGCGCAGTTCATGTTCGGCAGCGAGAAGGCATTGGTGCGCTTCGACATGTCGGAGTACATGGAGAAGCATTCCGTCTCGAAGCTAATCGGCTCGCCTCCGGGATATGTCGGTTACGAAGAGGGTGGCCAGTTGACTGAGCGCGTCAAGCGGGCGCCGTATTCGGTGGTGCTGCTCGACGAAGTCGAGAAGGCCCATCCGGATCTCTTCAATATTCTGCTGCAGGTGTTTGAAGACGGTCAGCTCACCGACGGTCTCGGCAATACCGTGGACTTCAAAAACACCATCATCATCATGACCTCGAACATAGGGGCCCGGCACCTGCAGAAGCGCACCGGAATGGGCTTCCAGTCCGACGCCGAGGATATGGTGTCCGGCAAGGTTGAGGACATGGTACGGGCTGAGGTAAAACGCACCTTCAATCCCGAGTTTCTGAACCGCCTCGATGAAGTCATCATCTTTAACGCCCTGACCGAGGCTGACCTGATTCAGATCGTTGAACTGATGGTGAACCAGCTCAATCAGAACCTGGCGCAGCGGGCTATCACCGTCACTGTGACGGAAGAGGCACGCAAGTGGATCCTCAACAAGACGGTGGTCGACCGCAGCTACGGTGCGCGCCCTCTGCGCCGTGCGCTGCAGAAGTACATCGAAGATCCGCTGTCAGAGGCTCTCATCCAGGGCACCTTCAACCAGCGCCCAGCGTTCATCGAGGTTTATCTCGACAACGACCAGCTCTTCTACCGTCCGGTGGGCGAGGAGAGCGTAGAGGGTGTGCTGTTGTATAGCAACTGACCCGGTTTCAGATCAGAACCAAAGGGGAGCGGCAACGCTCCCCTAGTTTTTGCTACTTTGGAGCAAATGGAAAACGGAAACAGGCGCCGCATCGCCATTGATATGGACGAAGTGCTGGCCGACACCCTGACGCAATTCCTGCTGGAATACAACTGGGAGTTCGGCGAGCGCCTTACCAAGGCTGACCTCTCAGAACGCGGCCTGGTCAACCTGATTCCCGCAGATCGCAGGAGCCGCCTGCGCGACTATGCCAGGACGCCGGGCTTCTTTCGGGACATTCCTGTTATGCCGGGCAGCGAGCCGGTTTTGCAGGAACTGCGCGAGCGCTATGAAGTGTTCATCGCCTCTGCCGCCATGGAGTTTCCCAATTCGTTCACCGAAAAGTACGAGTGGATTAAAACGCACTTCCAGAATTTTCCTGACAGTCACATCGTCTTCTGTGGAGACAAGAGTGTCATAGCTACAGATTTTTTGATCGATGACAGCCCGAGGCATTTTGTGCGCTTTTCCGGACAGGGCTATCTTTATACCGCCCCTCACAATCTCAACGAGAACCGCTATCCGCGACTGAATGATTGGGCAGACGTGCGGCGGCAATTTCTCTAATATCGAAAACACATGGAAATTCTGGTTTACTCAGCCCCCTGGTGCCCTGATTGCCGTACCGCGAAACGCTTTCTTGATAACCACGAAGTCCCGTACACCGAAATCAACATTGAAACTACGCCTGGAGCCGCAGAAGAGCTCATACGCCGAACTGGCAAGCGCGCCATCCCGCAGTTCGTCATCGACGGAGAATGGGTTCAGCCCTACCGCCCGGGCGAAGGTTTTCTCTACGAAGAGATGAGTCAGCGGCTGGGCGTAGTGGACGAAGGCTGAGGCGGCTTTAACCTCTGCTCAAGCTGAAGGCGTGTTCTGTCTTCGCAATGGAACCTTCAGCCGAAGCGGCAATACCCGTTCGCGGCGGCGCTCAGCCTCCAAGGTCTGCGTTCTGGCCTTCAACAGATCGTCGAGTGAGACGAGTCCCATAAGTTTGCGCGAGCCGTCGTGCTCCACCACGGGAAAGCGAGTAAACCCAGTTTCAGCCATGCGATAGACCACAACCCGCAGAGGCTCATCCGGATAAGCGACCTGGGGATCATGCCGAACGATATCCGCAAGCTGCTTCCCCTCCCGCAGGTGAACCAGCTCCCGCAACTCGTGGCGCGGAATCACGCCAATGAGCTTCTTGTCACCATCTACGACGGGATAGAGGCTCTGCCTCCGAGGACTGTGCTCGTCGTGCAGTGCCTCGGCCAATTCACTCACCGACGCGTCGGCCGGAAGCGCCACGACATCAGGCCGCATCACCTCGCGAACAAAGAGAATTTCCAGTGGATCGACCGCATACTCGCGACTAAGGTGATATCCGCGACGCGCCACCTTCTCCGTCAGGATGGACCGCCGCAAGGTAAGCACCGTAAATGCGTGCGCGATAACCGACGCCAGTAAGAGTGGCAGAATGACGTTGACGTCGTGCGTCAACTCAACCGCGAACACGACTCCCGTAAAGGGTGATCGCATAGTGCCGCCCAGAATCGCGCCCATCGCAACCAAAGGCCAAAAGCCCAAGCCCTCGTTTGGCAGAAAGCCGCTCATCAGTCCGCCGAGTGCACCGCCCATCATCACTAGCGGCGCCAGCACGCCACCAGATGTGCCGGACCCCAGCGACACCGCCCAGATAATTGACTTCACCAGCAAAATGCCGGCAATGGTCTTGAGTACAACATCCCCTTGCAGCAGCGAGCCGATCATGTCGTACCCGACGCCAAGTGCCTGCGGGAAGATGAGGCCGCCCAGCCCGACAACAAATCCGCCGATGACTGGCCACCACATCCAATGGATGGGTAGTCTCTGGAAAGCATCTTCGGCGGCATAAACTGCCAGAGTCAGTAACGCCGACAGCGCTCCCGCCAGCAACCCGACCAGCACGCAACCCAAGAGTCCACGCGGCCCGATATAAACCGCATGGGGAGGCGTGGGAAACAGTGGCCCCATGCCGATGATGTAGCGTCGCGTCGCAGCCGCAGCCACACTCGCAATCGCGACTGGTATCAGGCTGCGTGGCTTCCATTCGAACAACAGTAACTCGACGGACAAAAGAACGGCAGCCAACGGAGATGCAAACGTCGCCGACATTCCGGCTGCCGCTCCGGCGACTAGCAGTGTTCGACGCTCTAGGCTAGTCAGATGAAAGAACTGAGCGATCATCGAGCCAAACGCTCCGCCCGTCATGATGATGGGCCCTTCCGCTCCGAAGGGACCGCCCGACCCAATCGAGATGGCCGACGATATCGGCTTGAGAAACGCAACTCGAGGCTCGACCTTTCCCCCTTTCAGCAAGATGGCTTCGATCGCCTCCGGTATGCCGTGTCCTCGGATGCGCTCAGAGCCGTAGCGCGCCATGAAGCCGATGATCAGCGCGCCAATCATGGGCACGAACACCACAAGCAGTCCGAGTTTGTTTCCCGCGGGAGAAACCAGCGCGGTACTGAATCGCTGAAAGAAGAAGAGGTTGGTGAATAGCCCAATAAGCCTGAGAAGCGCGAGCGCAACGAATGCGCTGAATACCCCGATAAAGACAGCCAGCGCTGTAATCGGAACAACTTCCCAGTTGGTGGTGAAATCGCCGAGGTGCCGCAGACCTCCACTGGTTTTTCGACGGGAAAATCTAGCCCGGAATTTCTGCCAAATCATCTCAATTGTTTGGATGCTTCTTTTCGTTCTACAGGCGGACCACGTGCGCTTGACCTTTTTTGAACTGCGTCTTGCCACCCTTGTTGGCCATTCAAGCCACTCGGCAGGATGCAGCGGTCGCAGGAAGCCCCGGCTGTGGTTGCCTCACTTATTTTATATCGTTTTGCGACATATACAAAACGGCGCACCAACTCAGCGATTAACCAAAAACAAGCACAACAAGAAAAAAATGTATCTTGATACGATACATTTGCATCGTCCTAGGTAACCACAAGAAAGGAGGATGGAATCATGGCTAGCTCATCGATGCGAATGCAGCCTTCTGCCACCGAGCTAATGGAACGCGGGCACGTTCATTGGGGTGCCGTATGGGGCGGAGTGTTTACATTTGCCGCCATCTGGACAGTGTTTGAGTCTTTAGCCGTGGCAATCTTCGGCCATGCCGTGCTCGGCACGGGCATGGCAGCTTGGACGATCATCCTGACCATCATTGCCATGTACGTGGCGGGTAGGGAGACCGCACGTCTTGCCGGACTTGCAACCAAGCACGACGGTGTCGCACACGGCCTCATGATGTTTGGCCTCTCTGTGATCGGCATGATCGCCCTGTTCATTATGGCCATGCCGGCACTGAGCACTAGTCCGGATATGAGAGAAATGCTATCCGCCGGCCTCACACGGGGCATGGCATGGACGAGCTTTCTTACCCTGTTTTTTGGCTGGCTGGCCGCAATGATTGGGGCCTCACTCAAGACCGAAAGCAAGAGCGTGAAGGTTACGGAGTCGGTCCCGATTCGGCCTGCTGCGTAGCCCAGGGGCCGGCGCCAGCCGGCGTGTCCCCCACCGGCGCTCCGGCTGGCTTGGCTGGATTGTTTTGCAAATCACATACAGGGTGAAGAGCCCATGTTCTGGGGTGCCTGA
>DASRAA010000249.1:0-9207 GCA_035638375.1 Binatia bacterium | reverse complement strand
CGGCCTCTGGATGCTTGCGAGCGATGGCGATGCGCCCTGGCAGTCCGAGCAGGAAGATCATCACGCCGAGAGAGACGACGCCGGTAAAGACAGGGCCGCGAAGGTGACCTAGTCCTAGAAGTCGAAGTCGAGTTCAAATCCCATCGCATTTCTGCCGTGGGTGTTTGCCCCGCGGTCGACTGCCGCGCCCGACTTTTGATTCGGGAAGCCAATGCGCTCAATCGCCTGTCGCGATCATAGACTGTTCAAGTTGCGTCGTGACAGTGATGAGAGCGGTGAACGTGCGTTCCCGCTTTGATGCCCATTGGGCGCAATTCTGTGTGGCTTGCCGCGAGATGCGCACATCTGTGGCTTCACGCGAGAGCACGCGGAGTCTCGGCTCTCATCAGGAATTCCGTTACGACCAAAATCAGCGCTCAATCATCGCGGACTATCGCACCGAAAAAATTCTATTTCAGCTTTCTCATATCAATTTTCGGCAGAGTGCAACGGTTCTCGTCAGCAAGTAGCCCAGAACGTGACCATGGAAGGAAGCGGTGCCCTTCGGGACTGTCGGTATCTTCTGCATGATCCGAAGTACGCTGCCTGCTTTCGGGCCGCGCGTCTTTTACACGCATCCCTGCCGCTCTTGCACCCTGCCGGGCCCGCACCCGTCGCCGCGGCGGGGCACGTCGCGCGGGTCGGCTGCGTGAATGCTTGCCACCGTGAGGCCTAGAATCGCCCGACCCGCGCTTTGCGGCTTTTCCACGCGTGTCCCCTTAGGTGCGAAGCGGCGAGCGGCTGGTTTTGACGCCAGCGGCGATGATCCCCAAGAATTCTTCGGCTTTGAGACTGGCGCCCCCGACCAGCGCGCCGTCGACGTTGGCGACCGGCAACAGGCTTTCGGCATTATCGGGTTTGACGGATCCGCCATATAGAATTCGAATTTTATCTCCCTCGAGGCCGAACCGCTCGGTTAGGTGGGCGCGGATGGCCCGATGAACCTCGGCAACGTCATACGGGCTCGGCGTCAGGCCGCTGCCGATCGCCCAAACCGGTTCGTAGGCTACGACCAAGCTGGCCCCACTGGCCCCCTCGGGCAGCGAGCCGACCAGTTGGGCAACGATCACCTCGCTTGTTTGTCCACGATCGCGCTCCTCTTGGGTCTCGCCGATGCAGACAATCGCCAGAAGTCCGGCCCGTCGGGCAGCGAGCGCCTTGGCGCGCACGTCGGCATTCTGTTCGCCGTGCTGGATCCGGCGCTCCGAGTGGCCGACGATAACCGCCTCCGCGCCAGCATCGCGCAACATTTCGGCCGAAATGTCCCCGGTATAGGGTCCGGCCGGCTTGGGATGGCAGTCCTGCGCGCCAATCAACACGCAAGAGCCCGTGCTAGCCTTGGCGAAGGCCGCCAACAACGTCGCGGGCGGGCAAATCATCACGTCAACGCCGCAATCGGATCTCACGCCACTGATGAGCTGATCGAGCTCTCCGATGGATTGTGTGAGCCCGTTCATCTTCCAATTGCCCGCGAGCAATGACCGACGCAACGCTGTCATCCTCGGCGACCCCTTGTATCGTCGTGCCCTGTCTGGTTGTTCATGGCTCTCTCCCGCCGGTATCTTCCAAGAGCGCAACCTTACCCAAGCGGCGCAAATGCCGTTCGGCCCGGCTGTATTCTGCGGCCAGGTAAGCTTGGACAAGATCCCAAGCCACTTCAGGCCCCACAGTCCTTCCACCCATGCAGAGAATGTTCATATGATCGTCCTCGACTCCCTGTTTGGCCGAGAAGTGATCGTGGATCAGCGCGGCGCGGACTCCTTTCACCTTGTTAGCGCAGACCGATGCACCGACCCCGCTGCCGCAGATGGCTACGCCCCTCTCCACTTTGCCGGCGACTACCGCGTAAGCGAGCGGGACGACGAAGTCCGGATAGTCGTCACCTGGATTGAGGCTGCTGGCACCGAAGTCCGCGACCTCATGGCCATTAGCACGCAGCCTCGTAAGCAACTCTTCCTTCAGCCCGAATCCGCCGTGATCAGTGGCGATCCCCACCTTCATGTGATGTCCCTTCTCTTGTCAGCGCCGGCCGCCGCCCGATCCGCGAGTACCAAAGCCTGGTCCTGGCTAATCCGTCCGCCGGGAATGGCGGGGTCAGCATTGAGAAGGTGGCCAAGAGGATTAGCCTTCTCGCCTCCTGTTACCAACCAAAGAATTTGCCGAGCGCGATTGATGACCGGATACGTGAGCGTCATCCGCTTTCTGCCCTGATAGAAGCCTGTTATGGCGACATCCCGGTCAACGACCTGCAATACAGGATCACCAGGAACCAGCGAGGCGGTGTGTCCATCTGGCCCGAGGCCGAGGTGCACGACATCAAGAATCGGAGGCGATCCCGCCATCTTCTCGAGGGTGCGCGAATAATCCGCCGCTGCGCCCAACGGGTCAGGCGATTCCACCGGCATCGCGTAAATTTGCTCAGGATCAAGCGGCGCGCCTTCTAGCACCTCCAGGAGGTGAGTGAGGTTGCGGTCGGAATGACCCGCGGGAGCGATGCGTTCGTCCACCTGAAGCACGTGAACGCCACCCCACGGGACTTTTTCTCTCGCCAACATGCGAAGCATAACCCAGGGAGTGTGCCCTCCGCTAACAGCGATAAGGAACCGGCCACGCGCGTCGAAAGCCGCCCGGGCGTGGTTAGCAATGATCGCAGCTGCTCGCGCTGCTACGGCTTCGGCGTCCGCCAACACCTCAATTTTCATAAAAGCCTCTTTTGTCTCGTTAGGCGTCTCCAGTCGGGTCGTGCCAACCTAGCCCTCCGTGTTTGGTCAGGCTATTTTGGCGCGCCCTGAACCGATCAAGGTTCCAAGTCGCTTTGGCCACACCAACGACGGGAACGTTCAAATGACCACGCTTGATCATAGCCTGCAGCGCAGGTCTTCCTCATTTGGCGGACTTTTCCAGGTGCCCGCCGAATCCGAACCGCATCGCCGATAGCAGCTTATCCTGATAGTCGGCTTCGCCGCGCGAGGTGAACCGCTCGTACAGCGCTGCGGTAAGCACGGGGACCGGAACCGCCTCGTCGATAGCAGCCTTGATCGTCCAGCGCCCCTCGCCCGAATCAGACACCCGACCAGCAAATTTCGCGAGATTTGGATCCTCGATAAACGCTGACGCAGTCAGATCAAGTAGCCACGACGCGATCACGCTGCCGCGCCGCCAGACTTCCGTAACGTCGGGCAGATTGAGTTCGTACTGGTAGCGCTCCGGATCGCGCAGAGGGGTCGTCTCTGCGTCGATCTCATGCTGCTTCTTGCCTACGTTTGCGCTCTTCAACACACCGAGACCTTCGGCATAGGCGGCCATGATGCCGTACTCGATGCCGTTGTGCACCATCTTCACGAAATGACCAGCACCGTTCGGGCCACAGTGCAGATAGCCCTGTTCCGCGGTTCCGCCGATCTTCTCCCGCCCTGCTGTGCGTGGAATGTCCCCAATACCCGGTGCAAGCGTGGCAAAGATGGGATCGAGGTGTTGCACCGCCTTGTCATCTCCGCCGATCATCATGCAGTAACCGCGCTCCAGCCCCCAGACTCCTCCGCTGGTTCCCACATCCACGTAATGAATGCGCCTTTGCGCAAGGTCCTTGGCCCGCCGGATGTCGTCGATGTAATAGGAATTGCCGCCGTCGATGAGGATGTCGCCCGGCGCGAGGCTGGGCAGCACCTTGACAATCGTCTCATCCACTACGGCTGCCGGGACCATCAGCCAGAGGACGCGCGGCTTTGTCAGCTTCTTTAGCAGGTCTTCCGGCGACGAGGCTCCCGTCGCCTTCTCCGCCGCCAACTCGGCAACTGCTTTCGGAGACATGTCGAAGACGACGCACTGGTGTCCTCCTCTGAGGAGCCGCCGTACCATGCTCGCCCCCATCCTTCCGAGGCCGATCATTCCTAGTTGCATAACTCACTCCTTTGTCGAGTTCGTCACTCTACTCGTTGAGGTTCTTTCCACAATTGCGGGATGGCGGCTCGCAGCCGTTCCATTGCTGCGGCCACTCCTTCGTTCTCACCAAAAACCGCCGTTCCAGCCACCAGAATGTTCGCTCCCATGGTTACCGCTAACGGAGCGGTCTCTGCATCTATGCCACCGTCCACCTCCACATCGCACTCCAGCTTCATCTGCTCGATCATCCGCCGGACCCGCTGGATCTTGGGCAGAGTCGTGGGGAGAAAGCGCTGATGCCCGAAACCGGGGTTGACGGTCATGATCAGCACTTGCTCGACGTCTTGCAGGATTTCCTCCAGTGCCGCCGCTGGGGTTGCCGGGTTGATGACCACGCCAGCCCGTTTACCCAAGGCCTTGATGCGTTGCACTGTGCGATGCAAATTGGCGTTGCCCTCCCAATGAACCAAAAACGAATCGGAGCCCGCCTCGACAAACTCGTCGAGGAAAGAGTCGGGGTCCGAAATCATCAGATGAGTCTCCAGGGGTAAGCGCGTCACCCGCCGCAGAGCCTTGACGATCGGCGCGCCCATCGAGATGTTTGGTACGAAGTGCCCATCCATCACATCAACGTGGATGCGGTCCGCTCCAGCGCGCTCTGCCTCGGCCACCTGCTCACCCAAACGGGCAAAGTCCGCCGCAAGGATCGAGGGCGCCAGTTTCACCGCGTCTTTCCCCATTGGCGTTCTCTTTTCTGCTCATGCGGCACGGGCATGAGCTTTTTCAAAAGCGTCCACAAACTCGCGATAGCGGCGGGCCATCTCATTCACCGCGGCCTCCCGCGTCGTCTTCTTGTCGCGCCAGTGGACAAGTGGCTCCCAGAAGTCGGTCCTACCCACGGCGAAACCGATAAAGCCTGGCACGCCGGCCGCCGTCGTCAGCCATTCGCGCACCTTTTTGTCGTCTTCTCCACGCCCCAGGATGATGCAGCTGACATTGTCGCGACCGCCCTGACGCACGGTCGCCACAACCTTCGCGCAGTCCTCGCGGCGGTCCAGCCCCTCGATCTTCCACACGTCCGGCTCTACCTGTGCGTCCTGAAGCTGCTCGATGCTCTCGACCATAAGTCGCGGGCGCAGCTCGCGATCGTAGGCCTTCTTGTCGCCCTTGAGCTTTTCAAGCTGCGCCTTCTCCGCCGGTACCAACAGCTCGAACATAAACAGACTGCGACTTTCACTATGCAGGTAGTCCGACAGCCGCTTCAGGCGAGCCGCCTGCCGCCGGTTTAGAGCCCGGTCGCCCTCGGCGTTGTAGCGCACCAAAACCTTGCAGAAGGTCGGTCGGAAGGTCTCTATGTGTTTGGCAAAGTCCTCGCCGTACTCGAAGTCGAATTCCGCCTGGCCGCTCTTTTCGGCCGGGCAGGCGGTGACGTACTCCTGCGTCGCCGCGTCGCGAAGTATGGCGGCACCGAATTGCTCATCGACCAAGATACCGGCTTTCTCCTTGGGGACTCCGGACGCAATAGCGGTCTTGAAGCCATCGTAGACCACTTGCTTGGCGGCGGCGATCGCTGCCGTCTGGTCTGGGGTCAGGGCACCTTTCCAGCCAAACATTCCGGTCTCGAAGGAGCCACGGTGGTCGAAGGGCAGGATATATAGTGGCTGGTCATATCCGCGAGTCATCATGATTGCTCCTTGAGTTTCCGGTAACGATGGATCACGTTGTTGGTGGAACTATCATGAGCCAGCGATGGCGCCTTCACGTTCTCGAGTTCCGGGATGATCCGCTGCGCCAGGACTTTTCCCAGCTCCACGCCCCATTGGTCGAACGAATCGATGCCCCAAACCGTGCCTTGCGTGAACACGCTGTGCTCATAGAGTGCAACCAACTTTCCGAGTGCTTCCGGCGTCAACTGTTCGGCCAGGATGATGGTCGACGGCCGATTACCTTGGACAACGCGGTGCGGTACCAGCCAATCCGCCGTACCTTCGGCCTTCACCTGTTCAGGCGTTTTACCGAATGCCAGAGCCTCAGTCTGGGCGCAAACATTTGCGATGAGCATATCGTGGTGCCGACCCAGCGGGTTCAGCGGCTTACCGAACGCAATGAAGTCGCTCGGGATTAGGCGCGTGCCCTGGTGTATCAACTGGTAGAACGAGTGCTGCCCGTTGGTACCTGGTTCGCCCCAGTAGATGGGACCCGTGTCGTAGTCCACCTGCACTCCTTCCAGCGTCACATGCTTGCCGTTGCTTTCCATCGTCAACTGCTGCAGGTAAGCCGGGAACCGCTTGAGGTACTGCTCATACGGCAGCACCGCGACGGTTTGTGCGCCGAAAAATTGGTTGTACCAGACCGCGAGGAGGCCCATCAGCACCGGTAGATTCCGCTCCAAGGGCGCCGTGCGGAAGTGCTCGTCCATCTGGTGGAAGCCGCCGAGCATGCTACGGAAGTTGTCCGGCCCGATGGCCAGCATGGTCGAAAGACCGATGGCAGAATCCATCGAGTACCGGCCACCGACCCAATCCCAGAAACCGAACATGTTAGCGACGTCTATACCGAACTTCGACACCTCTGCGGCGTTGGTTGAAACAGCGACGAAATGCTTGGCGATTGCAGCCTCCTCGCCGCCCAGTCCCTTCAACGTCCATTCCCGCGCGGTGTGCGCGTTGGTCATTGTCTCCAGCGTTGTGAAGGTCTTCGAAGAAACGATGAACAAGGTTTCTGCGGGGTCGAGATCGCACACGGCTTCGGTGAAATCTGTTCCGTCAATATTGGAGACAAAATGGAACCGCATGTCCCGCGCGCTGTAGTGTTTCAGGGCTTCGTACGCCATCACTGGGCCCAAGTCCGAGCCACCGATTCCGATATTGATGACATTGCGGATGCGCTTGCCCGTGTGACCTTTCCAGGACCCGTTGCGTATGCGCTGGGCAAAGCTATCCATCTTGGTGAGGACGGCGTGAACTTCGGGCACCACGTCCACACCATCGACCACGATCGCCTCGTTCTTCGGAGCGCGCAAAGCCACGTGCAGCACTGCACGCTTCTCAGTAATGTTGATCTTCTCGCCCCGGAACATGGCGTCGCGGCGTTGCTGCAAGCCGGACTCTTGCGCCAGTTGCACCAGAAGCCTGAGAGTTTCGTCCGTCACCCGGTTCTTAGAGTAATCCAGGAAGAGTCCAACGGCCTCCACCGTTAGCCGTTCGCCGCGTTTGGGGTCTTCCGCGAATAGTGTCCGCAGGTGAACGTCGCGGATCTTTTCATAATGAGATTTGAGCGCGTTCCACGCCCGCCGCTCAGTGAGTGGCGCAATGCCGGTACTCATGCAGAGTTTCCTTTCCTCCAAAGCCGGACGCCGCCCAGGAACGCGTTAGCGTTGTCACCCTGACGGCAGCCCTTGGGCAGTTGCTTGAGTAACTTCACGTTGCCCCCTCCGAGGACGATATCGTCAGGCTGGAGGGCAACGGCCACGCGTTTCACGACGTCGGCGACGTACTTGCGCCACTTCTTTTTTCCGAAACGCTTAAGACCGCGAACGCCAACGTAATCTTCGTAAGTAGCCTCGCGATAGGGGAGGTGGCCGAGCTCCATGGGCTCCAGCCGTCCGTCGACGATCATGGCAGAGCCGAGGCCGGTGCCCAGGCCGAGAAAGAGCATGCTTCCACCCTTGTAGCTGCCCAACGCTTGCATGGCGGCGTCGTTCGTCACATGGACCGGACGTTTGAAAGCTTTCTTAAAATCAAAGTTCACCCAGCCGCGAGCGAGGTTGTGCGGTTCGTGCAGGATACGGCCATGCAGGACCGTTCCCGGATATCCGATGGAGACGGCATCATACTTGCAGCCGTCTGCCAGCTTCTTAACACCGGATACCATCTGCTGCACCGTCATCTTCGGTCCGGATACGAACCTCTGCGGCGTCTTCTGCCCGGGGGCGAGTATCTTCACGTGTGTCCCGCCGACATCAATGGCTAGCACCTTCATGAGTTGCCCCTCCTGGCCGCGCTGATTAAACCGCTTGAAGCGCTGCACTCTTTGACGCGATTACTTTCATGAGGTCGTTCCAGGAATTAACGAATGCCTTGGCTCCATCGGATTGCAATTGCGAGGCGAGCGCGTCGACATCAATGCCGGCTTTGGCAAACTTGGCGAGCACCTGCTCGCATTCTCCGCCATCGGCAGGCATTGCTGTTCCAACCTCGCCGTGATCGGCAAACTTCAGCAGTGTCGCTTCGGGCATGGTATTGACCGTGTCTGGCGCAGCCAGCGCCTTGATGTAGAGAACGTCAGAGGCCTGGGGATCCTTCGTCCCCGTGCTGGCCAGCAGCAGGCGTTGCGGGTTGTACCCCGCGGCAACAAGCTTCTTCCAGCGAGGTGAGGCAAGCAGATCGCGGTACGCTTTGTAGATACGCTGGCCAATGGCGATACCTAGCTTGTCGCGTAAACCTTCGGGCACTTTGTTGGCGACCGCTACGTCCCAGCGGCTGATAAAAACCGACGCGACCGAACCGACATTCGTGCTCAACTTGGCAGCCATGCGGCGTTCGATTCCGCGTCGATATGCTTCCGCTGCGGCCAGATAGTGGTGGTGGGAGAATAGCAACGTGACGTTCACGGACACGCCGGCGAAGATAGCCTCTTCGATAGCGGGCAATCCTTCTGGCGTTCCCGGAATCTTGATGAAGAGGTTCGGGCGCGCGGCACGAGCGTGCAGGGTTTTAGCAGCCGCACTCGTGGTGGCCGTATCGTAAGCCAGCAGCGGCGAAACCTCCAGCGACACCCAGCCATCCACACCCCTGGTCCGGTCATAGATGGGGCGGAACAGGTCGGCCGCGCGAATTAGGTCCTCGAGAGCCAATTCAAAGAATAAGGCCTCCCCTGACTTTCCTTGCGCGAGTTTTTTGCGAATGGCAGCGTCGTAGTGGGTGCTATTCTTGATCGCGTGATCGAAGATCGTCGGATTCGAGGTCAAGCCCGTAACTGATAGCTCGTCGATATAGCGCCTCAGCGTGCCGTTATCGAGGATGTCGCGTGTGATGTTATCGAGCCAGAGACTTTGGCCCAGATCATGCAGTGCTTTTGTTGCTTTCATAGCTTTGCCTTTCTTGGGGATTGCATCTTTGATCCGAGCAGCATGGGGAGTTTCATGGCGAGTAGGTCGTCGATGCGCTCGACCGTTACATCCGCCGCAGGATTAGCTGCTACGATAATCGGATCATGCGCGAACTTGCCTTGGTGCGGAAACACGGTGGTCACCCGATCTCCCCAGGCTCTCTTCACTGCGGTAAG
>DASRAA010000248.1:0-20261 GCA_035638375.1 Binatia bacterium | reverse complement strand
GTGCTCGTGGTTAAGCACGAAGTCTTCGCGGTCGTGGCCGTCGGAGTGATAGCGCCAATCTGAAAACAGATATTTAGCAAACCCCGTGCGCTCAATGCGTTTTAGGTGCTGCTTGGGAATGATCTGATCGGTATCGATATTTTCGCGATACAGCGGAGCGACGACGCCTCGATGTTTGCGAATCGGTTCCATGGCTAGTTTCGGTAATCCCATCCGCGAGGGTCGACAAAATGCCCTTTGACGGCGGCCGCAGCTGCCGTCGCCGGGCTGACCAAATGGGTGCGGCCGCCGCGCCCCTGGCGGCCTTCGAAGTTGCGATTGCTGGTGGAGGCGCAGCGCTGCCTGGGGGCAAGAATGTCGGGATTCATGCCGAGACACATAGAGCAGCCCGGCTCGCGCCACTGCGCCCCAGCTTCCTTGAAGATGCGGTCGAGACCTTCCTGCTCGGCGGCGATTTTTACGGCTTCGGAGCCGGGCACGACTAGCACATCCACGCCGTCGTGAACTTTGTGTCCGCGCATGATCTTGGCGGCGGCGCGCAGGTCTTCAAGACGTCCGTTGGTGCAGGAGCCGATGAAAATGCGGTCGAGCGTGAGCTCTTCTATACGAGTCCCTGGCTGCAATCCCATGTAGTTCAGCGCCGCGAGCATGGCCGAGCGCTCGGAGGCGTCGCGGGCATGGTCGGGATTCGGAATGGCTGAGGTGACCGGAACTGACATCCCAGGATTCGTACCCCAGGTGACGATGGGTACAAGATCCGCGCCGTTGATAGTGATCTCGTGGTCGAAGGAAGCTCCATCGTCGGTCACGAGCTGACGCCAGCGAGCGACGACGTCATCCCATGCGTCGCCTTCTGGGGTATAGAGACGACCTTTCAGATAAGCAAACGTTATGTCGTCGGGAGCGATCATGCCGGCACGAGCACCGCACTCGATACTCATATTGCAGACGGTCATTCGCTCTTCCATGGTGAGCGCGCCAATCGCTTCGCCGCCATACTCGATCACGTAGCCGGTGCCGCCGTCGGTGCCGATGCGGCGGATGATGTCGAGGATGAGGTCCTTCGAGGTCGTCGCCTCGGGCAGCTTGCCACTCACCGAAATGCGCATGCTGCGCGGCTTCTTCTGCGCGACGCACTGTGTGGCCAGCACATGCTCGACTTCCGAGGTTCCGATACCAAAAGCCAACGCGCCGAAGGCGCCATGCGTACTGGTATGACTGTCACCGCAGACAATGGTCTTGCCGGGCTGGGTGAGTCCGAGCTCAGGGCCGATGACGTGAACGATTCCCTGCTGACCCGAACCGATGTCGAAGAGCCGAATTCCGGAGGCTTCGCAGTTCTTGCGGAGCGTGATGATCTGTTGGGCAGCGATCTGGTCTTTGATGACGAAGCGCTCGTTCGATGTTGTGGGAACGTTGTGGTCGATCGTCGCGAAGGTCAAATCGGGGCGGCGGACTTTGCGGCCAGCGAGGCGCAGGCCTTCGAACGCCTGCGGCGAGGTGACTTCGTGCACCAGATGCAGGTCGATATAAAGCAACGTAGGCTCGCCTTCGACGGCGCGCACCACATGCGTGTCCCAAACTTTTTCGAAGAGTGTTTTCGGTTTCGACATCAGAACTTCAAACTGCGTGGTAGGCCATCTGCATCTGCAGAAGGTCGCTGACAGACTCTACAACAGCCTGGCCGATGGCCTCGGTATTGACTGGCGGGTGATGGCGGCGTCGGCTGAGATCGGGCGTGACCAGACCACGCGCCAGCGTCCGATCGACCGACTGCATGATCTTTTCGGACTCGTGGTACAGACCTGCAGTATAGCGGAGCAGCATTGCCGCCGACTGAATCGCCCCGAACGGATTGGCCATACTCTTGCCGGCGATATCTGGCGCGGACCCATGTACGGGTTCGTACAGCTCGACTTTGCCGCCGACGCTTGCCGACGCCAGCATACCCAGCGAACCGCTGATAACGGCCGCTTCGTCGGAGAGAATGTCGCCGAAGAGGTTTTCGGTTAACACCACGTCGTAGCGTGCTGGCGTGGTGACCAGCTGCATGGAAAAGGAATCAACGTAGGCGTGCTCGAGCTGCACGTCAGGATACTGCTTCGCAACTTCGGTCACCGTGCGACGCCAGAGCTGCGAGGTTTCGAGCACGTTGGCCTTGTCGACGGATGTAACTCTGCGTTTGCGACGGCGGGCTTCCTGGAAGGCAATCTGCGCCACACGCTCTATTTCGTCTTTGTGGTAGCGCATGGTGTTGTGGGCGTGGCCGTCTTCGTTGAGCTCGCGCGGTTCGCCGAAGTACAGGCCACCAAGCAACTCACGCACAATCAAAATATCGGTGTCGCGAATTATTTCTTCGCGCAAGGGCGAGCAGTCTGCGATGGGCTCATAAGCCCTGACGGGACGGAGATTGGCGAAGCCGCCAAGTGCCTGACGCAAAGCCAAGAGTCCGGCCTCGCAGCGCATGTCGCCGGTGAGATGGTCGAATTTGCGGTCGCCTACTGCCCCGAGAAGAACCGCGTCGGCTTCGAGGCAGGCGGCAAGAGTGCGTTCGGGGAGAGGCTTGCCTTCAGCTTCGATGGCCGCGCCGCCGATGCGATGGTGCTCGAAGCGAAACTCGTATCCGCAGACGTCGGATACGGCTGACAATACGTTTACAGCTTGCTTGGTGACTTCAGGGCCGATCCCGTCGCCGGGCAGTACGGTAATGCGCAACTTCATACAGGCCGCATCTCCTGCTGACTATGCTCGCGCTCGCTCATACGATGGGCGTGCAACATGGCGATCAGGTCCTGCTCGTAGATGTTCTTCTTGCGATCGGCCAGAAGCGTGAACTGGTTGTAGATCTGGTTGACCTCATCGAGCGACAGTTCGTGCCCCAGTTCGCGGTATTTGTACGCCAAGGCGTGGCGGCCGGAGTGCTTACCCAGCACGATGCGCTCGGCGGGAATGCCCACGGTTTCCGGCGTCATGATTTCGTAGCACAGCGGGTTGTTGAGCACGCCGTGCTGGTGAATACCGGCCTCGTGGGCGAAGGCGTTGCGTCCGACGATGGCTTTGTTCGGCTGGACTTCGAAGCCGATCAGCTCTGAGAGCAACTGGCTGGCACTGTAAATCTGGGGGAGGTTAATGCCAGTCTCCACGCCAAAGCGATCGGCGCGGACGTGAATCGCCATAGCAATCTCTTCCAGCGAGGCGTTTCCGGCGCGCTCGCCGATGCCGTTGACCGTGCACTCGACTTGGCGCGCACCGGCTTCGACAGCGGCCAGCGAGTTCGCCACAGCCAGACCGAGGTCGTTGTGGCAGTGAGCCGAGATCGTAACGTTCTCAATTCCCTTTACTCGCCGACAGATCGTGCGGATCAATTCGCCGTATTCGCCCGGAGTCGTATACCCAACAGTGTCGGGGATGTTCAGCGTGGTTGCGCCCGTTTCAACAACGGCGTTCAGTACGTCGCACAAGAAGCCTACGTCCGAGCGAGTCGCGTCTTCGGGCGAGAACTCGACATCAGTGCACAGCGAGCGAGCGTAAGCAACCATCTTCCGGGCCTGTTGAAGGGCCTCTTGACGGCCAATCTTGAGCTTGAAAGCAAGGTGGATGTCGGAGGTGGCGAGAAAGGTGTGAATTCGCGGCCGCATGGAGCGGCTTACCGCTTCCCATGCTACAGCGATGTCTTTTTCTACGCAGCGCGCCAGCGCCGCGATGGTCGGACCCTGAATCTCGGTGGCGATGCGACGAACCGCCTCGGCATCGCCAGCTGACGCAATCGGAAAACCGGCTTCGATGATATCGACGCCTAAAGCTTGGAGTTTGCGGGCAAATAGGAGCTTCTCATCCCCGTTCATGCTGCAACCGGGAGCCTGTTCGCCGTCGCGGAGCGACGTATCAAATACCAATACGCGATCTCGCTTCATGTCATCCTCCAAGGTCTGATAACTTCCAAGTTATCGTTACAAATCAGATTAGTCAAACTAATCTATCTTGTCACATCATTAGCCATCATGATTCAATAATCTTTTCTTTCCCAAAACCGTTAAGGAGCTAATCGTGGAGCTCTTCCAACTCGAAACCTTCCTCGCCGTGGCGGAGGAGAAAAGCTTTTCCCGCGCCGCCACGCGCATGCACCGCACCCAGTCGGCCGTGAGCCAGACGATTTCCAAGCTCGAAGACGAGCTCGGCGAGCGCCTCTTCGACCGCTCATCGCGCGACGGTTCGCTCACCGACGCCGGCCAGGTACTGCAGACGTATGCCAAAGAGCTGCTCAACGTCCGTGGCGAGGCCCAGGAGGCGCTGAAAGAGCTACGCATGCTGCACCAAGGCAAATTGGTCATCGCTGCCAACGAATTCACGGCGCGTTATCTGCTGCCGGTGCTGCACATGTTCCATCGGCTCCATCCCATGATCCGCATCCAGGTCATGCGCACCCTGGCGCGCGAAGTTCCCGGCCAGGTGCTGAACCATGATGTGGAGTTCGGCGTGGTGTCGTTCCGCGTCGATGACGCCGAATTGACCTCGCACATGTTGTATCGCGACGAACTGGCACTGATCGTGTATCCGCGGCATCCCATGGCAAAAGCCGGAGAAGTGGGTATCAAGGACCTCGGAGCGGAGAACTTCATAGCGCACACAGTTTTGAGCCCGTACCGCGAGAAAGTCATTCAGGCGTTCAAGAAGCACCACACGCCGCTGCACATGAACGTTGAGCTGCCGACCATCGAGGACATCAAGCAGTTCGTACGCATGGAAAACGGTGTGGCGCTGGTGCCTCTCATCGCGGTCGAGCATGAAATCGCCAGCGGCGAACTGGTACATGTTCCCTGCCTCGAGCTCGCCATGGAGCGCAAGCTGCGCCTGGTCTATCGAACGGGCACCGTGCTGTCGCATGCTGGTCAAGCGTTCCTCAAAACCTGTAGGGCTGTCTCGCAGGCACCGGGTTCAAGGTACCTGATGTACTCGGAGCGTTGATTCATTGCGGCTAAAGCCCGCTATTTACGTGTGCCGCCCCAAAAGGTGCTACAGTTCAAAAATCATCCCCACGGCACGACTAGGTCGTGCCCTGAGACGATTTCTCGCCTAAACAGGTTTCATCTCGGATTCGGCTATCTTCATTCCCACCGCCGTCAGCCAATCCTGATGTTTCGGGTCACGGCCTGAAGTTGCCGCAAAGTATGCCTTCTGCAACTCGATCGTGATCGGGCCCGGCTTGCCGTCGCCTATAGGCTTGCGGTCCAGCGCGGCGATCGGCGTCACTTCGGCGGCAGTGCCGGTGAAGAAAGCCTCGTCAGCAACTTCCAGCTCTTCCAAATGCATCTGTCCGACGAAGACCCTGTAGCCGAGATCGCGCGCCAGGGTGATGACCGAGTCGCGCGTGATGCCCATCAGCACGTGATCGCGCTCGTCATTGGTAAGCACGCAACCGTCGCGCACCATGAAAAAGTTCTCGCCGGAGCCTTCGGCGATGATGCCTTCTTCGTCCACCAGCAGGGCTTCGTCGAAACCGCGACGCACGGCATCCTGCACAGCGAGCATCGAGTTCAGGTACTGACCGCAAGCCTTCGCAGTGGCAGGCATCGCGAGCGAGCTGAATTTCATCCAGCGCGAGACCGTGACCTGGATCCCCTTTTCCAACGCGTCGGCACCGAGATAGGCGCCCCAAGGCCAGGCGAGGATGGCGACGTCGACTGGGCAGCTCTTGGGATGGACCCCGAGGCTGCCACTGCCGTAGAAGGCGATGGGGCGCAGGTAACAGTCCTGGAAGCCATTGGCTTGGACCAAATCGAGCGCTGCCTGCGTGAGTTCGTCCTGCGAGTATGGAATCGGCAGGCCGTACATCTTCGCCGACTCGAACATGCGGTCGAGATGCGCGTCGAGGCGGAAGATGGCAGGGCCATGCACGGTGTTGTAGCAGCGAACCCCCTCGAACACACCGGTGCCATAGTGCAGGCCGTGCGCCGACATATGTGTCGTGGCCTGCTCCCAGGGGATGATCCCACCGTTCTTCCAGACGAATTTGCTCTGCGCGAAAAAGGACATTTCCTGCTTCCCTTTGCTAAAAGGCCTCGCGGATGATTGCCCGCGAGGCGAATTCCCTTACCAACGTTTACGCAGTAGTGCCTACCGGCTCTTGCTTCTTCGCCGGGGCTTCGATGTCCTTCACCTTCACCGGCTGGAGGAACGGCATCATGTCGCGTAATCCCTCACCAACGGTCTCGATGAGGTGCTGGCGCTGCTTTGCGCGCTCTGCCAGGAAGTTGTGGCGTCCCGTCTGGTTCTCCCTGATCCACTGGTCGGCGAACTTCCCACTGCGGATGTCGTCAAGAATCTTGCGCATTTCCTTCTTGGTTTCTTCGGTGATGACGCGCTGGCCAGACTCATAGTCGCCGTGCTCAGCGGTATCGCTCACCGAGTAGCGCATGTAGCTCAACCCGCCGCGGTACATCAGGTCCACGATGAGCTTCAGCTCGTGCAAGCACTCGAAGTATGCGACTTCGGGCTGATAGCCGGCGTCCACGAGCGTCTCGAAACCGGCCTTAATGAGGGCGCTCGCTCCACCGCACAAAACCGCCTGCTCGCCGAACAGGTCAGTCTCGGTTTCTTCGGTGAAGGTGGTCTTCAGTACGCCGGCGCGGGTTCCGCCGATGCCCTTCGCATACGACAGTGCGTACTGCCAGGCTTGGCCAGAGGCATCCTGCTCAACCGCAATAAGGCACGGCGTTCCGCCGCCCTCGACGAAGACCTCGCGCACGCGATGGCCGGGAGCCTTGGGCGCGATCATGCTGACGTCCACGCCTGCCGGAGACTGGATGGTGCCGAAGCGGATGTTGAAACCGTGGGCAAACATCAGCGTCTTGCCGGGCTTCAGGTAGGGCTCGATGTCGCGGCGATAGATCGTCGCCTGCTCGGTGTCGGGCGCGAGAATCATGATGGTGTCGGCCCACTGGGCGGCGTCGGCAACCGACTTTACCGTGAGCCCGACAGCTTCGGCGCGCTCCTTCGAGCGGCTGCCTTGGTACAGCCCGACGCAGACTTCAACGCCGCTGTCGCGCAGGTTCAGAGCATGCGCATGGCCCTGCGATCCGTAACCAATAATGGCGACCTTCGTGGCCCGTACCAGCGAAAGATCAGCGTCCCTGTCATAAAAGATTTGTGCCATTGTGTTTCTCCTCCTGCGATGAATTCGAGGTTGAACTTGTTTCGGCGGCCAACGCGCCGGGAACCACTTCCCACGCGGGCTGCGGCCGGCTTCCGTTGCCGGGTGATTTATGGCGAATGACGATGGGGCCGGTCTCCACCGCCTCCAGAATGCCGTAGGGTTGCAGCACCTGCAGGAGGCCTTCGAGCTGTTCCGGCGTACCGGTCATCTCTACCAGGATCCATTCGGTTGTGAGTTCGAGCACGCGCCCATTGAAGATTTCCAGCAGTTGCAGAATCTGTGGCCGAGTCTGCATGGTGCAGGCGATCTTCATCATGCCGAAAGCGCGGAAGGTGCCTTCGTCGTGCGAGATCATATCGACCTTGAAGATGTCCACCAACCGCGCGAGCTGGCCCTTGATGCGCTCGGCTGGGCGGCGCTCGATCTCGGAGGTGATCACGATGCGGACGATTCCCGGATGCTCGGTTTGAGCGGTTGAGAGCGACTGCAGGTTGGCGCCGTGACGACGGAAGATGAGCGAGATGCGCGTCACCACGCCGGTATGGTTTGCTACGTCTAAGAGGTACGTCATCATAAGTTTTTACTCGTCTGCCGCTGTCTCCACGATGGCGCTGGGGCGGCGAATCATCTCGTGCAGCGCCGAACCTGCGGGAACCATGGGGTACACCGAATCTTCCTGTTCCACGCGGAAGTCGATCAACACCGGGCCCGCGTGCTCGCGCGCCTTGCGAACGGTGGAGGCGACTTGGTCGCGATGGGTTACGGAGAAAGTGAGAATGCCGTAGGCTTCGGCAATCTTGGTAAAGTCGGGATTCACCAGCGGCGTGGCAGCGTAGTTGCGCTCGTAGAAGAATTCCTGCCATTGGCGCACCATGCCGAGGTAGCCGTTGTTGATGACGGCGATGTTGACTTTGATGCCTTCCTGAACGATCGTCGCTAGCTCGGCCATTGTCATCTGGAAGCCGCCATCACCGGCGATGACCCAGACATCGGCCTCGGGGCGCGCGAACTTGGCGCCTATAGCTGCGGGCAATGCGAAGCCCATGGTGCCGAGTCCGCCGGAAGTGATGAGCGAATGCGGGTCGCTGTGGTGGTAATACTGCGCTTCCCACATCTGGTGCTGGCCAACGTCGGTAACAATCAGCGCCTTGCCTTTGGTCTCGCGCCAGAGATCGTTGATGACGTGCGCCGCATAGAGATGTCCGGTATCGGGCATGTTGCGGATGTCGCGCACCGCAACTTCGCCTTTCGCGCCGTTGATCTCGGCCCAGTACTCCGTACGTTTCTGCTGATCGACGAGCGGAATGAGTGTGGGCAGTACCTGCTTCAGGTCGCCGATGAGGGCGACGTCGGCGCGCACGTTCTTGTGGATCTCGGAGGCGTCGATATCGACGTGGATCTTCTTTGCGCCCTGTGCGTAGCTATCGAGCTTGCCGGTAACGCGATCGTCGAAGCGCATGCCGAGCGCAATCAGCAAGTCGGCAGACTGAATGGCATGATTGACCCAGGCTTCGCCGTGCATGCCCATCATGCCCAACGACAGCGGATGAAAGTGCGGGATAGCGCCCAGTCCCAGCAGAGTGAGGGCCACGGGAAGGTCGCTGGTTTCAGCCAGCAGCCGGAGGTCTTCCATCGCGCCGGATTGCAGCACGCCGTGTCCGGCAAGGATGACGGGGCGCTTGGCTTGGTTGATGAGCGCAGCGGCTTCGGCGAGTTGCGCGGGATCAGGCTGGCTCCAGGTTTCCAGCTTGCGCAGGCGTGGCTGGATGAAGTCCCACTCGAAGTCGCAGGAGGCGATCTGCGCGTCTTTGGTGATGTCCACCAGCACCGGACCGGGGCGGCCAGCGCGGGCGATGATGAAGGCCTCGCGAATGGTGCGCGCGATATGGTTCACGTCTGCCACCATGTAGTTGTGCTTGGTGATGGGCATGGTGATGCCGGTGATGTCGACTTCCTGGAAGGCGTCGGTGCCAATCAGCTTGCTACCGACTTGCCCGGTGATGCATACGATGGGCGAGGAGTCGAGCATGGCGTTGGCGATGCCGGTAACCAGGTTGGTTGCCCCCGGCCCAGATGTGGCCAGTGCTACGCCGACCTTGCCGGTGGCGCGGGCGTAGCCATCAGCCATGTGGGCGGCACCCTGCTCGTGGCGAACCAGCACATGATGAATGCTCGGGGTGTGCTGCAACGCGTCATAAATGGGCAGGACAGCCCCGCCCGGGTAGCCGAAGACTGTATCGATGCCTTCGCGCTCCAGGCACTGCCAGACAATTTGTGCTCCAGTCAACTTCACTTCTCTTTATCTCCCTTTTGCTCCCGCTGCGGCGGCGATATCGGAAACGCAGATGCCGTCGGCGTCGTTGTCGGCGTGTCCGCGACCGGGTGTGGTAACTGCACCGAATGCGGCTGACGACACGCTTAGCGCATACTTGGCAAAAACGCCTGTCTTGTAGCGCAGGGCTGGCGCCACCCACTTGGTCATGCGGCGGCGAATCTCGGCTTCGGAAACTTCCAGCTGCAATCGTCCGCGGTCTACGTCGATGTGAACGATGTCGCCTTCCCGCACTGCTGCGATCGCTCCGCCGACTGCTGCTTCAGGAGCCACATGCGCAATCATGAAGCCGTGCGTCGCTCCGGAGAAGCGTCCGTCGGTGAGCAGCGCGACAGATTCGCTTAATGGCGTAGCCGCAAGGGCCGCTGTCACTGCCAGCATCTCGCGCATGCCTGGACCACCGCGCGGGCCCTCATTGCGGATTACAACCACGTCGCCAGCGTTGATGTGCGAGCTCTGTACTGCTGCGAAGGCGTCCTCTTCGCTCTCGAAGACACGGGCAGGGCCGCGATGCTCGCGGCGTCTGTGACCCACGAGCTTCACCACGCAACCTTCGGGCGCGAGGTTGCCACGCAGAATCGCCAACCCGCCGGAGCGGCTCAGCGCACGCTCGATGGGACGAATCACTTCCTGCCCAGCCTGCTCGCTAGCTTCACCGACCTCTTCGCCGATAGTCTTGCCGGTAACCGTGAGGCAATCTTTGTTCAGCAGCTCGCCTTGGGCGAGGATGTGTCCCAGCAGCTTCGTGCCCCCGGCGCGGAAGAAGTCCGTCGCCATGAATCGGCCGCCCGGCTTCAGGTCGCACAGCAGCGCTGTGCGATGGCAGATGTGGTTGATTTCGTCCAAGGGAAAGCGCAACCCCAATTCATTGGCAATCGCCGGCAGGTGCAGCACCGCGTTGGTCGAGCCACCCGAGGCCACAACAGAAGTCATCGCATTTTTCAGCGCCGCGTCGGTGATGATCTGTGAGGGACGAATGTCGCCCCGCACCAGTTCCATTACCATCTGGCCGGCTTTCTTTGCGACTTCAGCTTTCAGAGGATGGGTTGCGGGAACTGCGTTACTGCCGAGAGGAGAGATACCGAGAAATTCGCAGGCGGTGGACATCGTGTTGGCCGTGAACTGTCCGCCGCACGCGCCCGGCCCGGGACAGGCATGATCTTCGATGTCCTTCAGCTCGGCGTCGTTCATCTGGCCGTGCGCATATTTGCCGACCGCCTCGAAGACGTCCTGGATGCTGACATCGTGACCCTGGAAGTGCCCGGGGGCGATTGAGCCGCCATAGAGCATGAGTCCCGGGGTGTCGAGTCGGGCCAATGCCATCACCGTGCCGGGAATCGTCTTGTCGCAACTCGACAACGCCACCAGTCCATCGAACATGTGTCCGCGTGCTACAAGCTCGATGGAGTCAGCGATTACCTCACGGCTCACCAGCGAAGCACGCATACCTTCCGAACCCATGGTGATGCCATCGGAAATGGCGATGGTGTTGAACTCCATCGGTGTGCCACCGGCGGCGCGCACACCTTGCTTAACGGCCTCGGCGATTTCGCGCAGGTGATAATTGCAAGGGCCCACTTCCGTCCAGGTGTTGGCAATGCCGATAATGGGCTTGCTGAGGTCCTCATCGGTGAAGCCAATCGCCTTGAACATCGCTCGCGCAGGGGCCCGGTTGGGGCCGTCGGTGATAGCTCTGCTGTGCGACTTACCGCTTTGATCTGACATCTGCTCCCCTTGGATCTGGGTTCGGGTAATAACAGAAAAGCCACTTACCTCCTTGCGGGGTCAGTGGCTTTTGGAAACTCTATTTGCTGCTTGCCTACGTCCCCGCGCCTCCAATTGGCCCAATTACTCCTAGAAGGAGTAGAAGGCTAAGGCGTACTAGGACCAGTACCAGCGCGTTGGCCATGGTTCGATTACGGGATTGGACTGGGACGGCCATGAGCAATTATTGGATTTTTATACCCGAGGGGGCTGGCTGAGTCGAGGAGAATTAAAAGATTTCAAGGGTGATTTAGAGTTACTAATCATGTACACGGCAGCTATAAGCAGCACTAATTGGCTATGACTGCCGCGCCAGCTGAACGCCTCCGGGTTATTCTTCTGAGCCTAAGTGCAATCCATCGAACAGGATAGCGGGCGAACAGCCAGGCGGCACAATGCCATACTTGGCATCCAGGAATTCTGCGAGAGGTTCCGGCAAGACCGAGGCTAATTCCTGCCAGGTCAGCAGCTTGCTTCGAATACGCAATTCTACACACCGGATGCAACGCAAAACAGCGTACCAGCTCTCGATCAGGTCGGGACGGCGGGCATCGACCAGAACGCAGAAGCCGCAGCCGCTAGCGTGGGCTGCGAGCACATTGCGGATGAGCTGATAGGATGCCAGCTTACTGCCCTCACGGGGAAGCTCTTCCACCTCGAACACCTCTTCGAAATCGCGATAGGCGCGCAGCACCGCCGGCCCGGCACATTGGAAATCCGATTCCGTCAGCTTGGCCTCGAAGAGCATGTCGACGAGCTTCATATCCACTTCGGTCCGGTCGGCATTCCCTTTCCTCAGTGGGACGCGTGCCCGCCAGCCGAACTGAGGCAGTTCAGCGCTATCGATGCCCAGCAACCCGACTACGCGCGGATCGTCAGCCACATGCGGACAACAGAAGATGTTCATCAGCAAAGCGTCGGAACTCATGGATGAGTCGAGTTCCTTCCAGCCGCGTCCGGTTTTCGGCAGTGAAGACTTGGCCTGGGTGTGCACTTTGTCCATCCGCTTGCGCCACTCGGGAATGGTCAGCATCGCAGCGTAACTCTCGTCGAAGAAGTTGCCGTGCTGCCGGCGAGTGGGATGCGGTTCAAACACAGTAACTGCCATCCCTCCGCGGCTCTCGACATGGGGCAGTCGTCGCTGCAACGCGAAGGCACGATTGCGCAAGGCCAGCTCGAGGCGCAATTGCTGTGCGTAATAGGCCGAGCCGGCCATCACGGAAGCTCTCCAGCTGCAACTTCGGGCCCGGTGACCAGCCTGTCGGCACCGCGCAATTCCGGAAACCACCACGCCCACAAAGCGATCACCAGCAGCGTTCCGACTCCGCCGATGACCACCGCAGGCACGGTTCCAAACCAGTGCGCAGTTAAGCCCGATTCAAACTGGCCAAATTCGTTTGATGTCCCGATAAACAGCGAATTCACCGCACTCACGCGACCGCGCATTTTGTCAGGGGTGGACAACTGCACCAGCGTACCGCGGATGATGACGCTGATCATGTCAGACGCTCCGACCAACAGCAGCGAAATTATCGAGACAATCAGATTGCGCGAAAGTCCGAACACGATTGTAAAGACACCAAAACCGGCGACCGACCAGAGCATGGTCATACCGGCATGGCGTTGCAGCGGGCGATGTGCCAATAGCGTCGCCATGAGCACTGCCCCGATCGCCGGAGCACTGCGTAGAAGGCCCAACCCCCAGGGGCCGACACGCAGTATCTCGCGCGCGTATACCGGTAACAATGCAACCGCACCGCCCAGCAGCACGGCAAACAAGTCGAGCGAGATCAGGCCGAGAATCAGCTTCTTTCTCCAGATGAAGTGAAATCCGGCTAACAGCGTGTTGAGGGTGACATCCTCAGGCTGTTGCTGGGTAGTGGTCAACCGAATCTGGCTGGCGGCCACGACTGACATCGCCGCAGCAATCATCGAGCTCGCATACACAGCAGTGGGCCCGCGAAACGCCGCGTAAATGAGGCCGCCGAGTGCCGGTCCGATAATCGTCGCGGTGTTGAAGACAGTCTGCGCCCAGGCTACGGCGTTTGGGAAGTACTGTTCGGGCACGATCTGCGGGACCATCGATTGTCCGGCGGCGCCGTTGAATGCCCGCACGACGCCCACCAGCGTAAGCGCCGCGTAAATCGCATGCACCGAGCGCGAGCCGCTGATGGTAAGAAAAAACAAAATGGCCGAGGCGAGGCCGAGTCCCGCGTAGCAAAGAGTGACAATATTACGCCGATTGAAGCGGTCAGCAGCGTGTCCGGCGGCCAGAAACAGCACGATGGTCGGCCAGAACTGCGCCAACCCCACGTAGCCGAGGTCCAGCGGGCGCTTGGTCATCTCGAACACTTGCCAGCCAACGGCGACCGATTGCATCTCCGTTGCCAGTACCGTGAATAACCTGGCCGACTGGTAAAGCGTGAAGTCGCGATAACGGAAGGCAGCAAGCGATTGGCGTTGGACTGGCGATTCAGCCATTGCACTCTACTGTGCCACAGGAGTGCCGATGCAATGCCTGAGTTCGCCAGTTTTTCAGCCGGCGAAATTTCCGCTTCATTTACATCGCAGATTCCATATATAGTGGACTATGGGTTGTAGTAGCTTTTCTTCTGGCAGGAGCAACCTCCTCAACTCCCGCTTCGAGCACGAATCCTGCGGCGTAGGATTCGTCGCGACCCTTCACGGACGCTCCGAACACGAAATTCTTCGACTGGCTTTGACTGCTCTTGGGCGCCTTGCGCATCGCGGCGCGATTGCCGCTGATGGCAAGAGCAGCGACGGTGTCGGCCTGCAGACGGCGGTTCCGCGCGAGTACCTGCTCAACCAAAGCAAGTTCTTTCTACGTCCCAGCCAGCCGCTTGCGGTCGGCATGCTCTTCTTTCCCCAAGACGAGGAACAGGCGCAGCGCGACGCGCAGCGCTTCAAGGCCTGCATTTACGCGCAAGGTTTCGAATGGCTGGGTTGGCGAGACGTTCCCATCGCGCGCGAGGTTCTGGGTCAGATTGCCGCCTCTTCCCTACCCGTAATCCGTCAGGCGCTGGTGACGACCGCGGACGACTTTAGCGGCGATCCCGGGGAACTAGAGCGCAGGCTCTTCAAAGCTCGCAAGGCGTTTGAGCGCGGAGGTACCAGCACCTATATCTGCTCGCTCTCAACTCGCACGCTGGTGTACAAGGCTCTGTGCACGGGGCGCACCCTGCACGAGTTCTATCTCGACTTGCAGAACAAGCAGTACACCACGCATTTCGCTGTCTTCCATCAGCGCTACGCTACCAACGTTCTGCCTTCCTGGGACCGTGCCCAGCCGCTGCGCATGATTGCCCACAACGGCGAAATCAACACCATCTGGAGCAATCGCGCTCACGTGGACGCGCGCACTTCGCTTTTGCCGCGCGAATGTGATCCGCTGTACACAGCTGACGGCTCCGACTCGATGAGCCTCGACGAAGTCGCCGAACTGCTTTGTAACCACGACCGCAATATTGCGGAAGCCGTGCGCATGATGCTGCCGCCCGCGATCGGCATCAAAGAGTCGGCATTTCATCGCTACCACGCCGACATCATGGAGCCGTGGGACGGGCCTTCGGCGCTGGTCTTCACCGACGGAAAACTGGTCGGCGCTGCACTCGACCGTAATGGGCTTCGTCCGTGCCGCTTCGTCGTGAGCGATTCAGGACTAGTCGTGGCCGGCTCAGAGGTCGGCCTCGCTGACATTGATACCGATACGATCGTTCGCAGCGGTCGTCTCGGACCGGGCCAGATGATTCTGCTCGATCTGGAGCGCTGCCGCATTGTTGAAGGCGAGGAACTGGACCGCTATTTTGACGATCTCGCGCCGTACACGGAGTTAATCGATGATGTATTACTCGAGCCCTCACCCACGCCAGTTACGACGCTGGAGAAAGACGACCTGACGCGCTTGCAGCGCGGCTTCGGCTACACCCGCGAAGAAGTGAAGATGGTCGTGACCCCAATGGCGCTGGAAAGCAAGGAAGCCGTTTGGTCGATGGGCGATGACACACCGATCGCCCCACTGGCGCGTACGCCGAGACCGTTCTATGGATTTTTCCGCCAGCGGTTCGCACAGGTTACCAATCCTCCCATTGATTCGTTGCGCGAGGCTTGCGTGGTGTCGTTGCGCACGCGGCTGGGTCCCTGGCCGCATCTGCTCGACAAGCATGCTCCGGTTCCGGGTCTTACCCTGCCCTCACCGTTTTTGTCACTGGGGCAGATGGCTGCATTGCACGAGGGTACATATCCGCTTCGCAACGAGCTTCCACTGGCGCATTTGAACTGCACGTTTTCCGAAGAAATGTCGCTCCAGCAGGCTGTGCAGGATTTGCGGGACCGCGCAGTGGCGTTGGTCAGCGGCGGAGCGCGCGCGCTGCTGATGACCGATCGCACCGCCTGCGCGCAACTGTTCCCGGTACCCATGGCGATGGCCACCGGAGCAGTACACCACGCGCTGGTGAAAGCGGGTTTGCGCACACAGGTTGGTCTAATACTGGAGGCCGGCGATTGCCGCGACGTGCATCACGCCGCCGTACTGATCGGCTACGGCGCCGGCTCGGTATGCCCCTGGCTGGCACTGCAAACCGCGCGTTCGCTCGCCGGTGACGACGGCGAGATGCGGCTGCTGCGTGCTTTCGACACCGGCCTCGCGAAGGTCATGTCGAAGATGGGCATCTCGGTGCTCGACAGTTACCGGGCTGCGCAACTCTTCGACTTGCTGGGCCTCCACAACGAGATCACCCAGCTCTGCTTTCCCGGTACCTCGTCGCCCATGGGTGGGCAAAACTTTGCCGACATCGAGGCCCCTATCCGCTCGTCCTGGCGGGGGGAGCCCGAAGCGGATGATCTGCCCGACTACGGCTGGGTCCGCTTTCGCCGCGCTGACCGCTCCGAGCCGCATATGTGGCAGCCGCAGCGCACGCGCGATTTGCAGGTCGCCACCGGTGCGGCGCGAGCCACCACCCAGGCTGCCGTTGCCCTGGCCCCGGCCGAAGCATGGGCTGCTTACGCCCGCGTTTCCGACGGAGGCCAGCCCACCGTACTGCGTGATCTGCTGCAAATCAAGGCCGCGGCGCCAAAGCTCGACTTGTCAGAAGTCGAGCCGCCTTCGAGCCTCGTAAAGCGATTCATCGCTAGCGCCATGTCACTGGGCTCGCTCAGTCCGGAAGCGCACCAGACAATCACGCAGGCCATGAACATGCTCGGCGCGCGCTCCAACACCGGCGAGGGCGGCGAGGATCCGGCCGCCTATCAGCCCGACGGCAACGAAAGGGGCGTCGTTTCGCTCCTGAACAACAAGATCAAGCAGGTAGCTTCGGGACGCTTTGGCGTGACCGCGCAATATCTAATTCACGCCGAAGAATTGGAGATCAAGATTGCCCAAGGCTCGAAGCCCGGCGAAGGCGGTCAGCTTCCCGGACATAAGGTCAGCGAACTGATCGCACGCCTGCGCCACGCCCAGCCAGGTATTTCCCTGATCAGCCCTCCGCCGCATCACGATATTTACAGCATCGAAGACCTGGCGCAGCTCATTTACGATCTCAAGCGTATCAATCCACGCGCACCCGTCGGCGTAAAGCTGGTTTCGCAATGTGGAGTGGGAACGGTTGCTGCCGGCGTTGCGAAGGCTTATGCCGACTACATCGTCGTCTCCGGTCACAGCGGCGGCACCGGCGCTTCTCCGCTCAGCAGCATCAAGCACGCGGGCAATCCCTGGGAGCTGGGCTTGAGTGAAGCCCAACAAGTTCTGCGCGCCAACGGACTGCGCGGACGCGTGCGCTTGCGCACCGATGGCGGACTCTCGACCGCGCGCGACGTGCTGATCGCCGCGCTACTTGGCGCTGATGAGTTTTCCTTCGGGACAGCAGTATTGGTCTCGCTCGGATGCGACATGGCGCGGCAATGTCATCTCAACACCTGCCCAACCGGCATCGCGACACAAAAACCGGAGTTGCGGGCAAAGTTCCGCGGCAAACCTGAGCACGTGGTGCGCTTCTTCATGAACATCGCCGAAGACTTGCAGCGCATGCTCGCCAAGGCCGGCCTACCGTCACTGCAAGCCGCTATCGGTCGCACGGATCTGTTGGAACAAGTTCGCTTTGACGGCAAGCTTGACCTCAAGCCCATGCTGGCGCAGCTCGGCGATGGCCCACTGAACTGGCAAGGAGGCCGCAACATGCGTCCCGAAGAGCGCCAGCCGGTTGACGACGCCTGGGTCAAGCCGGCGCTGTCGGCTGTGGCAGCAGGCAAGCCTTTCGAGTTGAGCGCCACCGTGCGCAATGAAGACCGCAGCTTGGGCGCGCGGCTCTCTGGCGAACTGGCGCTTTTACGTACGCAGCAACCCGAACTGCAGCCGGACATTCACTTCCGCCTGCGCGGCACAGCCGGGCAGTCCTTCGGTTCCTTCGCCGGCGAAGGCATGAAGCTGGTACTGGAAGGACAGGCCAATGACTTCGTGGGCAAGGGACTCTCCGGCGGAGAAATCGTCATTCGCACGCGAGGTAAGCTGGCACGCGCCGAATCGGCGCAGGTGATCGTCGGCAACGTTGCGCTCTACGGCGCTACGAGTGGCTCGCTGTTTGCGGTCGGCAGCGCTGGCGAGCGCTTCGCCATTCGCAACTCCGGTGCGACTGCGGTCGTCGAAGGTGTTGGCGATCACGCCTGCGAGTACATGACGGGTGGCGCGGTCCTCATTCTCGGCCCGACCGGAACCAACTTCGGCGCGGGCATGACGGGGGGCTTGGCGTTTGTGTGGGACCCCACCGGCAGTTTCGTGAAGGAGAAGCGCTTCCATCCGGAATTTGTTGGAGTTGAAGTGTTGGGCGCCTGCGAGCAGCGGGACCAGGAGTTGGTGCGTGCACTGCTAGCAGCGCACGCCGCAAAAACTGGCAGCAAAGTCGCCCACCGGTTGCATCATGGCTGGCCGGTTACACTACGCCAGGTTGTGCGAGTTGCGCCGAGGGCTTAACTCGGGTGCCTCATCCTGTACCTTCTTTTGGGACAGGATGGGAATCAACCTACTTCCCCGTCTGCACCCTGTAACTGGCGCGCAGCTCCGCAACAATGTCGTGCGCCGCTTGTCGTGCCACCTCGAAATTTCCCGGCGGGAACGAAATCGCCCCCACCCGTGCGTGCCCTCCTCCGCCATAGCGCTCGCAGATTTTCGCCAGGTTCTCGATGGGCTCAACCGGCGCCCAGGGATTTGATCCCACAGATACCTTCGTACGAAAGCTGCTTTTGCTCAGTCCCACACTGTAGGTGCATCCCGGATTCAGATAGTACGGGATGAACTTGTTGTAGCCCTCGAGCTCGTGATCGGTCACGTCGAAGAACACCGTGCCATCCTTGCACTCGGTGCGCTGCCGCATAATTTCGATCGACTTGCGATGGCGCTCCATCAAGGGGGGAATCCGCTCGGCGATTTCCGGTTCGCGGACGATTTCCACCAATGGTTGGTAGGCCAGCCGTTCGATCAACCGCGGGATGAAGCCGGACTGCTGGTTTGACTCGATCACCATGGTCAGCTTCATCGCCGGCTCGCGCATCTCGACTGCTGTCTCAGGGTCCGGATACAACGCGCCATCGATGATGTCGGCCCACTCAATCAATTCGGCGAGGGGCTCCGCATTGAAGCCGAAGCGTTCTTTCGCAATAACGGCGATGAACTTCGTGCAGGAACGATACTCCGGGTCATAAAACTTGTTGTTGCTGCTGTCCTGCTCGAAGTGCGACGCGTCTTCAGGAGTCAGGAAGGCGCTCTGATGATGATCGAACCACCAGGTAATGCAGGGCGACGGCGAATACTTGAAGTCGACGATAGCGTTCTCGTCGCCGGTGAAATCTCCCTCGTTGAAGAGGGCACCCGCGCGATGTACCAGTCCCAAGTACTCGAATTCCACGTTCTGGCGGATGCGCTCACGATAAAACCGCGAAAAAACCGCAGCCGAACAGGCTCCATCAAAGCATTTGTCGTGATAAAAGACCCTGATCCTCACAAACCCTTTCCCGTATTTTCGTCCCGAGGGTGGAGACGTGCTTAGCACCGAATTGTCTAGGATACGGCTCGCAGTTGATGAAAAGTAAATAGAAATGACATTTTCTGCCGCCGTGTGTCAAGCGATGTCATGCGCCGGCGAAGCATGCAGTTAAGCGTGGCTCCATTCCTCAGCCAAGTCGCCGATGTATGGAAGCTTGAAAATCTCGTGGTGATAGGCCTTAACCACCAGCAACAGCCACAGGAAAAACCAAGCCAATGCAATCAGACCGGCAAATGGGAACACCAGTACTCGCATGAAGGGGATCAACTGCAGCAACATCCAGAGAAGGAAAGCCGCAATGGCAAAAGCCATCCCCACGCACCACAGAACGATGTGCTGAAAGGCATGAAAACGAACAAAGCCGTTCCTCCGGAACGGCTCCAGATATAGAAAGACAATTGCGGGAATCGGGGTAACGTACGCGATCGCGGCGGCAATGTTCTCGGGGATGGGCAGCGGCTCGCCCGACCCAACCAGCGGAGCTGACGCTACCGCCTGCTCGCCTTCCACTTCCAGCGACTGCCCGCACTCTGGACAGAACACAGCTCTCGCCGGCAGTCCGGTACCGCAGTGCGGACATTGAACGATTTCCATTCCCTCCATCCGCTCCGAAACCGCAGCAATTGGCATAGGTAAGCGGTCGCCCGCTGTCCCTGCAACACCACCGTGCGTACGGGTCCGTACACGGCGGTTCGGCGAGTTGAGCTAGCGCAGATCAGCCAACCGGGGAATCCCAAGCGAGTCGAAGTAAGCCTTGGGCAGCGCAATGGCGAGGGCAGGGCTGTTGGCGATCCGCCAGGGGCCATGGGGACTACCCGCGGTTTGAGCAGCCAGGTTACGTCCAATGCCCCGTTGGCGAAGCTCCGCAAACCGCTTGCGCCCCCGCTTCCACTGCTTCCAAATCGCAGACCGCAGTCTGCGTCGGAGCCACTGATCAAGGTCTTCCCGTACCGAGCGGGTC
>DASRAA010000247.1:0-3686 GCA_035638375.1 Binatia bacterium | reverse complement strand
GACTGCAGGCCAAGGCCCCTTTGACACTCTCGAGGGACGGCAGCGGATCCGTGTGCAATGGATTACTGCTGGGCTTTCCTCTCGGGGGTCATCTCCAAGAATAGCGTCAATGTGGCCGCGAATCGATGAACCGTCGCAGGCTTCCAGGCCGATAGTGCGCATCCGACAGGCACAGATTTGGGGTGTTAAGCCGCACCATACTGCCAATCGGACAGGGGAACAGATGATAGCTCTCCGGACCATCTACACGCTCGTCTTCGCAATTACCGTTCTTCTTAACGCTCCCGTGTTTTCCCAGAATACCGGATCAAATCCCATTGACTCGGGGTGCGAGGATCTCGCTCAGTTGAAGCTACCCTCGACAAAGATAACGAGTGCAAAACTCATACCCGCGAGGACGTTCTCCGGCCCTCCTGCCGTATTGACCGGTCAGGATCTGGCGCCCTTCTACAAGACGCTTCCCGCCTTCTGCCGAGTACTGGCGCAGGCCACGCCCACTGCTGACTCGGACATCAAGATCGAAATCTGGTTACCCATTGCTGGCTGGAACGGAAAGCTGCAGGGCATCGGTAACGGCGGCTTCGCAGGACTGATTGATCACTATCAGCTTGGCATTGCTTTGAGTCACGGATACGCTGCTGCCGCCACGGACGCAGGTCATTCCGGCACCCCGATTGATGCGGCATGGGCACTCGGACACCCGGAGAAAGTGATTGACTTCGGCCACCGTGGCATTCACGAGATGACGGCGGTCGCGAAGACGATCGTGAAGAACCTTTACGGACGCGAACCATGGCGATCATACTTCTTCGGCTGTTCCGACGGGGGCCGCGAAGCACTTATGGAGGTGCAACGATATCCCGAAGACTACGACGGCATCCTGGCCGGTGCCCCGGCGAACTACTGGACCGCCCTGCTTTCCAGTGCCGTTTGGAATACTCAGGCCCTCACGGTTGATCGGGCCAGCTTCATTCCACAGTCCAAGATCCCTGCCCTTGCCAGCGCGGTGCTGGCTGCCTGCGATGGACTCGACGGCGTAAAAGATGGGGTGCTCAATGATCCGCGACAATGCAAGTTCGATCCGAACTCGATTGTGTGTAAGGCGGAAGAGGACTCGGACAAGTGCCTGACTCCGAAGCAGGTTACGGCGTTGAAGGCCATCTATGAAGGGCCAAAGAACTCACAAGGGCGCGACACCTTCCCAGGGTATCTGCCGGGCGCAGAAGAAGGACCGGGGGGCTGGGGCACATGGATTACAGGTCTGGCTCCGATGAAAAGCCTCATGGCGTTCTTCGGTACGGGCTACTTCACCAATATGGTATACAGCAAGGCCGATTGGGATTACCGAACCTTTACTTGGGATGCAGGGTTTGCAGCAGCAGAGCAGAAAACCGCAAGTGATCTGAACGCGACCCGTGCTGACCTATCGTCTTTCAACAAGCGTGGTGGCAAGCTGATCCTGTACCACGGATGGAACGATCCAGCTATTCCAGCCTTGAACACGGTCAACTACTATCAGGAAGTGGTCAAGACGATGGGCCAAGGCACGGCCAATACCTTTGTCCGTCTGTACATGGTGCCGGGAATGCAGCATTGCTTTGGAGGTGCTGGTGCAGACGACTTCGGCGCGAACGGCAAGGCGGGGAGCGATCTGCGCCAGAATATTCGACTGGCACTGGAAGCGTGGGTCGAAACGAATGTAGCGCCTGGCACGGTGATCGCGACGAAGTACGAGGGCAATGACGATGAGCGTCATTCGGTTGTGACACGGCCTTTATGTCCTTATCCGGCATTCGCGCAGTACAAGGGCAAGGGTGACGCCAACGATGCTGCGAACTTTACCTGCTCAGAAAAGTAGCTATAACCGACTTGCGCAGTTTTTGGATGTCGGCGCAATTGTGCTCGAGCTGGGTAGGCCGCGGGCGATGGGCGAAAATCCTTTAGTGAACCGAGAGGAAGATGTTTAGGAAACCTGCTTCGGCAAGTGGAGGGAGTCGCCGGCATCGCGAGGCGGCCGCCACATCACAGACCTGCCGGAAGGATTGGCCACCACGCCCAATCACCAGCCCATCTGTTGCATTCGATTCAAGATGATCGCACTATATCGGTTCATGCGCTCGGGCCGTCGTTTTAGCGGACCGGGCAGGACCGCGGCGAGTCGCGCCGCTTCTTGCCGCCCGATGTTCCGCGCCGGCCTTCCGTAGTAGATACGACTGGCCCACTCTGCCCCATAAATTCGAGGGCCCCATTCGACCACGTTCAGGTAGATCTCAAGAATGCGCTGTTTGCCGAGCACGGCTTCGGCCACCGGCACCAGCGTGGCCTCGGCACCCTTGCGCAGGATAGACCGGCCCGTTCCGAAAAACAGGTTCTTCACGAGCTGCTGTGTAAGTGTGGATGCTCCGCGAGTGCGCTCCCCTTCTACGTCCTCCTGGGCAGCGACTTCAATCTCGTGCCAGTCGAACCCGTTGTGCTGGTAGAAGCGCGCATCCTCCGCGGCGACTACGGCGTGCTGGAGATCAGGCGAGATTTGGTTGAGCGGAACGAATTGATAGCGTTTCTGATATGGCTTGTCATGAATCCATGCCTGTAACCGGCGCTCGATCTGCACCGCAGTTGTCGGTGGATCGATCCAGCGGGCTGCAACCAAGAGCAGGGCGGCAGCCAACCAAAAAAGCAACGCACCCGCGACAAGCCATCGCGCAATCGACCATAAGTACTTCTTCCAACTTTGGCTATTGGCCGGCTTAAATGGCCTGGAGGTCACGCTTCAAAATACTAGCGTGTCCGGGTGCCCGAAATATCTCGTGGCCTACATTTGCTCGCTTTTGGCAACGTGGAGCTGATGCCCAATCGGGATGCGCGTCCGTCTCCATCCCCAAGGACTCCAGCCAGCAGCCACGACAATGCCGACCGCCGGTTTTGCACCAGGCAAGTCGCCGAGCGGTTTTGCGATTCTCATCTCGCATGGCTGTCCGTTTCGCGCCGAAAGGGCCGCTCTGTCAGCGGTTGGGGCTGGTAAATCTAGAGAGGGGTTACGGGTGAGGTGCGCCGGAAATTGGCGTTCTGGCATACAAACCAGCCAATCCAATCGCTCCAGTTGTTAACAGCGCCAGGCTGCCCGGCTCCGGCGTGGGAATCTGTCCTGCGCCGCCAAAGATCATAAAGGAATGCGAACCTACGGTATTACCGAAAGCGTCAACCGCCTGCGAGGGGCAATACGGGGGTTGAGGTGCAGCCGACCCCATTGTTGATGTCCCAGCCGATCCAGCCATTGTTCTGCGACTGAGCATTCGACAACTCCAGCCAGAACATGCCCATCTACAACTGCGGGCCGCTGAAGAAAAGGCCTGTTTCAATGCAAACCCGGTACCCATGCTTGTTGATGTCGCAGCCGGTCTGCTTGGGCAACAGGTTCGCGCTAAAATAAGGCTCTGGATCACTCGGATCAACGCCTATCTTCACCTGACGCCGCAAGAGTATTCAAAGCTGGCGGAACAGGCAGGCTTGCAAGTGCCAAGCGTGCGTGTTTCGGATAAGTCCTAGGACTTCCACAGGCGTTCCGCCTTTTACGCCTTCGCCACGGTGACCTTCGTGGAATGGACACACATGCTGCCGGAAGCCCAAAAGCCACTGTTTATTCACGATGTGCTGGACAGGTATGAGGTTGTCGTGGGAGAAGCAAA
>DASRAA010000246.1:0-5723 GCA_035638375.1 Binatia bacterium | reverse complement strand
AGACGCGATAGACCGCATAGCCATTCGGCAGAGGTGTTTTGGTGATGACGACCCGGAACACCTTGCCTTCTCCGGCCCGCTCGAACTTGAAGACGTCGCGATAGCCTTCCGCAAACGTGTTTTCCCTGAGTGGAAGATTGGCGCCGAGCGTGCTGTTCGCGAACCCGATGGATTTCAAGTTTTTTTCGTCATAGCCGATGAACCCCTCGACCTGTGCAATGCCGTTAGTGTGCTGAACGATCAGCACTTCCGATATCTTCGCAGGCGCATCGAAACGATATGTGATGTTCGCCCTGCGCGGGTCCGGCACACCGGGCGCCACGTACCTGTGGTCATGCATCACATAGTCCATCATCGGCGACCAAGTGCGATGGAATGGTTCCGGCTCGACGATATAGCCGATGCCGATGTGTTCGGGGTCCTTTATGGGAAAGGCGATGCTGTAGATTTCTGTGTCGAAAGTCCAGGCATACAGGTCCGAACTGTCCGGCGGAGCCGATACGCTGACGATAGATGGTGTGTCCGCCGAGACGGCAGGAAGAGAAGCCGCCAGAAGAGCCACGCCCGCCAAAAAAGATGCGATAAACGAACGTTTCTTCATGCTGTTTCTCCCACGTAAGCCCAAAACTAAAACGACTGATAGGACGGTCAGTTGTCCACGGCCAGCATAGCGGTGCCGGAGGCGTTCCGGTTTATTTTTTGGGCGATCGCCACCACGGTCTTCATTCGAACCCACCTGGCGCTGCTGGCGGTATCCGACTTCTTCACCGCAGAGGGCTCACGCTGCGCGGTCTGGTGACCTACTACGTACTATTTTTCGTCCATCTTGAGAGCCGCCTGGTGGATATTGCTGGAATCACGGTGCGGACGCCAACCTGTGTGATGACGACGCCGCCATAGGAGTGACCGATGAGAATAACTGGTCCGCTCTGCGCATCGATCACCCTTTTGGTGGCATCGACGTCGGCCGCCAACGACGAAAGCGGATTCTGAACTGCAATCACTCAGAGGCCCTCGGCCTGCAACAGCGGTATTACCTTGCTCCAGCTGGAGCCGTCGGCGAAGGCCCCCTGCACCAGCACGACGGTTTTTTCCGCTGCCCTCGCGGGTTGGGCCGCGAAGGCGACTGCGGTCGTCAATATCGCAACGGCCGAGAGCGTCAGCAGGACGGCGCCGGCGCCGATCAGCAGAGTTTTGAGCTTAGTCATGACAGACTCTCTTCAGGTTTTTCCGATACGGGTTCGAAACGCGTCCCTTTGCAGAGGCCGAGGTTACGCAGATGTCGTCGCAACGGACCGACGGCCAACAGCCACGGCCGAGGCTGTCGGCGGCCGGACGCCGAAGCGCACTCGCCAGGTCCGCCATGGATGTGAATGCCGTATCAGGTTCGGCCGGGAAGCCTCGTCGTGACCTCCTGGACCAGCCGTGTATTGCCGTCGGGATCGTTGAAGGAGAAGAACGACGCGTAGCTCGTGCGCTTGGGGTCGGGGCCCTTGAGCCGCGCCTCCGGGGGGGAAGGGCGGGCCGTGCCACACCTCGCTCGCGTCGATGCCACGGCTGACGAGCTCGTCATGGGCCGCTTCGATGTCGGAGACGATCAGCCCCCCCGCAGCCGAGCCAGGCGCGGCCGCAGTTATTCCCTTGCCGAATGTAACCGGGCACCCGGACCCCGGGCCAGTATGAATGGGAAAGCCCTATTCGCAAGACCTGCGAGGCGCGGTTGTTCAAGCGATTGGGGACGGCAGTACACGTGAGGAGGTTGCTGAAGCATACGAACTGAGCCCTAGTTCGGTGGACCGATTTCTGCGACGTTGGCGCGCCAGCGGCAACGTGAGCCGCAAAAGCTCGGCGGGTAAGCGCGATGAGCCACCGGATTGTTCGCTCGCTGTCGTTGCGCTCCTCTACGAGCGCCGCTCGGGCTTTCTTCTGGCTCTCGATTGCAGACAGGGCGGTGCCAGTCTTGCCCCGCTTGGCAGCAACCTCGATCGCGGTGTTCATGCGCGTCCTGGACGCGCTATGGGTAGGCCTCGATGGATACAAGCCGCATCTCCCGCAGTGGCGCAGGGCACACTAAAAGCGCGCATGTACAGTAGCGCAGCGGCGGAGCTATCTTCTTGAGGTACTGGATTGTACCGGCCGCTGGAGGAATGCGCATGCCAACAATTAGCGACGTTTCAATCATTAATTGGAACACGACCGAAGCCAAACCGGTCCCATCCGGGCTGGAAAGGACGATCTGTAGCGAAGGTCTTTGTGGTTCGAAGACGCTGACCGTCTACCAGCGAACGGTGCTGGAAGGTCGCCAGTTCGACGTCAACGCACGCGACGACTACCACCTTGTCTACGTCGTCGAGGCGCCGAAAGAGGGCATCATCACCTTCAACGGGAAGTCCCACGCAGCGGAGGAGGGTGCCGGTGTGCTTCTCGCGCCGGGTGAAACCGCGCGATTTGAAGCATCCGACTCGAAGCTCGAGCTGCTTCACATGGTGACGCCTAGGCCTCCTGCCGCCGTGGAAGGCGGATTGCCGGGCGGGCCAGGATATTTCTTCAATCGCCGGACGCTTCGCCCTCTCAGTGACGCCAGCGGAGGCCGTGTGCGCCGCTTCTGCGCCGAGTCCACCGTTAGACTTCTCGATGGCACCAGGCTCACGCCAACCAATGCCATTCAAGCGGGCGAGATGCACTATCACGAAGGCGGATCGTCACCCTATCATCGGCACGTCGGCACCAGCGCCAACCCCGGCGGCGCATCCCACTGCTACATCACGTTCAAGGGCCGTGGCATGGTCCAAGTCGGTGATACGACCCAGGAACTACAACCAGGCACGCTCGTCTATTTCCCCCCGGGCATACCGCATCGGCTTCGTGCCCACGGCGGGCCTCTCGACTACTTCGAGCTCCAGGCTTGGCGGAGTTTCAAGACTGACGTGCTCAGCGAGGAACCGCTCGGACTCAAGTGGTACTACGACCCCGCGACACTTGGTGCCGCGCGGGTGGAGTGGGACCAGAGCTGACGAAACGGTCTCCGAAAATTTCCGGGCAATCGGTTCGATTTTGTCCGGGGGTATACCTCTCCCCGCGTGCGGGGAGAGGTCGATTTGCGAGCGGTTGCAAGCAAATCGGGTGAGGACGTGACCGTAGCCTGGGTGTGCGAAGATGCCCCCTCATCCGCCCCCGCGGGTCGCTCCGCTTGCCGTCCGGATCAAGTCCGGGGACAAGGCGCTTTTCTCCACACGCGGGGAGAAGGAAGTTACGCCGCCCTCTGTTCGCTCAAGCCGAGTTCTTTGAACCATCTCCGCCGTCACGTGGCTTATCGACTTTTGTGGCGCTATGTGCGGCATCAGTAGCGGCCCGGAGTACACGCGGCTTATGAATGTCGCCTGCTGGTCCAACGCTGCCGAGTCGGGCGACGCGATAAGTCAGCAGCTGTCGGGGGTACACCGGACGTGCTGCCGACGTAGTCGGAAGGGCAGCCCTTGACCCGGAGCTGCCATGCCCTCGGGCACTTGGTTGCAAGCGTCAGACCCACAACTCAGTAGTCCTCGGCGCCTATTCGATCACCCCATCGCGAGAGCGATCAGCGTCGACGCACTGCGACCAACGTAGGAGACATTTGGGTGCGCGTCAGGCTCGGCGCTCACCTCGTAACAGCGGCTGCGGGCGGAGCCGCTGTCGTCGGGTTGACCACCCCGTAATGATCGGCGGTCACGTTGCCTGCGGGACGAGACTAAGAACGAGGCTACACGTGGTCTGATCCGCATCTTTTACTATTGCCTGGAGTAAGTTCTCTTTTAGCCTTCCATCGAGCTCAGGGAGATCGCGCACGGTATTGAATGCGGCTTCTCTGCCTGTGTTGTTCCGCGCAACGTTCGCGATGAGAACGCCGACAAGCTGCGCGTGCGGCACGCGGTCAAGCTCGCGGTGATGCAGGGTCAATGCAAAATAGGCCAAATCCGCATCCTGTGCGGTACTCACGTAATCGACAAATTGCTCAAGCTGATGCTGCCGCTCGACGTTTTCGCGCTTGTCTGTCCTTTCCAAACGCTCCATACTTACTTGCATTATACTTACCCGCCACCAATGTCAAAGCGTACAGTTGTGACTATTTATCAGGAGATTCAGCGATGGCTCAGTTGGTAGTCATTGATCCACCGCGAGACGATGCGGAACGCAACGCGCAGAAACTCCTAGCAAACATGCTGCCTGTGTCGTGGATCGTCACAACCAACATCTACGAAGCGCATTTTCCGAAACGTAAAGGACGTACAAAATCAGAAGTCGATGGTGTTTTGATCTGCCCTGTGGGCGTCATTGTGTTGTCACTGAAGCACTACAGCGGACTTATCGTTCCTAAGACGAGCGGTCAGTGGGGCGGCGTTATAGAGAAGGACAACCCGATTAATAAAGTAACCAACCAGATGTATCAGATTAAGCACTTAACTAAGAATGAATTAGGAGACAAGTTCAAGCTTGAGCGCCTGATTGTTCTAACGAACAGACGCGTGGAGCTAGACTGGACATCAACCCAATTACCTCAGGATGAGAAGCTTCGAATTACGAGAGTTCCAGATGTTGAAGCGACGGTGCGGGCGATAACGGAGGGCGGGAAAACTCTGCTAGATGGAGAGAAGGCGAGACAGATACTGGTAGCTCTAGAGACACCGGAGATTGGAGACGACCTTTTCAATCATCAAGATTGGAAAAGGGATTTTACGGCATCGCGGGATGCAGAAAGGACGGTTCAGTCACTCGACGTAAGTCAGGTATCACATTCTCGCACCCCAACCGTGCAGCCGTCGCCCCTCACAGAAGAGGAGTTGGCAATTCGTAGGACAACCGACGAAGCTAAGCAGAGGTTGACCAACCTGCTTGGGGAAGCAGCACTTCTCGCTTTTACGCCCCTATATCGAGCACCAGCTGGCAACGGCCATAGGTATATCGATCGTAGTTATTATCCGGAAGATTTGATCACCTATGTCGACATACTTAACTATCGTCATGACCGTAAAAGGCTTTTGCGCCAGATTGGACTACTGTCCAGGCCAGGAGTGCTAACCGCGCTCACGACGTTGTACGAGCGGATTAGGCAAGCGCATCTGGCTTTGATCACTCTTCGTAACGCAGTACACCGTACCAAAGGCCTAACGCGTGAGGAATACTACGTATCCTTTGATGCTCGTACTCATTCGCTTTTGAACCTCTTTCAAAGAGCCAGTGGAGCGGATCTCGGTGCACTGCACATAGCTCTAGCAGACCTTGACTGGCGGTTCACGAAAGCCGCGGAAAGCCTATTTCAATCAGCTAAGGCTGAGGCAGAAGCGCAGGATGCAAAGATGCTTTTATTTCGAAACTATTCATTAGCGGATCGCCTTTGCGAGTATGCCGCAGCTCTCGGCCACTGCAAAGCGAGCGAAGTGAAGCACACAGGGCCTCGCGCCCGCGCATCCAATTACAGAGAGGACGATAATGATTTGGAGATTGCTCGGGTAAATACGGAAAAGTCCGGCTACGGAGAGCCTGGATCGTACTTTTGTCGGGGCACAGCATATCGCGCAAAGAAGCTATATGACCGGGCAATAGTTGACTTCACAATGGTAGTTGAGTTGGAGCCGACATATGGGAAGTGCTACCTCATGCGGGGCTTGTGCTTTCTTGACAAAGGTGAAAGCGAGAAAGCATTGCGCGATTTCAATCAGGCGCTTCGGATGGAACCCAAGAATGTT
>DASRAA010000245.1:0-4683 GCA_035638375.1 Binatia bacterium | reverse complement strand
CGTCCTTGGCCTCGCCATTCGCCTTCTGATTCGCCTGGCCAGGTTTCCGAATGTCGATCGCGCCTTTAAAAAAGGCTCCCTCCTCGATGCTTACTCGCTGAGCAACGATATCGCCCGTCAAAGAGCCTTCGCTCCGGATGTCGAAGCGGTCACTGGCGTTCATGTTCCCGCGAACCTTGCCGAGAATGACGATTTCTCTCGCGGAGATGTTGGCTGATACGACGCCATTGCGTCCCACGGTGACACGGTTACCGGGCAGATTGATCGAACCTTCCACCCGTCCGTCAATGTAGAGTGATTCCGAGCCTGTGACCTCGCCCTTGATGACGAGCGACTTGCCCAGCGTCGCCTGCTCCTGAGGAGTTACGGTGGAAGTACGCGGAGTAACCGCCGGTTCAACGGCCGGAGGAGTGTATGTGCGCTGCGGTTCCGGATTCGGCGCAGGAGTAGGGGCGGTGTTCGGCTGATTTGTTGGCTTCCACATAACTAAGAATTCCTTTCTGAAAGTTTGGGCCCTGCAGGCTCAAGTTGGGAGTTCAACCGCACCTCCAGAGCTCCAGGTAAGAAACTGCTGAATGATTGCGGCATCGGCTCGATCCATCGCGCACAATACGCGATGAACCCATGGCTATTTGCGGTTATTGCTACGATACAGCGACATTCGAATCATAGCAAAGTCGCGGCTGTGGATATTTGGGACTTCAGGCCTTGACTTCTTAGGTTCAGATGTTGATAGAGCTGGGATCTTGGGTAGAACTGGCCTTCAGAGGCTGCCCTGAGCGTAGTCGAAGCGCCAGCGTCTAGATGTTTATTCCTGAGCCCCAAGCGAGCGACGGGCCCTGGCGGAGCGCTGCTTTTGCGCTTCATGGGGTGTTCTTTAGCCCCAGGGACATGGAGGCAGCAATGATCACCGATCAGGCAATCCTCAAGCACATCGAGCACCAGCCTCATTACTCCGCCGGATACAAGCAACTCGTGCGCGAAATGAGGCTGCGCGGCGCCGATCGTCATCTCCTCGAAGCTAGGTTACAGGCGTTGGTGAAGAGCGGCCGCCTCGTCGAGACCGGCCGCGACCGTTACACCTTGGCGGAACACGCTGCCGCACGCCAGAACCTGATTGCTGGCCGGCTGACCATGCACCGTGACGGCTATGGCTTCGTGATCCCGAATGCGGCACAGCGTTCCACTATCGAAGGCGATGTTTACATCGGCCCGCAGGCCATCGGCTCCGCCATGCACGGCGACCAGGTGCTTGTTGCGTTGGGCCGTCGCCAGGACGACGGGCGGATTGAAGGCCGAATTCTCCGCGTGCTTACTCGGGCGCAACCTACCGTCGTTGGGATCTTTCATTATGGCGCACGATTCAACTTCGTAGCTCCCATCGACGAGAAGCTAACCAAGGACATTATCATTCCTAGCGGCTTAGAGTGGCCTGCGGCGGCGGAGGGCAAGCAACGAACCACCTCGGGAAAGAGTCGTGATCGCGTTCTCGGCACCCAAGCTCGTCGACGAGAATGGGATGACCTCGAAGGTCTGGTCGTCGATGTGGAGATTACGAGCTGGCCTTCCACGGTGGAGAATCCGCGAGGCCGCGTGATCGAAATCGTCGGCCACGAAGATGACTTTGGTGTCGATGTAGAAATCATCATCCGCAAGCACCACCTACCCCACCAGTTTCCGGTCGAAGTCTTGCAGGCCGGAGAACAGTTCGAGCGAATCATTCCCGCAAAAGAATTGGCACACCGTCGCGACTACCGCTCTTTACCAATCGTCACTATCGACGGCGAAACCGCTCGCGATTTCGACGATGCCGTGACTGTGCGCCGGCTTTCCAGCGGCAACTTCGAACTACAGGTTCATATCGCAGACGTGGCTCATTACGTGACGGAAGACTCCCCTATTGATCTCGAAGCACGGCTGCGAGGCACTTCGGTGTACTTCCCCGATCGCGCTATCCCCATGCTCCCCATGGAGCTCTCTACCGACCTTTGCAGCCTGGTTCCTCATCTCGACCGGCTGGTGCTGTCTTGCGTCGTGGAAATCGATCACCAGGGCGAGATCGTCGACTACACACTCAATGAAGGTGCCATCCGCTCCGCAGAACGCATGACCTACACCGATGTCAACCTGATTCTCGAAGGTGACCCGGGCCTGCGGCAGCATTATCACGCCTATGTGGACGTGTTCGAGCTTATGCGCGAGCTGGCAATGGTCTTGAATCGCAAGCGTGTGCGCCGAGGTTCCATCGATTTCGACCTACCGGAGCCTGTCATTGAGTTCGACAAGAACGGCCTTATGAAGGGCGTGACACGCTCGGAGCGCAACATCGCACACCGCCTGATTGAAGAGTTCATGTTGGCCGCCAACGAATGCGTCGCCGGATATCTGGAACGGAAACACGTTGCCTCCCTCTATCGCATCCACGAAAAACCCGATCCAAAACGTGTGTTCGAATTCGAAGCCATAGCGGCCACGTTTGGCTACTCCCTCGGCTTGGGAGCACTGCCGGTTAAGCGGATTCAGATGAAGTCAGATCGACGCGAACGCTACGGCACGGGCCAGCGAGGCAAGACTATCGAGCTGCCCGAAGAAGTCCACATCACGCCCCGCATGTATCAGAAACTTACGCAAAAGATCGCAGGCAAATCCGAGGAGCGCATCCTCTCCTACCTGATGCTGCGTTCGCTGAAGCAGGCCCGCTATTCGGCAGAGAACGAAGGCCACTTCGCGCTCGCAGCGCCTACGTATACACACTTTACGTCACCCATTCGCCGTTATCCCGACTTGATCGTGCACCGCATCTTGAAAGCAGTGTTGCGGGACTCAGCGGAAAGTGCAGATGGCAAGATTGCCGTCGGCGTAGGCACGAGTGTTCACAGCGAAATGCCGTTGCCGTGGTCGAAGCGCGAGCCGATTGCGGTACACAAGAAGGGAGCCGAACCTCAGCGTCGCGCACCCCTCGCCGGTCCTATCCCGGAGCTGGTGCTGCAAGAAATCGCCGACGAATCCTCCCAATCCGAGCGCCGCGCCGACGAATCCGAACGGGAACTGATGGAATGGAAGAAGGCGAAATTCATGGAGCAGCACCTCGGGGACGATTTCGATGCCCTCATCGTGAGTGTCACCAAGTTCGGACTCTTCGTAGAACTCACCGATCTGTTCATCGAAGGATTGGTGCCGATTGCATCTCTCCCAGATGACCACTTCGTTTTCCACGAAAACACCCGGCAGATTATCGGCCGGCGTACCCGTAAGACCTTCTCTATCGGCGAGCGGGTCCGCGTCTTTCTCGATCGCATCGACCATATGCAAAAGCGCCTGCAGTTCGGCATTATCCAGGAGGAATCGTGTAAGCCACCTAAGAGGAAACGCGGGCAAAGAGCTTTACCTGATTAACAAATTCTAAGGTTTTTGTGGCAATGGTGGAGCCCTTATTCGCGTTCAGTGCCTCCGAGGTTCCAAGGAACGCCGAATTATCCTCGACAAACAGCCCCGCGTCCGCAAGCACGCCTGCGGCAATCCGTGCCCTTCACCGTAACCGCAAGTCAAACCGCACATGTCATCATGGACGTTGGAAAGTGGTGTCCGCTCATCTGAGCGGAGCGCAACTTCTGCTGTGTTCATAAGCTCCAGCGACAACCTTTCTGACCAGCCGGGCATCTAGCTGGACCGAAAGGAGGATGTATGCGTAAGCCTCTATTGCTTTCTCTTTTGCTGTTGCTTTCAGCCGTGTGGCTGCAGGCACAAGCATCATCGAGCTCTCAGACAGCCGGCGACACGGGGGCCACGACCGTTCAGGGTTGCCTGTCGGGTGCAAGCGGAAACTACATTCTTACTGCGGACAACGGAACCACCTACACGCTCGCCGGTAATACAACCGAGTTGAAAGATCACGTCGGTCACGAGGTTCAGATCACCGGTAAGACATCGAGCCCCGGTCTTGCCAGTGGTTCTAGCGCTTCCGGCGCATCGACTTCAAGCGCCGGCGGCGGGCAGTCAACGCTCGAAGTGACGAGCATGAAGCACATTTCGAAGACCTGCAAATCTTCGTCGAAGTAAGAGCTGTCAATTGCGCCCAAGCCGAGTTGTGTTAATTGCGTCGCCTGCAACGCACTCCGCGTTGCGGTTTCCGAAGCTGTGGTTCGCGCTGCTGTTACTCGCGCTGATGGTGTTGCCTTCTTGCGAGGCCAGCAAGCCGGGTGATGCAGAAACGAAACTAGCTGCCGAAGTCAAAAAGATGAAGATCGGCGGCAAAGAGTGGCAGAACCCCACTCCTGATACGCCGGAGGTTGTGCAGACCGGAAAAGAGCACTTCCAACATCACTGTCAGGTGTGTCACGGCCTCGACGGCCACGGCACGGGGGTTCCCTTTGCCGCCAAAATGTCGCCGCCGGTAGTCGATCTCGGCGATCCCGACGTTCAGCAGTACAAAGACGGGCAACTCAAATGGATCGTTGAAAACGGCATTCGCTTCAGCGGCATGCCCGGATGGAAGGGCGTACTCGAAGACGACGAAATGTGGGGCATTGTGCGCTTTCTGCGCCAATTGCCCACTAAGGGTAGCCAAGGCATTCCTGCCGTATACGAAGAGAGCGAGCACGAGCACGAGAATCTGAAAGAGCAATCCGGTAAACAGCTCAGCCCGGAACAACATAAAGATCATCATCATTGATCCCGATTAGT